>NZ_AP022573.1:4206241-4506687 GCF_010729105.1 Mycobacterium saskatchewanense
GCGCAGCGAGAACGCTGAGCTGCGGATGGAGCGTGATGTCCTCAAGCGATCAGTGGTCCTGTGGGTGTTATCCCGACATCGGGATAACACCCACTATGCCGAGCACCGGATTATGCCGAGGACGCCGCTGAATCGTCTGCGCGGTAAGGGATCTGTGTCCATGCACTCGGCATAATCAAAGCGCCTCGAGGAACGCGAGCAGGGTGTCGGGGGGTCGGTATCGGCCCGGGGTCGCATGGACGGGGGTGGTGCGAGCGAGGGCGCGTTCTTTCAGGCGGAGATCTGCGTGCAGATAGATCTGGACCGTGTCTGTTTTCTCGTGGCCGAGCCAGAGCGCGATCACTGATGTGTCCACGCCTGCGCGCAATAGGGTCATGGCCGTCGAGTGGCGCAGGACGTGCGGGGTGATCGTTTTGGCATCGATGGAGGGGCAGCGCTGCCGCGCCGTGATCGCGTGGTTGGTGACGAGCAGCGCGACCGCGTCACGACTGAGCGGTCGACCGCGGCTGGTCGGGAACAACGGATCCTCGGGTCGGCCTCGTCGTTCGGCCAGCCAGCCCCGCAGCACCGCGACCGTCTCGGCAGTGAGCGGCGTGCAGCGCTGTTTACGTCCCTTGCCGACACAGCGCACGTGGGCCCCCGCTCCGAGATGGACGTCTCCGCAGCACAGCCCGGTCAACTCGGAGACCCGCAGCCCGGTCTGGACCGCGACCAGCAGCAGCGCGTGGTCGCGACGGCCTATCCACCGGCTGGTGTCCGGAGCGGCGAGTAGCGCGTCGATTTCCTGGTCGTTGAGGAAGGACACGACAGCACGGTTGCAGCGTTTGGGTGGGATGGCCAGCACCCGAGCGATGAGCGCGGCGTGCTCGGGGTGTTGCAGTGCGGCGAATCGGAATAGCGAGTGGATCGCGGCCAGGCGGGTGTTGCGGCTGCGCACGCTGTTGGCGCGCTGGTATTCGAGGTGGTCGAGGAACGCGCCGATCAGCGGGGCGTCGAGGTCCTCGATCTGCATTCGGGCCGGCGGTGTGCCGGTGCGCTCCGCGACGAAACCGAGCAGCAGCCGCAGTGTGTCGCGGTAGGAGGCGACGGTGTGTGGGCTGGCGTTCTTCTGCCGGGCGAGGCGTTCGGTGAAGAAGGCCTGCAGGGTCGGGGCGAGCGCGGTCATGAGGTCGCTCCGGCGTGGCGCTGCATCCGGTCGGCGGCGAGGGCGAGCAGTTCTGGCGCGGCCGAGAGGTACCAGTAGGTGTGCCGTGGGTCGGTGTGGCCGAGGTAGGTAGACAGCAGCGGCAGCCGTGCCTGCACGTCGGCATCATCGCGATACCAGTCGAGCAAAGTGTTTACCGCGAAGGTGTGCCGGGCGTCGTGAATGCGCGGGCGACATGCCGGGCAGTGTTGCCCGATCCCGTTCTCGCGCAACAGCGTTCGGAACGTCTGTGACACCGTGGTGGCCGCCAGTCGGGCACCGGTGGTGGACACCAACAACGCGCCCGTGCGCGGATGCGGACACAGCCGGTCCCGGCGCGCTGCGTAGGCGGTGAGCGCGGCCGTGGTGGAGGGGTGCAACGGCAGTTGTCGGGGCTTGTGGAATTTCGCCTCACGTATCGTCAACACGCCGGTGGCCGGGTCGAAATCGCCGCGGTCCAGACTCAGCGCCTCCCCGCGCCGCAGCCCCGTGGCGAACACCAGCCCGATGAATGTCTGCATCGTCGCGGCGGCCAGCGGTGAGCGCAGCCGCCCGGCCCCGGCCATCAAGGCGGCGACATCGGCGTCGGAATACAGATACGGCGTGGCGCGCCTGGTGCGGGTCGGCAGCACATCGACCGGCGGCACCTCGACGGCCGGATCGAAGGCCTGCACCCAGCGGGCGAAACAGCGCACCACGCTCAGCCGTTGCGCGTGCCAGGTTGAGGAGCTACCCGGCGGCATTGTGGCCCACTGCACCGCCAGCTCTGTCGTGATCGTGTCGGTATCGGCCGCATCGGCGAAGTCGACGAACTGCTCGAGCAGCAGCCCCGCGCCGGCGAGCTTGATAGCAGATGCTCCTATATTCAGGCAACGATTTTTGTTGCCTTTCTTGACGGCTGAATGGCGTGGAAGATTTCGCGGGCGAGGTAGCGCTTGAGACAGCGCATGACCTCGTTTTTGGTTTTGCCTTCGGCGAGGCGGCGCGCCATGTAGTCACGGGTGGGTTGGTGGCGGCGCAGCCGCACGACCAGGATGACATGCAGCGCCCGGTTGGCATCACGGTTGCCGCCGCGGTTGAGTCGGTGTCGGACGGTTTTGCCGCTGGAGGCCTGCAGCGGGCTGACTCCGCAGAGTTTAGCGAAGGCGCCATCGCCGTTGATCCGATCGTGGTTGTCGCCGATCGCTGCCAGCAGCGTGGCGGCGGTGTCGGGGCCAACACCGTAGACGGCGCGCAACTGCGGTGCGGCGGTGGCGGTGATGGTGTCGATGTGGTGTTTGAGCCGGGCGGCTTCGACGTCGAGTTGCTCGCAGCGCGCCGCCAGTGATTTGATCGCCATCGTGATGGCATCGGTTGGACTGCTTGGCGTTTCGGACTCAGACAACTGTTTGCAGGCCTGGATGAGACGCTTTTTGTAGAGGCCGGCCAGCTGTTCACGCAGCGCTGCGGGAGCGGTGACCAAAAGGTCCTGCAGGGCGGTGTAGGCCTTGGCGCGGGCGCGCACCGCACTGGTACGGGCCACCCGCAGCACCCGCACCATTTCGGCAGCACCGTCGGCGGACTTGGGGTCGCCGAGGGCTTCGCCGGCCAACACGATCGCGGCGGCTCCGGCCGCATCAGCATCGTCGGATTTGCCGTAGCGTGCCCGGCGCTGCCGTTTGGGGCGGCCGACCTCGGTGACCGGGATGCCCTCGGCGCGCAGATACCGGGCCAGGCCCGCGCCGTAGTGGCCGGGGCCTTCGATACCGACGATGACAAGCTGGCCCAGCCCGTGAGCCCAGGACACGAATTGGCGGTACCCGGCGGTGCTGGCTGCCATGCGGTGGCTGCCCAGCGGACGGCCCAGCTGATCGGCGGCGTGGGCGACGTGGAACTGCTTGTGCGTGTCGACACCGACGGTGACCTGTGGTTGGGTGGATGCGGCGATGGTGGATTGCATTGCGGCCTTCCTGTGACCGGGATTTCCTGGATGGGGTGAAAGGGCGAAGCCGTCGGGCGGGGACGATACTGCTACGGGATGCTTGGTCGCGCTCCTATCAGGTCATTCCGTCCGGCGGTTCCGCGCCGAACCAGGCACGGTCGACGGATCTGACGATTGCAGGCACGCCACACTGCTCGCGGCCGGTAAAGAAATGAGTCAGACCGCACCGGTTCGGACGCGGACCCTACCGACGCCCCGCTTCGCGAGGCCGCGGAAACGCCGGTAGTTCTTTAATAGCAGTAAAGAAAGTCCTCACGTGCGAGGTCAGGGCATGTGTCCCACGGTGGCCGGCGGTCTGGCCCGGCTCTGGTCGCCGCGCGAGAGGCGCAAACGCCGTTGGCCTGGCGGTGGCAGGCGCGAACACGGCCGGTGTTCTCACTGAGTGGTGGGCGCTGGTCTGGTGCTCGGCGGCGGACGCAGGGCGCAGTGGAGCGACCGGCGCGGACGGGAGCGCCAGCGGACGGAAGCGAAGGGAGCGCAGCGAAGCCCGGAAGGTAGCCGCCGAGCTGTCGCTTGTGCTCAACGTGTGGTGAGGAGTTCGATCAGGGTGTCGGCGTTGCGGCCGAGGTGGTCGAGGGCACTGCTGCCCTTGGCGGCGGTGGCCTGGGATGGTGAGCCGATGACGCCGGTGGGCGTGTAGGCGTGGATGCCGAGGCTGGTGAGGTAGCGGCGGTCGTTGGCTGTGTGGTCGCTGGTCTGCCAGCCGTCGCGCAGGTAGTCGGGATGGGTGGCGAGCAGGATGGAGGTCTCTAGTTCGCCGGCGTGCATGTCGTCGTGGTTGCTGCTGTGGATTCCTGCGGCGGTGCGGGCTTCGGTCCAGTCTTCGCGGCTGGGGTAGAGCCCAACCTTGACGGGGTTGTTGGGGTGGTTGGCTTGTTGGACGACGTTGGTGAGTACGGCGTTGCCGCCGTGGCCGTTGACGACGATCAGCCCGGCGATGTTCTGCTGTGCCAGCGATTCGATGATGTCAGCGACGATCGCGGCCAAGGTGGTGGCGCTGATGCTGATGGTGCCGGGGTAGGCGGCGTGTTCGTGGGAGCAGCTGAACGCGACCGGTGGTAGCTGAAATACGTTGTGGTGCTGATTGATTGCGGATGCGATGGCAGTGGCGATGAGGGTGTCGGTGCCCAGCGGAAGGTAGGGGCCGTGTTGTTCGAATGAGCCGACCGGCAGCACCGCGACCGTGTGGGTGGCCGCGGGGTCGGTGGTGGTGGTGGTGTCGGGGATGATTCGACGGCTCACGGGGTGACTCCTTGGGTGGCGTTTTTGATGCGGCCGGCGAGCTGTTGCAGGATCGGGTCTTTGTTTCGCCGTCGACGGTCTCGCACGATTGTGCCTGCCCTGGCCAGATGAATCCTGGCTCGCTGCGAGGGCGCGGCCAGGTAGCCCGGGATCGCTGCGGCGGTCAGTGCCAGTGCTTGCTGGTATTCGCCGGTGGCGATGTAGGCGTGCAGGAGTCGCATATCGGCCACGGTCTGATCGCGGTGCTGCTGTGATGTCCAGGCGTGATGGTGCCCGGCGAGCAGGGTTAGGGCTTTATCCGGGTCACCGATGCGCAGGTAGCCGGAGGCGATCTCGCTGGCGACGTAGGCGCCGTGGGCATAGATCGCATGATCATGCGGGTGGGGTTGCAGGTCACCGAGTTCGAGGGCTGCGGCGGCGTAGCGATGAAATCCCCGCTCATTGTGATTGGCCAGCTCGGCAAGGGCCTGTTGGCGGGCGATGCTGGCGGCCAGGCGACCCACGTCGTGGCCGTCGATGAGGTCGGCGGCATCGGTGGCCAAGGCGGTGGCCAGGTCGGGGTTGGTGCGGGTGAGAATGTTGGATTGGCGCATCAAGATTATGGCGTTGAATGGCGGGCCGGCCGTACGTAGGTGCAGGGCTGCGGTGTGGGTGAGCTTCTCCGCGGCGGCGTGATCTCCGAGGTCTTGGGCGATCCACCCGGCAACTTCGGCGATAGCCCCAGCGGCGCGCCGCATCTCTGCCTTGACCTGCGAGGGTGCGTGGGCAATCAGGGATTCGATGGTGACCAGATCGGATTCCACCAGGGGGCGGGCGTGTTGGGGGCCGAAGGTGTGCTCAGCTTGGATGTGGGCATGTTGCTGGGCCTCGATGACGGCGAGTACGTCACGGTCGACGGGTAGTTGTATCAGCAGCGGGTGCGGCAGCTCGGTGGCGATCGGCACGCTGAACATTTCGTCGGGTTCGACGCCGAACACCGCGGCCAGGTCTTCACGCCACAGCGGGCCGAGCATTCCGGTCCGCTCGATCTGGGCGATTTTTTGCCGCAGGGATTCCCGCGCGGGCAGGTCGGGGTCGCCGCGTAGCTTGCGCACGTTTTCGACCTCGATCGCCAACTCACGCAAGCTGTAGCCGTAGCGTTTGCGGGCTTGGCTGAGCCGCTGCGCATTGAGTGCCCGGATCGGGTCGACTGCGGCCATGGCTTCGATCATGCCGCATACATCAGCGCAGGTCAGCTACGTGTGCGCGTGTGCGGTCATCACCAGTATCACTGCCTGTCACTTCCGGGCGCATCCGGGATGGCGCTGTCCTTGAGTCGCGGCCGAACAGACCGCGCCAACACCGCAAGGAAGGACAGCAATCCATGAAGTTACGTATCGACACCACCGGGGTGACGTTCCTCTGTACTCGGATTCCCGAGCAGCGCACGAATTTCGACACCGGTGCACCGCGCGTGGACAAGGCCACCGGGCAGGCGTTGTGGCAGGTGCAGCTGATCGCCCTGGACGCCACCGGCGGTGAAGTGCTGGCGGTCACCGTGGTCGGGGAACCGAAAGTCGTTGTCGGCCAGCCGGTGTCTGTGACGGGTCTGGTGGCGTTGCCGTGGTCGCAAGACGGCCGCTCGGGCATCGCGTACCGCGCCGAAGCCATCACCGCCACCGACCTCGCCACCGTCAAGACGGGCCAGCAGGCCCGGTAACCGCAGCCGGCCCGGCAGCCCGCGACAGCGTGCGCCTATGGGCTGCCGGGCCGACGCTCCCGCCCCTTCTTTCCCCGTCGTAAGTGAAGGCAGACCGTCATGTCGAATAGTCCAAACCGTAAGAACCACAACAACAATCCATCACCCGATGATGACTGGATCGGCGAGCTGATCGTCGGACTACTCAAAGCCGCCGGGTATCTGCTGTGGTGGGCAATCCTGTTTCCCTCCCTGAGCATTCCCACCGTCGTCGCCATCTGGGTCGGTTTCAGTCACGGCGCCCGAGCCGGCGTTTTGACCGCCGTTGTGGAGGCCGTGGCATACCTCGGCTGGTGGGTGTGCCAGCCGGCCTCATTCACCCGGTGGGTCAGCGCTCCGCTGCGGCAGCGTTTCTGGGCGTGGTGGCGTTATCACCGCAACTGGGAATCGGTCTGCGCCCTGCACGGCCTGACCGCCAAACTGGGTGAACGCACGTTGGTGCCTGCCCTGCAATCGGTGCGGATCGGCCATCACGCCGACGTGCTGATCGTCAAGGTGGTGACCGGCCAGTCGATTGCCGACTGGCAGAAACGCGCCCTCGCACTGGCGGCGACCTGGGACGCGCAGCGGTTGACGATCCGCGCCACCACGCCGGGCCAGCTGCGGATCATCATCGGGCCGCGGGGATGTGCTCGGCCAGCCGATCGCGGTGCCCATGCCAACCCCCGGGTTCGGCGGTCGATCTGGGCGCGGTGCGGGTCGGGGTCACCGAATCGCGGCGCTGGTGGCACCTACCGGTGTTGGGCCAGCACATCCTGGCCGCCGGTGCCACCGGAGCCGGCAAAGGCTCGGTGTTGTGGTCGCTGATCGCCGGGCTGGCACCCCACGTTAAAACGGGGCGGGTGCGGTTGTGGGTGATCGACCCCAAAGGCGGCATGGAACTCGGTGCTGGCGCGCCGCTGTTCGCCCGGTTCTGCTACCACACCGGTCAGCCCACCGTGGAACTGCTGCGCGAGCTGGTGAAGCTGATGCAGACCCGCGCCACCCGGCTGCGCGGGCACACCCGCCTGCACACCCCCGCCCTCGCTGAGCCGTTGATCGTGCTGATCATTGATGAGATCGCCGCGCTGACCGCCTATGTCACCGACCGCAAACTCCGCGCCGAGACAGAACAACTCCTCGGCCTGCTGTTATCCCAAGGGCGTGCGGTCGGGATATCGGTGGTAGCCGCGGTGCAAGACCCGGCCAAAGACACCCTGCCGGTACGGCAGTTGTTCACCGTGCGGATCGGGCTGCGGATGACCGAGGCTACCCAAACCGCCATGGTCTTGGGCCAAGGAGCCCGCGATGCCGGCGCCGAATGCGACCTGATCGCTGATACCACCCCCGGCATCGGGTACGTGATGATCGATGGCACCGCCGACCCGATACGGGTCCGGGCCTTTCACGTCACCGATCGCGATATCACCTTGTTGGCCCGCACCTTTCGGGCACCGCGTTCAGGCGAACAGGAAATCGGTGAAGACCGTAACGACGCAGAGCCCGGTGATCGTGCTGCCGGGCCTGCCGGCCACCATCGATGCCGATGCGGTGGTCACCCAGATGTGCCGGCGCGCCTCCTCACCCGGTTTCGGGTCGTGGTGGCGGCGAGTGGAATCGGTCGGTTACTGCGCCCACCCGATCCAGCTGCTCGGTGTCGACACCGCCGGGCGTCAGCACACGGTGTGGACGCGCTGCAACAACCGCCGTCACGCGGTGTGCCCGTCATGCTCAGACCTCTACGCCCGCGACACCTGGCAACTCGTGCACGCCGGAGCCGCCGGCGGCCACCACGACATACCCGTCGAGGTCGCCAACCGTCCGCAAGTGTTCACCACCTTGACCGCCCCCAGCTACGGGGCCGTGCACAACGCCACCGGAACTCCGTGTCACGCCATACCCAACAGGTCGGCGGGCCGCTGCCGGCACGGAAACTGCCTGCGCTGCACCATAATCCACAGTGTCGATGACCCTCTGGTGGGCCAACCATTGTGCGCGGACTGCTACGACTATCTGGGACATATCTTGTTCACCTGGCATCTGCCCGAGCTGTGGCGGCGGTTCACCATCGCACTACGGCGCGCCGTGGCGACGCACCTGAAAACAGTTGGCGTCAAGCCCGGCTCGGTGCGGGTCAGCTTCGTCAAAGTCGTTGAATTGCAAGCCCGCGCCATACCCCACATCCATGCCCTGATCCGCCTCGACCCGCCACCCGCCACCAACGACACCACGAAATCAGGTGACCACGATCGTCACGGCCCCGCCGCCCCGCGGGGTGGCAGGTTGTCTCGTCCGGTAGCCGAGCAGCATCCCGGCTGGTCGTCAGCGATCACCGCCGCCGAGCTGGCCGCCTTGATCCAACACGCTGCCAGTCGCGTCAGTATCGACGTGCCCGCCGGCGACGACGATTACGCCAACCCGGGCGGGGTGCGCACGGTGCGGTTCGGCACCCAAATTGATACCCAACCATTGACACCCGAACCAATAACCGCAAGCGATTCCGAAGTCGACGACACCGCAGTCGCTTCGGCCTCGCGGTTGTCGCCGCGCAGGGTTGCGGCATATCTGGCGAAATACGTCACCAAATCCCTGCACGACTTCGGCATCACCGCGCGCCGGCTGTCCGCAGAAGCGATCGGCGAACTCGACGTTACTGAACATGTGCGGGCCATCCTGTCCACCATCGCCGGACTCGCCGAACACCCAGCGTCCGCGGGTCCGTCGTTGGCGGGGATTGGGCGCTGGCTGCACACCCTGGGCTACCGCGGCCACATCACTACCAAATCGCGGCGCTATTCGACCACCATGGGTGCCCTGCGCGCCGCCCGCGCCACCTGGACCCGTAACCAGATAGCCAAACATTCAGGGCGACAGGACGATACGCAATCCGCCCATTTCGCTGACGACGTGACGGCGAGCACCGGCAGGCAGCAGCAACCGATCGACACCGATGAGATGCTGTGGGAGTTCGACCGCGCCGGACACGCCAGCGCCGGTGACCGCGTCCTGGTCATCTCCGCAGCCCTGCGCCACATCAGCGCCCGCATCACCGGTATCACCGAATCCCGGACTGTCTCCACCCGCATCTCGCCGCCACCACGCGGGGCAGGGTGATGGCCACGACGCCCGCGGGCGGCGCCGCCAACAACCACGATGCCGGCGCGGTCCCGCTGCACGAGCGCCCGGAGTTCATAGCCTGGCTGACCGCCTCATGTGAACGCCAAGCCCTATCCGTCACCGTCACCGACCCCACCACCCTGGCTGCCATCGCAACCCTCCTGCGCTGAGCACGCAAAGGCACCGTACCGTCACCGGCCAACCGGATAGACGACGAAAGTTATTTCAACACAACCCTTCCCGGCGATAAGAGCATTCCTGGTGTCTGGGCTGGTGGGCCGTCCAGGCTCGAAGCTGGCTTCGACCGCGTGCGGCTTTGGCCTTGACGGCCCACCAGCCCAGACACTCGGCACTCGCCAGGGAGCATCCGCGACGCCGAAAACCTAGATGCGCCAATGGGGTTGCACGCGGTTAATGTCGAGACTGCGGGAACCGGGGGTGCCCGGTGCGATCACCGCGTGATCCAGGATCGATTTGACGATGCTCCGCTGGCGTTCCACGTCGAGGTCCGGCCATTGGCCGCGCAACGCCCCGCCGGTGCCCGCCAACTCATAAACCTCACTGGTATCGGTGGCCTCAGCGATGTCACGCCTGGCCTGCTGGATGCGGCTGGTGATCGGGTCGCGGGCCGCGATCCACTCCCGCGCGCTGATCGCGCCGTCGGCATACAAACCGGCCAGCTCATCGAGGCGCGTTTGATCGGCCTCCACGGCCGCCGCCAACGCAGCCACATCATGATTAGGGCTGGCTTTGCCGGCCAACACCTTCGCCAGATCCCGAGAATCCAGGCGGGTCAACACCGCATCAGTCAACAAAGCCTCAACCGGTTCGGCGACCACCGTCAGCCGACCACAGCCGCCATGATCGGGTCCTTTCAGACAAACATAGCGGCGCACCCGATGATCGGGATTACTGTGCCGGGCTTGCGAATACAGCCGATTACCGCAACGCCCACACCGCAGCATCCCTGACAACACATATGTGCGCGCCCGCGTCTTGGTCACCGACCGCGCCGCGATACGCGCCAAGATCCGGTCCCGCTCCGCCGGCGTAATGATCGCCGGCCATTTCGCAGGCCCGATCACCTCACCACGATGCTCCCGCAGCCCGGCGATACGGCCCGAGCACAGGATCTGGCGCACCGCCGAGGTCTGCCACGACTTGGCCACCGCCGGGGAAACGCCGGAGTCGTTGAGCCACACCGTCAACGACAACAACGACTGGCCCGCCAAGTAGCGGTCCACCATCTCACGCACCACCGCCGCCTCCGACGTCCGCAGCGTGATCTTGTCGTCCTCGTAGCCGAACGGGCGCACCGAGCCGTGCGGTAGTCCCTGTTCGGCGTTCTGCAACATCTTGCGGCGAATACGTGCGGACTTGCGCCCGGACTCCTTGGCGGCGAACGCGGCGAAAATCCGGGCCATGAACAACCCGTCATCGTTACCCAGGTCAATATCGGCGGTCACGGTAGCCACGTCTCGCACACCCACCGACTCACACAAAGCGACAAACTCTTCCAACTCCACCGGTCGGCGATGCAACCGGTCCAAGTTGTAGACGATCACCGCATCCCGCGCCCCTGATGCCAGATCGGCCAGCATCCGCGCATACTGCCGACGCGGCTTGCCCGAGAACGCCGACACATCGTTATCGACATACTCATCGCCAACCGGCCAACCGCGGTCAGCAGACAGCTTGCGGCAATCCTCCAACTGCCGCGCCACCCCCAACCCGGTGCCCTCCACATCAGCCGAGATACGCGCGTAAATCGCCGCCGACCGCACCCCAGCCCGCTGACCAGCGGATTTCATCTTCGCCATGGGGGTATATTAGCAGCATCTAACCTTCGACGCGTGCGTGGCGCCACCGTCGGCCCACGGGATCGTATGGTCCAGGTCGCAGTGGGCCGCCGGGCGGTCACAGCCCGGCGCCCGGCAGGTCAGGTCCCGGCACCGCACGAAATCGGCCAGGGCCGTCGACGGCACGTAGCCCGTCTCGGGTGGGGCGCCGGCGGGGTGAGCCAGCGGCACCAGCGTGGCCGACCGGGCAAGCTCCCGGAGCAGTTCGGGGGCGATCAGCGTGTCGACACCCCCCTCGGAGGCGGGGGCGTCGCCGCCATCGAGGGTGGTCTGCTCGGCGATCACATGAATCACCACCGGCGCGGCGGGCCGGCGCGCGCCGGCCGCACAGTCATCGCGCCCGCAGCGACACCCCAACCGATCCGCCCCGGCGGCCAACACCCCCAACGCATCCGCGCGCCGCTGAGCGTGGCTGCGTGGGTCCCGCTCGCAGACCGTGGCCGCCACCGCGTCCAGCCGGCTGTCCAGCGCGTGGGCGTCCGGGCTGACCAGGCTGCCGTGAATCTCAGACATCCCGCCTTCCAGGTCGCAGATCGACACCTCCCGCTCGTTCCGCGACTCGTGGCGGCGGCGCACCGCATCCGCGTCGGCCTTGCCCACGATCCTGTCGACCTGCCCAGCCAGCCGGCCCCGCGTCATCGACGGCCACCGCGGCACGGCTACCGCCAGCTGCCCATCCACCACCGCCAGCAACTGCGCATCGGTGATCAGACCGGTGCGGTACACCAGCATCTGAAACGTCCGATAGTCGATGTCGCCGGTCCGAAACACCGCCGCCACCTGCGGCAGCCGCTCACGCATCGCCAGCGCCTGATGCAGGTAACTACCCGCCATGGCCAGGCTGATCCGAAACGCCGCAGCGACCTCCCCACCCACCGCGGCCCACGTATCGACCGCCCAATCGGCCTCCTCACCCCGCTCGGCGCGGCGCATCTCGAAGAGCTCCCCGATCGCATCCAACCGATCCGCCGCCGCCCGCGCCTCATCCCGCCACGAGGCGCGCATCCGCTCCACCAGCGCCCGCGCGCGACCGTGCTGTGGGGGCTCCCAATACTCGTGAAGCCGCTTATCGAACATGCATTCGATAATTGCAGACCCCACCGACAAGCCCGCCTACGGAACGCGGGAGCGGTGCCGCTTGTCGTGCCCGGGCACCCCGTTGACCCCACCGACGGACTCCGCGTAGGTGCCGACGGCGAACGCCACCCCGGAACCCATGATCCCCAGCGCCTCCCGGCTGACGTTATCGACGGTGTCCCGGGGGCCCCGGTAATTGGGGTCGAAGGGTGCCCCTGCCTGACCGCCCCACAGGCGGGCCTGCACGGTGGTCTTCATCTGGGAGGCGCCGGCGGTCATGCCGCCCACCGGCACGCCCGCGACCATGAACGGGTGGTAGTCGGCCCTGGTGTCCAGCGGCATGTCGGCGGGCCGCTTGCCCGCGAGGTTCAGGAACCCGGCCAGGGTGCGCTCGATGCCGGCCGAGCCGTCGGGGACGTCCCCGAAAGACACCCCCGGGCTGGCCGGACCCGACTGATCACCGTCGTCGGTGAAGAAGCCCGCGTTCGTCGACCCCAGCGTGGTGAAGTTCAGGTACAGCGCGACGTCGTTGAGCTGAGCGTCGTCCATCCCGAAGACATAATCCATCGCCCCGGAACCCCAGAACGCGAACCGGACCGCGTCGTTCACCGGGGCCAGCGGGCCGAGCTGCAGCGCGGTCTCCAGCACCGCGGCGACCCCGGAACCGTTGTCGTTGATGCCCGGCCCCCCCGGCGGCCCCTCGAGGTGCGCACCGACCACGACCACCTCGTGCGGCGAGCCGGTTTTGGTCTGCGCCAGCACGTTTCGCGACGTGACCACGACGTTGCGGGCGTCCAGCACGAGACGTATCGGTGCGGTGGCGCGTGCCAGCGCGCTCGCGGCGGAGCCACCGGCAACCGCGACCGGCACGGTCAGCTGCTTGAAGTAGCCGGGGTTGAACAGCGTGGGCGGCGCCCCCTGACCCGCGGGGGTGCTGAGCACGATCACGGCCGCGGCGCCCTTGGCCACCGCGCTGTTCTGCTTGTCCACCACCGAGCAGCGGGCGTCGTCGACGACGGCGATCGCCCCCTTCGGCAAGCCCGGGTAGTCGGCGGCCGAGCAGCCGGACGGCTGCGTGGGCCGGACGGGCTGACCGGTCAGGCCGCCGGGAGGGGTCTGCACCAGCAGGGATGCCTGGTCAACTTGATAGCCGAGGCCGCCGACCGTCACCGCCGGTTTCCCGGGGGATTCGGCATACAGCCGGTCGAACTGCGGTGTGGCCACGTCGAATCCCCTGTCGCGCAGCGTCTTCGCGACGTATTCGACGCTGGCGTCGTAGCCGGGGGTGCCCTCGGCCCGGTTCCCCTTGTTCGCGTTGGCGATGTCCTGCAGCGCCCGCAGGTGCGCGAGGATGCGGTCCGCGGTCACCTTTCCGGCCAGCCCGCGGCCCAGGTCCGGCGCAGCGGCCGGCCCCGCCACACGTGAGCCCGACGAGCACCCCGACAGCAACCCGGCCAGCAGGAGCACCGTCGCGCCCAGCCGGCGGATCATGACTTCGCGAGCACGTGTCGCGTGCGGTCCTCCATGACCGGTACCCCGTTGTGCCCGCCCAGGTCCTGCGCATACAGGCCGATGGCATAGGCGACGCCGCCGCCATTGATGCCCAGGGCGGTCCGGTCGATGTGGTCGAGCGTGTCGGTCTTCTGGTGGTAGTTGGGGTCGAACGGCTGGTCGGGGGTGCCGCCCCAGAGCTTGGCCTGGTCGGCGGACATCTTGACCTCGGCCCCGGAGAACAGCCCACCGGCCGGGACCCCGGCGAGGGTGAAACCGTCGTAGTCGGAACGGCCGTCGAACGACGTGTCCTGCGCGGCCTTTCCGGCGGACTTCAGGTAGGCGACCAGCGTGCGCTCGATGCCGGCCGAGCCTTCGGGGACGACGGGCCGGCCGCGCGCGTCCATGGGCAGCGACTGGTCCCCGTCGTAGGTGAAGTAACCGGGGTTCGGCGACGCCAGCATGTCGAAATTCAGATACAGCGCAATGTCTTTGAGCCCGTTGAGATCCAACGACTCCACGTAGTTCCGCGACCCGATCAGCCCGAGCTCTTCGGCGCCCCAGAAGCCGAACCGCACCGCGTTGTGCACGGACGGCGAGCTGCCGAGCTGGATCGCGGTCTGCAGGATCGCGGCCACGCCGGACCCGTCGTCGTTGATGCCCGGCCCCTCCGGCACGCTGTCGAGGTGGGCGCCGGCCATCACCACGTCGTGGGACGAGCCCGTCTTGGTCTGCGCGATCACGTTGCGGGCCTTGAAGTTCTGCACGCTCGCGGTCAGCTTGATGGTGACCGGCCCGGGCTGCGCGCGCAGCTGCACCCCGATGGATCTGGTGACGCTCACCACCGGAATCTTGACTTCGGTGTCCGGCCCGAGGGTGCCGCCCATCTGCTGCTCGTCGACGTTGTCGGCGACGATCATCGCGACGGCGCCGCGCTTGGCCGCGACGTCTTCCTTCTGGGAGAACGGGCAATTGCCGCGGTCGACCAGCACCACGGAACCCTGCGCCGGCAGCCTGTCGTAGTCGGACGCTTCACACCCGGGGCTGTCGTCCGCGGGCGCGGCCACCAGCGGGCCGCTCACCCCGTCCGGCGGGGTGCCGAGGCTGAAGTCCAGCGCACGCGCCTCGACGGGCCGGCCGCCGACGGTCACCACCGGCTTGTCACCGTGGAAGACGCGCGCGGAGAACTCCGGCGTCTGCACGTCAAAACCGCTGTGGCGCAATGTATCCACCACGTAATCGACGCTGGCTTCGTAGCCGGGGGTGCCCACCGCACGGGTGCCGTTGTTGGCGTTGGCGATGTCCTGCAACTTGGACAGGTGCACCATCATCGCGTCGGCGGTGACCTTGCTGTGCAAAGTGTCGGCGAACTCGGCCGCCGCGGGGTTGGGCGTTCCGGGCGTGGGGTCGGCCGACTTGTGGAAACAACCGGCCGCGATCCCGGTCAGGGCGACCGTGACGAGCACCGCCGGGACCGTCGACGATTTGTTCAGCATTAAGCCCCAGGTTAGACCGCGGTGCACCGGTCGCGCCGATCGACACGTTCAGACATGCAGCGCGCTGAACGGGGCGAAGGGGAGGTTTCGCACAACGAACCAGATCACCACGAGGCCCAGCGCCACGGCGGCGGACCAGCGCTGGTGCTGCCAGCCGCGAATCCGCCTGCCCGTGGCCCGGCCGTAGGTCCACGCCAGGTACGCCCAGACCAACAGCACCAGCGCCGCGAGGCCGAGCGCGTTGAACCTGGCGGCCGCCAGCAGATTGCCGTGCATGAGCGAATACAGCATGCGCATGCTGCCGCAGCCGGGGCAGTCGATACCGAGCAGCGCCTTGGTGGGGCAGACCGGCAGCGGGCCGTTCGGGGTGGTCGGGTCACCCACCCAAACGGCCGCGCAGACCAGCGTCGTCGACGCGGCCACCGCCAGGGGCGCAGCCAAACTCAGCGGCGCGAAGCCCTGTCGGGTGACCATCACGACGCCGACCTTAGAACATCGCGGCAAGCATCGCCGCGTTCGTGTTGTCTCCGTTGTAGGCGCCGGTCGCCGCCAGGATCACGTTGATGACGATCACGATCAGGCCGACGATGACCGACCACATGACCCACTTCTTGGCGCTGTCGGCCGACGCCTGCGCCTCGGCGTAACGCCCCTGCGCCCAGAGCCCGTTGACCTGGCTGGACTTGACGATTGCCACGATCCCGAAGGGAAGACAGCAGAAAATGGTCACCAGAATGGACCACACCAGGTAGTTATTCGGCGCCTGCCCGGCCGGCTGCTGCGGCGGATATCCCGGGGGCGGAGGGGGCGGCTGTGTCATGGATTCTCCAGATCACGAGAAGTTAGCTGGCGTGAAACGTGCTAACCATACCCGAGCAGCGTCGCGCCGTCATCACGAAACAAAAAGTCCGATCCCCGCCGAGGGCTAATCACCACCGCGCGACGTGGGAACAATCAGCCCCGCATCCGGAAATGCTTGTCCGGCATGGATATTATCCGCGACCGACAAATTCGTACCCAGACAGACAATATCCGGCGGAATGTGTTTGCACGGCAACCTGGTACCCCTACGATCGGTATGCAGCAACCACCGCCAAGGAGTCAAGGGATGCCTCATCGCACCACCGCACGGCTGGCGGCGGTGGCCGCCGCGCTCGCGGGCACGCTCACCGTGGCACCGGCGAGCGCAGACCCGCCCGACACCGGAAATCCGTCGGACGTCAACGCGCTGGCCTCCTCGCTGTCCAAGGGTTACGACCTCAAGAACTGCACCGCACAAAACATCACGGGCGGTGAGCTCGCCTCGCTCCAATGCGGACAAAGTCCCGACCCCGCCGGCCCGGCGCAGGCGCGGTACCTCTTGTTCGGCAACGGCACCGACCTGGCCAGCTCGTTCACCAAGAGCATCAAGGAGGATGTCCTCACCGGCTGCGGTAACGCCGCCACCTCGCCCACCACGTGGCACCAGGGCTCCAGCGCCGTCGCCGGGCAGGTGGCGTGCGGGACTTATCAGAATGCCGCAGAGATCATCTGGACCACGGACGCGAAGAACGTGTTGAGTTATATCCGCGGCTCCAACGGCGATGCCGCGGCGCTCTACGAGTGGTGGAAGTCCAACGGTTGAACGTTGGCGTTTCGCCATAACAATATGGCGTTCAGGCAAAGTCGACCGATGACTTCGGCATCTCGAGCGTGACGCAACCGCGTTTGCTCAGGTATTCATATTTCGTTTTGCTGAAACTACTGACTGCGGCCTAATGTCGAAATAGACTCACGCAGATCAGCGCGGCCGCACCCCGGTGCAACGACTTAAGGAGTTCAGCATGTCCCCTCTGACCAAGGCGCTGCGGGCGGCCACAATCGCGGCGCTGCTGGGCGGTTTCGCCGTAGCCGGGACGACCACGGCTGCCGCCGACCCCAACACCGGCAACCCGAACGACCTGAACACTCTGGCGGGCAACGTGTCAAAGGGCTACGGCCTCAACAACTGCAAACCCCAGACGCTGACGGAAACCGGTGAGCTGGCCGAGCTCCTGTGCGGTCAGAGCCCCGACTCGAACGGGCCGGCCGCCGGCCTCTACGCCCTCTTCGACAACGGCACGAATCTGGCCGCGGCGTTCAGCTCCACCATCAAGGACGTGTCCATGGCGGCCTGCGGGGACGCGGGTCAGTCGCCGACGACATGGCACCAGGGCAGTTCCGCGAGCGCAGGCCAGGTGGCCTGCGGCACCTACAAGAACGCCGCGACCATCACCTGGACCACCGACGCCAAAAACGTGCTGGGCCACGTCAGCGCGAACAACAACGACGTCAACGGCCTGTACCAGTGGTGGCGCGCGAACGGCTGACGTTCATAGCTGTGCCGCAATGAGTTCCGCCACCGCTCGCATCCCGGCCGCGTTGGGGTGCAGCGGGGCGGCTCGACGCGGCAGTGGCACACCGGGTTTCGTTGTCCAGGGCTCGCGCGACCAGGCGTGGTGGCTGTCGCTGGCGGCGGCGGCGCGCACGACGTCGCACCCGGTTGCCTTCGCCGCGTCGGCCGTGAGCCGTTCGAGCGTCGCGGCCACATGGCGGCCCAGATCCGCGTCGGCCTCCGAGATCGGCGCGGCCGGGGTCCCCGCCGGCGGCAGGATCGTCAGGTAGTCGACGAACAGAACCCGGGCGCCCGGGGCGCGCTCACGCAGCGCCGCGCCCACCGCACACAGGGAGTCGTACACGGCCGCCAGGGCGCGGTCGCGCGAATCCCGGTCCAACAGTTCGGATATCCGGCCGGCGAGTAGCGGTATCCGCCGCGTCCACCGCGGCAGGGCGCTGGCCATCAACAGCGGAACGTAGCCGACGTCATTGCCGCCGATGGTCACCGTCACCAGGCTCTCCGAGCCGTCCAGCGCGGCGATCTGGGGTGGCGCGCCCCGCTGGCGGTCGGCAAGCACGTGGGCGGTGGTGGCGCCGGAAAAGGTGATGTCCACCAGGTCCAGCTGGCATCGCTCGGCGAGCAGGTGCGGGTAGTTGCGGGCGGATCGGCCCGATCCCCAGGGCGCACCGGGAGCGGTGGGCCGGATCCCGGGGCCGGCGGCCATCGAACTGCCAAGCGCGACATAGCGTTTCATGAAGTTATCGCGGCGGCGAGGAAGCCTGGGCCCAGAACCGCTTGGGGATGCGACCGGCCCGGCGGGCCAGATGGCCGGCGGTGACCGCGGCGGCCATCGCCGCGGCCATGGCCGCCGGATCGGCGGCCCGCGTCACTGCGCTCGCCAACAGCACGGCGTCGCAACCCAATTCCATCGCCAGCGCAGCGTCACTCGCGGTCCCGATGCCCGCGTCGAGCACCACCGGGACACCGGCCCCCGCGACGATCATCTCGATGTTGTGCGGGTTGGTGATGCCCAGGCCGGTGCCGATCGGCGAGCCCAGCGGCATGACGGCCGCGCACCCGGCGTCCTCGAGCCGGCGGGCCAACACCGGGTCGTCGTTGGTGTACGGCAGCACGACGAATCCGTCGTCGACCAATTGCTCGGCAGCCCTGAGTAATTCGACGGCGTCGGGCAGCAGGGTGCGTTCGTCGGCGATCACCTCGAGCTTCACCCAGTCGGTGTTCAACGCCTCACGGGCCAACCGGGCGGTGAGCACCGCCTCGGCCGCGCTGCGGCACCCCGCCGTGTTGGGCAGCGGCATGATGCTCAATTTGTTGAGCAGGTCCAGCAATCCGGTCCCGCCCTCGGCATCGACCCGGCGGATCGCCACGGTGGTCAGTTCGGTGCCGGACGCGATCAGCGCCTCCTCGAGCACCGCAAGGTTGGTCGCTCCCCCGGTGCCCATGATGAGCCGCGATGCGAAGCTGCGGTCGGCGATGGTCAGGGTCGAGTCAGCCACCTTGCACCGCCGTCACGACCTCGAGGCGTGCACCGTCGCAAAGCGTGGTGCCCCATTGCGACCGCGGCAGCACCGACAAGTCGATGGCCACCGCGACGCCCCGGTCCGGGTAGCCCAGCGAATCCAGCAATGCAGCAACCGTGGTCCGCTCGTCGACCTCGACCCGCTGTTCGTTGACGGTGACGATCATGACGGCGCTCCGACCGGGACCAGTTGACAGACAATTTGTTCCGCGGTCCACGGGGCCAGCAGGAACCCGGACCGGCCGTGGCCGGCGGCCACCAAAGTTCGCTCGTCGAGGCGCTGCACAATGGGCAGGTTATCGGGCGTCATCGGGCGCAGCCCGGCGGCGCACTCGGCCAACTCGTACTCGCCGAGCGCCGGCAGCACCGCGCAGGCGTCGTCCAGCAGGTCCCGCACCCCCGAGACCACCGGAGCGGTGTCACGCCCGTGCTCGTACTGGGTGGCGCCGACCACTACCCCGTCGGCGCGCGGCACCAAATACACCTGCCGGCCGTGCACGCGGGCCCGAATCACCCGCTGCGGCAGCGGCATGCACCCCTTTCGCCAACGCAGGCGCAGCACCTCGCCCTTCACCGGGCGCACCGGCAGGCCTGGCCACAGCATGGGTGCGTCGATGCCGTTGGCGATCACCACCGCGTCGCCCTCGACGCGGGACAACTCGTCGGCGGGCCCGGCCCACCGAACGCCGAGGCGCTCGCAGTCCGCGGCCAGCGCCTCGACCACCGCGCGATTGTCGACCGCCAACTCGGTCGGCGCCCGAAAGCCGTGCCGGATGCCCTGCGCGAGCTGCGGTTCGACATCGCGCGCGGCCGACTCCCAGACCACCGGGTGGCCCTGCTCCGACAACCACTCCGCGACCGTGCGCAGGTCCGCGACGTCGGCCCGGTCGACGGCCACCACCAGCGACTCGCGGGCCGTGACCACCTCCGGCGGCAACCCGTCGAGGAACCCGCCCTCGCGCCACAGCCGCAACGACTCCAACCCCAGCTGCAGCAGCCGCTCTTCTCCCGGCCAGCCCTCGCTGTGCGGCGCCAGCATGCCGCCGGCGACCCAGGACGCGCCTCGCTCGCCAGTGCGGTGCACCCGCACCGACCATCCCGCCTGCGCGGCGCGCCGCGCCACCGATAACCCGATGACGCCGCCTCCGATGACGGCCAAACAGCCCGTCGGCATCCCTGTCCTCCCTTCGCCGGCATGATCCGGATCAGGTGTGACGGTAAGGGCAGGTCCAGTCCCACTGGCTGTGCCCACTCTCAGCCCCGCAGGTGGTGGTGCTACCCGGGACTCCCGTGTCTAGTAGTTCTGCCGTCCACGCTAGCGCGCTAGCGTCGCGGTGTGCATCCACGTCTCACCCGGCTCGCCTCCGCGCGGCTGTATCTGTGTACCGACGCGCGCCGCGAGAGCGGCGACCTGGCCCAGTTCGCCGACGCCGCGCTGGCCGGCGGGGTGGACATCATCCAGCTGCGCGACAAGGGATCGGCGGGCGAAGAACGGTTCGGCCCGCTCGAGGCGCGCGAGGAGCTGGCGGCGTGCGAGATCCTCGCCGACGCCGCGCGCCGGCACGGCGCCCTGTTCGCGGTCAACGACCGGGCCGACATCGCCCGGGCCGCGGGTGCCGACGTCCTGCACCTCGGTCAGGGCGACCTGCCCGTCGGCGTTGCGCGCGAGTTCGTCGGGCCCGACACCGTGATCGGCCTGTCCAGCCACGACCCCGAACAGGCACGTTCCGCCGCGGCCGGCGGCGCCGACTACTTCTGCGTCGGCCCGTGCTGGCCCACCCCGACCAAGCCGGGTCGCGAGGCGCCGGGCCTGCCGCTGGTGCAGGCCGCCGCGCGGCTGACCGGCGCCAAGCCGTGGTTCGCCATCGGGGGCATCGACGCGCGGCGCCTGCCCGAGGTGCTCGACGCCGGTGCGCGGCGGATCGTGGTGGTGCGGGCCATCACCGCGGCGGAGGATCCGCGGGCCGCCGCGCGGGAGCTCAGCTCGGCGCTTGCAGCAGCGAGCTGATCCGGTGACTCAGGTGCGACGGGGCCTCGTCGGCCCGAAGCGGGTCGCCCGGCATGCACCAGACGAACACCCCCGCCTCCAGCTCGAACGTCCGGGGCAGGTGCCGCCGGCGCTCGTCGCCGTGGCCGAGCGGCAACCGCGCCGGCGCCGTGCGCAAGCGGTGCCAGCTGGCGGCGAAACCGGGATGCAGCGGCAGGGCCGCCACCTCGTCCTCGGGCACCCAGCGCATCTCGGCGCTCTCCCCGTTGGGCACGGTATCGAGCAACGCGCCCGCGTCGGCGACGACGGTCGTGTAGGTCCAGCGGGTGCCGCCGATTCCGGGAATCTCGGCCGTGACCACCGCCGCGCGGACGGCCACCAGCTCGGTGACGAGCCCGGCCTCCTCGTTCGCCTCGCGCACCGCCGTCTCCTCGGGGCTCTCGTGGCTGTCCCGGGCGCCGCCCGGGAGGCCCCACGTTCCGCCCTGGTGACTCCACACGGCCCGGTGCTGCAGCAGCACCGCTGGAGTGCCGTCGGAAAGCGGCGCGCGCAGCAGCAAACCGGCCGCGCCGTACCGGCCCCAATAGTGAGCGCCGCTGTCGGATACCACCCATCCGTCACCGTCGCCCTGCACGAGATCAAGGATATGCGTGCCCGCAAGCTTCCAGCCGGGTATCAATTGCGTCGGCCTCCCCCCATCCGCCGCAAATCCTCTTAAGATTCGCTTATAGAGGTCAGTGCAGCGAATTCGAGTGGCCGAAAGATGAGGGCTGATCAAACGTGACGGTTGAGCTGGCGCACCCGTCGACCGAGCCCCCGGGTTTGCGGTCGCCCGCCGAACCGGCGCACCCGCGCTGGTGGTTCATCTCCACGACCCCCGGGCGCATCCTGACCATCGGGATCATCCTCGCGGCCCTGGGCGCCGCCACCGCCTTCGCCACGTCGACGACCATCAACCACCGGCAGCAGGTGCTGACCACGGTGCTCAACCACACCGAGCCGCTGTCGTTCGCCGCCGGGCGGCTGTACACGACGCTGTCGGTGGCCGACGCCGCGGCGGCGACCGCGTTCATCGCCGAGGCCGAGCCGCGTCCCGTCCGGGAGCGCTACGAGCAGGCGATCACCGACGCGTCGGTGGCGGTGACCAGGGCATCCAGCGGGCTGACGGACGAGCCGCTGGTGGAGCTGCTGGGCCGGATCAACGCCGAGCTGGCCGTCTACACCGGGCTCATCGAGATCGCGCGCACCAACAACCGTGAGGGCAACCCCGTCGGGTCGTCGTACCTGTCGGAGGCGTCCGGGCTGATGCAGTCGACGATCCTGCCCGACGCGGCGCGGCTCTACTCCGAGACGTCCAAGCGGGTGGACAGCGAAACCACCGCGTCCACCCAGATCCCGCTGCCGGTGATCCTGGTCGTCGTCACCACCGCGCTCTTCGGCGCGTTCGCGCACCGCTGGCTGGCCCGGCGCACCCGGCGCCGCATCAACCCGGGGCTGGTCGTCGGCGGCCTGGCTATTCTCGTCATGGTGGTATGGGTCGGGACCGCGTTGACCATCTCTACGACGGCGAGTCGTAGCGCGAAGGACACTGCCGCGGAGTCCCTCAAGACGGTCACGAACGTGGCGATCACCGCCCAGCAGGCCCGGGCCGACGAGACGTTGTCGCTGATCCGCCGCGGCGACGAGGAGCGGCGCAAGCAGTCGTTCTACCGGCGCATCGACTCGATGCACTCCCAGCTCGACCAGTACATGGCGCGCAGCGACGCCGTCGACAAGCCCGACCTGCAGGGCGCCGATCAGCTGTTGCTGCGCTGGCGGCAGGCCAACGACCGGATCAACTCCTACATCTCGGTGGGCAACTACCGGGCGGCCACCCAGGTCGCCCTGGGCAGCGGTGAAGACGACTCCACCCCGGCGTTCGACAAGCTCGAGGACCAGTTGGTCAAGGCCATGGACCAGAGCCGCACCCACCTGCGCAACGACGTCCTCAACGCGCGCAGCGGGCTGTCCGGCGCGCAGGTCGGGGGCGTGGTGCTGAGCCTCGGCGCGGCGATCGCGGTCGCCCTGGGGCTGTGGCCGCGGCTGAAGGAATACCGGTGATGAAGCGCCTCGCCGCCGGACTCGCCGCGCTGACCGTGCTGGCCGGTTGCGCGCAGCCGGAATCGCTGACGGTCGCGACGGTGCCGACCCTGCCGCCGCCCACGCCGGTCGGCATGGAGCAGATGCCGCCGGAGCCCCCGCTGCCCGCGGACGACGGCAGCCAGGACTGCAACCTCACCGCCAGCCTGCGGCCCTTCCAAACCAAGGCGGAGGCGGACGCGGCCGTCGCCGACATCCGCGCCCGGGGCCGGCTGATCGTCGGGCTGGATATCGGCAGCAACCTGTTCAGCTTCCGCGACCCGATCACCGGGGAGATCACGGGGTTCGACGTCGACATCGCCGGCGAGATCGCGCGCGACATCTTCGGGGCCCCGTCGCACGTCGAGTACCGCATCCTGTCGTCCGACGAGCGGGTCACCGCGCTGCAGCGCTCGGAGGTCGACGTCGTCGTCAAGACCATGACCATCACCTGCGAACGGCGCAAGGAGGTGAACTTCTCGACGGTCTATCTCGACGCCAACCAGCGCATCCTCGCCCCGCGGGACTCGCCGATCGTGAAGGTGGGCGACCTGTCGGGCAAGCGGGTCTGCGTGGCGAAGGGGACCACCTCGCTGCACCGGATCCGCCAGATCGACCCGCCCCCGATCATCGTGTCGGTGGTCAGCTGGGCCGACTGCCTGGTGGCCATGCAGCAGCGCGAGATCGACGCGGTGAGCACCGACGACTCGATCCTGGCCGGCCTGGTCGAGGAGGACCCCTACCTGCACATCGTCGGGCCGAACATGGCCACCCAGCCCTACGGCATCGGCGTCAACCTGAACAACACCGGGCTGGTCCGGTTCGTCAACGGCACGCTCGAACGCATCCGCCGCGACGGCACGTGGAACACGTTGTACCGCAAATGGTTGACGGTCCTCGGTCCCGCGCCCGGCCCGCCCGCCCCGAGGTATCTGGACTGATGGCAGAGCTCAGGAAGTCCGACGGGGCGGAAGACGTCACGCCCGGCAGCCAGCCCGCCTCGGAGGCTGCAGAGGCGGCTGACGCGTCGGAGGGGCGCCCGCAGGCCACGCAGGCGCTGTTCCGGCCCGACTTCGACGATGACGACGACGACTTCCCGCTCCTCTCGCTCCCGGACTCCGAACCGCAGGAGCGCATGACGATCGCGACGAGGAGGCTGCCGCCGGTCCGGCAGCTCGGCGGTGGCCTGGTCGAGATTCCCCGGGTGCGGGACATCGATCCGCTCGAGGCCCTGATGACCAACCCGGTGGTGCCGGAGTCCAAGCGATTCTGCTGGAACTGCGGAAAGCCGGTCGGCCGGTCCAGCTCGGGGGCCGAAGGACTGTCAGAGGGTTACTGTCCCGCGTGTGGCAGCGCGTATTCGTTTCTGCCGCAACTGAATCCGGGTGACACCGTCGCCGGCCAGTACGAGGTGAAAGGCTGCATCGCACACGGCGGGCTGGGCTGGGTCTACCTGGCCGTCGACCACAACGTCAACGACCGCCCGGTGGTGCTCAAGGGCCTGGTGCACTCGGGGGACGCCGAGGCGCAGGCCATCGCGATGGCCGAGCGCCAGTTCCTCGCCGAGGTCGTGCACCCGCAGATCGTGCAGATCTTCAACTTCGTCGAGCACACCGACCGGCACGGCGACCCCGTCGGCTACATCGTCATGGAGTACATCGGCGGGCAGTCGCTCAAGCGAGGCCCCAAGGACGAGAAACTGCCCGTCGCCGAGGCGATCGCCTACCTACTGGAAATCCTTCCCGCCCTGGGTTATCTGCATTCGATCGGCCTGGTCTACAACGACCTCAAGCCGGAGAACATCATGCTCACCGAGGAGCAGCTGAAGCTCATCGATCTGGGCGCGGTGTCGCGGATCAATTCGTTCGGCTACCTCTACGGCACACCCGGATTCCAGGCGCACGAGATCGTGCGGACCGGCCCGACGGTGGCCACCGACATCTACACCGTCGGGCGCACGCTCGCGGCGCTCACCTTGAACATGCCCACGCGCAACGGGCGCTACGTCGACGGCCTGCCCGAAGACGATCCGGTGCTGAAGACCTACGACTCGTTCCGGCGGTTGCTGCGCCGCGCCACCGACCCCGACCCGCGGCGCCGGTTCGCCAGCACCGACGAGATGTCGGCCCAGCTGATGGGCGTGCTGCGCGAGGTCGTCTCCCACGACACCGGCATCCCGCGCCCCGGCCTGTCGACCGTCTTCAGTCCCAGCCGCTCGACGTTCGGGGTGGACCTGCTGGTCGCGCACACCGACGTGTACCTGGACGGCCAGGTGCACTCGGAGAAGCTGACCGCCCGCGAGATCGTCACCGCGCTGTCGGTGCCGCTGGTGAACCAGGCCGACGTGGCCGCCCCGGTGCTGCAGGCGACGGTGTTGTCCCAGCCGGTGCAGACGCTGGACTCGCTGCGAGCGGCCCGCCACGGCACCCTGGACGCCGACGGCGTGGAGCTGTCCGAGTCGGTGGAGCTGCCGCTGATGGAGGTGCGCGCGCTGCTGGACCTGGGCGACGTCGCCAAGGCGACCCGAAAGCTCGACGACCTCGCCGAGCGGGTCGGCTGGCAGTGGCGGCTGGTCTGGTATCGCGCCGTCGGCGAGCTGTTGACCGGTGACTACGATGCCGCCACCGAGCATTTCACCGAAGTGCTGGACACCTTCCCGGGCGAGCTGGCGCCCAAGCTGGCCCTGGCCGCGACGGCCGAGCTCGCCGGCAACACCGACGAGCACAACTTCTACCGGACCGTGTGGCGCACCAACGACGGCGTGATCTCGGCGGCGTTCGGGCTGGCCAGATCGCTTTCGGCGCAGGGCGATCGGGCCGGTGCGGTGCGCACGCTCGACGAGGTGCCGCCCACGTCAAGGCATTTCACCACCGCGCGGCTGACAAGCGCGGTGACCCTGCTCTCGGGCCGGTCCTCGAGCGAGATCACCGAGGAACAGATCCGCGACGCCGCCCGCCGCGTGGAGGCGCTGCCACCCACCGAGCCGAGGGTGCTGCAGATCCGCGCACTGGTGCTCGGCGCCGCCATGGACTGGCTCGACGACAACGAAGCGAGCACCAACCACATCCTCGGCTTCCCGTTCACCGAACACGGGCTGCGGCTGGGCGTCGAGGCGTCGCTGCGCAGCCTGGCTCGCGTCGCCCCCACGCAACGGCATCGCTACGCGCTGGTGGATATGGCGAACCGGGTGCGTCCGACGAGCACTTTCTAGCTTGGGCGTCTTGGGCGTCTTGGGCGTGTTGGGCGTACCCATGGTGCGAAAACCTCGGGGATACACACTCGACCGCCGGATGGCGAACAGTGAAGCGCCCAGACTCGACGACGTCGAGTGTGCACCTGGAGCGTCGAGTGTGCATCCAGAGTGCGAAAACCCCGAAATCCCCGCCCTCAGTACACAATCAACGGCCGGAATACACACTCGACCGCCGGATGGCGAGCGCCTCCCGCACCCGGCGGACGACATCGACGGGGTGATCCTCCGCGACGACCCGGACGATCAGCCAGCCCATCCGCTCGAGCGTCTCGGCGCGCCGAACGTCCTTGACGTACTGGCGGCGATCCGTTCGATGGTGGTCGCCGTCGTACTCGACGGCGACCATAGTTTCCGCCCAGCCCAGATCGAGGTATGCGACCGGAAGTCCGTCGACGCCGAGCACGGGTATCTGCGTCTGCGGGCGCGGGAGGCCCGCGTCGACGAGCAGCAGACGCAGGTAGCTCTCCCGGGGTGACTGGGCGCCGGGGTCGACGAGCTCCAGCGCGGTCTCCAGCCGCCGCAGTCCCGGCGACCGCGGGTGGGCCTTGGCGAGGGCGAGCACGTCGTCGACCTTGAAACCCGTTGCCCGCGCGAGCGCGTCCAGCCTCACCACCGAAGACCGGATGGCCCCGCGCCGGCCGATGTCGAAGGCGGTGCGCTCGGGCGTGGTGACGGTCAGCCCGCCCACGATCTGCGTCTCCCCGTCCAGCAGCGCGTAGCGCCGCGTCAGGAGGCCACGCGGCGGGCGCGGGTTGTCGCAGACCAGCTCGATCGGGACGCCGTCGGGAATCCACTGTGAGCCGTGCAGAGCCGCGGCGGCCGCCCCGACGATCGTCGCCGTCCGCCTCGACCACAGCCAGGCCGCGACGATGCGCAGCTCGAGCGAGGGCTCGACGCCCCTGGCCAGGTAGACGTTCGGCAACACCGCGCGGTAGCGCGTCCTCAGCTGATGCTTCGTCACGGCCCCGGCCGCCAACGCCTCGCTGCCGACGAACGGATCTCCCATGCCGGGAACGCTTGCACGTGACCGGCGCACCGGGTGTGCGCCCATCCACAGCGAAAACATAGCCAGATGCCGCACAGTTGTCTCATGCCTGGCCAGTCCGCCAACTGGGTTGCCACCGCCCGCGCGCTGCGGCGCGCCGGCTTCGGCGCCACCGGGCCCGAGGTCGACGCGGCCGTCACCCGCGACTGGCCCAGCTACGTCGACGCCATGCTCGGCGCGAAGCCCGACGCGGACCCGGGAGCCGTCGCCACCCCCATGCCCGCGTTGGAAGCGCCGCCGCGGCCGGGCAAGGGCGCCACACCCGCCGCCCGCAAGCAGTACAACCAGCAGATTTCCGAGCAGCAGGACGTGCTCTCCGACTGGTGGCTGCGCCGCATGGCGGCGGTGCAACAGCCCGTGCACGAGAAGCTGACGTTGTTGTGGCACAACCACTTTGCCACCTCGGCGCAGAAAGTCCGGGTCGCCGCGCAGATGGCCGCACAGAACGGAAAGCTCCGTACCGGCGCGCTGGGCGACTTTCGCACCCTGGCCTACACGATGCTCACCGACGCCGCGATGCTGCGCTGGCTGGACGGGCAAAGCAGCACGGCCAAGGCGCCCAACGAAAACCTGGCGCGCGAGTTCATGGAGCTGTTCGCGTTGGGCCACGGCAACGGTTACACCGAAGACGACGTGCGCGCGGGCGCCCGGGCGCTCACCGGATGGGTGATCGGCGCCGACGGCGGCACCTCGCTGGTCGCCAAACGCCACGACGCCGGCGCCAAGACGCTGTTCGGGCAGACCCGCGACTTCGACGCCTCCGGATTCTGCGATTCCGTGCTGGCCCAGGCGAAGTCCCCCGAATACGTCGCGGGCCGACTCTGGCAGCAATTGGCTTCCGACGACCCGCCGTCACCGCAGGCACTTGCCCGGCTGGTCGCCGCGTACGGCCCGGGCCGTGACCTGCGGGCGCTGACCCGCGCGGTCCTCACCGACGATGAGTTCACCCACCGAGGCGGGCCCGCCCCGGCAGGCAGCGTCCAGACGCCGGTCGAATGGCTGGTCGGCGTCATCCGCGCGCTACGGGTGCCTCTGGACCAGCCTGCGCACCGCAAATTCGCCGACGCGACGCTGCGCGCGCTGGGGCAGCGTCCGTTCTACCCGCCGAGCGTCGGCGGCTGGCCCCGTGGGCCGGTGTGGCTGTCGACCGCCAGCGCGGGGGCGCGGCTGCGGGCCGCGACCCGGCTGGCGCACCTCGGCGACCTGTCCGGCATCGAGGGCACCGCCCCGCCCGACCGCATCGACGCGGTCGGCTACCTGATAGGCGTCGGCGCCTGGTCGGACCGCAGCGCACAAGCCCTGCGGTCCCTGGCGGGCACGCCACCGCTGCTGGTCGCCGCCGCCGTCAACACTCCCGAATACCTGACCTCCTGAGCGAGAATGCCCATGCCCGATATCAATCGCCGCCGCTTCCTGATCGCCAGCGCGGGCGTTGGGGCGGCCGGCCTGCTGTCGACGGCGGTCGACTGGCACGACCTGATCCGAGCCGCTCAGGACAATCCGCTGCCCGAGGGCGCCGGGGTCCTGGTGCTCGTCACGCTCTACGGCGGCAACGACGGGATCAACACCCTGATCCCTTACGCGGACAACGCCTATCACGATGCCCGCCCGGAGCTCGCGTACGCGCCGGGTGACGTCATCCGCCTCGACCAGCAGCTCGGCCTCAACCCCGCCCTCAAGGGCCTGGGCCAGCTGTGGGATGAGCGGCACCTCGCGGTGGTGCGCGGGGTTGGCTACCCGCGCCCCGACCACAGCCACTTCCGGTCCATGGACATCTGGCAGACGGCGTCACCCACCGAACCCGTATCGACGGGCTGGATCGGCCGCTGGCTCGATGCCACGGGTGACGACCCCCTTCGTGCGGTCAACGTCGGCCCCGTCCTGCCGCCCCTTGCGGTCGGCGAAAAGCACACCGCGGCAGCCCTTTCCACGGCCCGCGCGCCGGACGGCCAAGCGGCCCGGCTCGACGCCGTCATGGCGGCGCTGGGCGCCGACGACCCCGACGACACCCCGGCCATGGCCGCGGTCTGCAAGGCCTACCGCGCCGCGCGCACCGCCGACAAGGCGTTCCAGCCGGTGAAACCCGCTGCCGGTGAGCATAATTCGCTCGCCGCCCAGCTCGGCATGGTCGCCAGCGCGGTGAAGGCCCGCGTCCCGACCCGGGTGTACACCGTGCAGCTGGGCGGCTTCGACACCCATGCCGACGAGCGCGGCACCCAGCAGCGCCTGCTGCAGACGTTCGACACGGCGGTGACGCCGTTCCTACGGGATATGGCGGGTGACCGCCACGGGCGCAACGTGGTTTTGATGGCGTACTCCGAGTTCGGCCGCCGGGTTCGGGCCAACGCCTCACAGGGCACCGACCACGGCACCGCGGGCCCGGTGTTCGTCGCAGGCGCGCCCGTCAAAGGCGGCTTTTACGGCGCCGAGCCCAGCCTTACCGACCTGGACAACGGAGACCTCAAGTACACCACCGACTTTCGCGACATCTACGCCGAACTGCTCACCCACACCGTCGGGACGGACCCGACGCCGTCCGTCGGCGCTGGCCGCACCCCCCTGGGCCTCCTATGAGCCCGCCAGCAGGGCCGCGCAGTCGCGGGCGATGGCCAGCTCCTCGTACGTCGGGATGACCAGCACGGCGATCGGCGAATCGTCGCTGGAGATGCGCCGCGCCCCGCTCGCCTCGCCGAGGTTGCGCCCCTCGTCGAGCACGATGCCCAGCCCCTCGAGACCCGCCAGAGCGTCGCGACGCACCGCCGGATCGTTCTCGCCGATGCCCGCGGTGAAGGTGATGGCGTCGACGCTCCCCAGCACCGCCAGGTAGGCGCCGACGTACTTGCGCAGCCGGTGGACGAACACGTCGTACGCCAATCGCGCTGACTCGTCGCCCGATTCGATCATCGCGCGCAGCCGGCGGAAGTCGCGTTCGCCGGCCAGGCCCCAGACGCCCGACTCGTTGTTGAGCATCGACTCGATCTTGTCGACGCTCATGTTCGCGCTCCGCCAGAGGTAGCTGATGACGCCAGGGTCGATGTCGCCGCTCCGCGTGCCCATCACCAACCCCTCCAGCGGAGTCAGGCCCATCGAGGTGTCGACCGGCCGACCGCCGGCGATCGCGGAGGCCGAGGCGCCGTTGCCCAGGTGCAGGACGATCTGCCGCAGGTCGCCCGGCGGTCGGCCGAGGAACTCGGCGGCCCGCTCGCTGACGTACTCGTGCGAGGTGCCGTGAAAGCCGTAGCGGCGGATCTGCCACCGCTCGGCCAGTTCCCGGTTGATCGCGTAGGTCGCGGCGGCGGCCGGCAGGTTGTGGAAGAAGGCCGTGTCGAACACGGCGACGTGCGGGACGTCCGGCAGCAGCTTGCGCGCTACTTTGATGCCCTGCACCGCGGGCGGATTGTGCAGCGGCGCAAGCTGAGACAGCTTCTCGAGGTCGGCGATCCGGGCGTCGTCGAGCAACGTGGGGCGGTAGAAGTCCTTACCCCCGTGCACCACCCGGTGTCCGACCGCCAGGAGGCCGCACGACTGAAGGTCCACACCCGCCTCGGACAGCTGCGCGAACGCCAGGCGCAGCGCCTCCTCGTGGTCGGCGACCCGCGACGACGGCTCGCCGATCTGCTGGATGCCGCCGCCCGCCCGCGCGGTGTCGGAGTGCGGGTCGATGAGCTGGTATTTCAGCGACGACGAGCCGGAATTGATCACCAGCACCAGCGGATTGGCGGTCATGAACGCGCCGGCTTCTGCGCCTGGATCGCGGTGATGGCGATCGTGTTGACGATGTCGTCGACGAGCGCGCCGCGCGAGAGATCGTTCACCGGCCGGCGCAGTCCCTGCAGCACGGGCCCGATGGCGATCGCGCCGGCGCTGCGCTGCACCGCCTTGTAGGTGTTGTTGCCGGTGTTGAGGTCGGGGAAGATCAGCACGGTGGCGCGGCCGGCCACCGGCGAGTCCCGGAGCTTGGTGGCCGCGACGGACGGCTCGATCGCGGCGTCGTATTGGATGGGCCCTTCGACCAGCAGTTGCGGGTCGCGCTGACGCACCAATTCCGTTGCCTTCCTGACTTTGTCGACATCCGCGCCGGTGCCGGAGTCACCGGTGGAGTAGGACAACATCGCCACGCGCGGCTCGATCCCGAATTGTGCCGCGGTCCGCGCCGAGCTGATCGCGATGTCGGCGAGCTGTTCCGGCGTGGGGTTCGGGATGATCGCGCAGTCGCCGTACGCCAGCACCCGATCGGGCAGACACATCAGGAAGATGCTGGAGACGGTGGAGACGTCGGGAACGGTCTTGATGATCTCGAACGCCGGCCGAACGGTGTGCGCGGTGGTGTGCGCGGCGCCGGACACCATGCCGTCGACCATCCCGTTATATACCAGCATCGTTCCGAAATACGTTGCGTCACGCATGATCTCGCGGGCATGCTCTACGGTGACGCCCTTCGCCTTGCGCATATCGGCGTACTGCTCGGCGAACCGCTCCCGCAGCTCGCTGGCGAGCGGGTCGATGAGCGTTGCGCCCCCAAGGTCCACCCCGAGTTCGCCGCAGCGCTGCCGGATTCGGGCCTCGTCGCCCAGGATCGTCAGGTCGGCGACGCGGCGCTGCAGCACGCGGCCGGCCGACTTGAGGATGCGGTCGTCGTCCCCCTCGGGGAGAACGATGCGCTTGCGGTCCGACCGGGCCTGCAGCGTCAGCCGATGGATGAACATCTGCGGTGTGGTCACGGTGGGGATCGGAATGGCGAGCTGCGCCAACAGCTCCGAGATGTCGACGTGGCGGTCCATCAGCGCGAGCGCGGTGTCGATCTTGCGCTGCGACGTCGCGGTGACCCGGCCGCGGGCCGAGGCGGCTGCGCCGGCGGTGTCGTAGGTGCCCAGCGTGGTCGCGACGATCGGCAGCCGTAGCCGGAGGCCGGCCACCAGGGCCGCGATGGAGGGGTGCAGCTCGAAGCCCCCGTTGAGCACGAGACACGAGAGCGACGGAAAGCCCTCGGCCGCATGGGCGCTCGCGACCGCCAGCACCACATCGGAGCGATCGCCGGGGGTGATGACCGCCATGCCGTCGGCCAGCCGTTCCAGGACGTGGTCGGCGGTCATCCCGGCGACCAGTACGCCGGTGACCTCCCGCTCGCGCAGCGACGCCTCGCCGCTGACCGGCGTGCCCTGCAGCGCCTGCTCCAGTTCGGCGACCGTCGGTGCCGAGAGCAGCGGCTCCTCGGGCAACACATAGCTGCGTTGCGGAAGGCCCTTCAGCGCCTCGGCCAGCTCTTTGCGGATCGCGTCCAGCTCGCGGGGTGCGCACCGGTTGGCCACCACCGCCGCGGTGTGGGCGCGCTGGGCCGTTATCTCGGCGAGGCACACCTCGATGACGCGGGCGATCTCCTCGGGCGTGCGGCCCTTCCCGCTGACCGTGAGCAGCACCGGTGCGCCGAGGTTGACCGCGATGCGGGCGTTGACCGACAGCTCGGCCGGCCGGGCCACGTCGGTGTAGTCGCTGCCGACGATCACCACGACGTCGCAGGCGTCCGCCATCGCGTGGTAGGAGTCGACGATGCTGGTGATCGCCGCGTCACTGTCGGTGTAGAGCTGCTGGTAGGTGACGCCGAGGCATTGCTCATAGGGCAGGCCCGCGGTCGTGTGGCCCAGCAGCAGCTCCAGGATGTAGTCGCGCTCGTTCGACCGGGCGGCGCGGGTAATAGGCCGGAACACACCGACTTTGGCGACGGTCGCGGTCAGCTTGTGCAGGAGACCGAGCGCGATCGTCGACTTGCCGGTCTCCGCCTCGGGGGCGGCGATGTAGATCGCCGTCGCGGGACCGGAAGCCACTCGTGCGCCTCTCAGGCCAGCCGCCGCAGCCGCGGCGCCAGGTCCTTCTCGAAGAGCTCCAGGAACCGGCGCTGGTCGTGGCCGGGCGCGTGGAACACCAGGTGGTTGAGGCCCCAGTCGACGTAGTCCTTGACCTTCTCGACCGCCTCGTCGGGATCTGAGGCCACGATCCAGCGCTTGGCGACCTGCTCGATCGGCAGCTCGTCGGCCGCCTTCTCCATCTCCAGCGGGTCGTGAATGCTGGTCTTCTGTTCGGCGGTCAACGACAGCGGCGCCCAGAAGCGGGTGTTCTCCAGCGCCAGGTCCGGGTCGGTGTCGTAGGAGATCTTGATCTCGATCATCCGGTCGATGTCGTCGGGGTTCTTGCCCGCCGCCTCCGCGCCCTCCTTCATGGCGGGGATGAGCTTGTCCTTGTAGAGCTCCTCGCCCTTGCCGGAGGTGCAGATGAACCCGTCGCCGGCGCGGCCGGCGTACTTGGCGACCTGCGGGCCCCCGGCGGCGATGTAGATCGGGATGCCGCCCTCGGGCACGTCGTAGATCGAGGCGCCCTTGGTGTGGTAGTACTCACCCTCGAAATCCACCCGGTCGCCCAGCCACAGCTCACGCATCAGCCGCACCGCTTCACGCAGCCGCGCGTAGCGCTCCTTGAAGTCCGGCCACTCACCCTCATAACCGGTAGCGATCTCATTGAGCGACTCCCCGGTGCCCACACCCAGGAAGATCCGCCCCGGATACAGACAGCCCATCGTGGCGAACGCCTGCGCGATGACGGCCGGGTTGTAGCGGAAGGTAGGGGTCAGCACAGACGTGCCCAGCTGCAGCCTCTTGGTGCGCTCCCCGACCGCGGTGATCCACGCCAGCGAAAACGGGGCGTGGCCGCCCTCATGCCGCCATGGCTGAAAATGGTCACTGACCGTCGCGCTATCCATGCCGTGACCCTCGGCCGCCACAGCCAGCTCGACAAGCTCACGCGGTGCGAATTGTTCGGCGGACGCTTTGTATCCCAGTTTCAACTCAGCCACGAGTTATTTCTACTCCTCCGGTCGCGCTCGCGAACTTTCGGTCGCGACCCGCCACGCTCGGCTCCGCCGCGCTCGCGATCGCTCCCCTTCCGTTTCGGTCGCGACCCGCCACGCCCGGCTCCGCCGCGCTCGCGATCGCTCCTACACTCGCGGGCATGGGAGCCACCCCGACCCTCATCCAGGTCACCGACGCGGTGCACCTCGCCTTCGGCCACGCCGTCAACTGGACGCTGGTCGCCGACGACACCGGCGTGATGCTGATCGACGCCGGCTACCCCGGGGACCGCGAGGACGTGCTCGACTCGCTCCGAAAGCTGGGCTACCAGCCCGGCGACATCCGCGCCATCCTGCTGACACACGCGCACATCGACCACCTGGGCTCGGCGATCTGGTTCGCGCGCGAGCACGGCACCGAAGTGTATTGCCACGCCGACGAAGTCGGTCACGCCAAGCGGGAATATCTCGAGCAGGTGTCGCCCGTCGATGTGGCCCTTCGCATGTGGCGGCCCCGTTGGGCGGTATGGACCGTGCATGTCGCGCGAAGCGGCGGCCTGATCCGCGACGGCATCCCGACCGCGCGGCCGCTGACCGCCGAGGTCGCCGCCGGCCTCCCCGGCCGCCCGATGGCCGTGCCCACGCCGGGTCACACCGGTGGGCACTGCTCTTACGTGGTCGACGGCGTGCTGGTCAGCGGCGACGCGCTGATCACCGGCCATCCGCTGCTGCGCCGCAGCGGCCCCCAGCTGCTGCCCGCGATATTCAGCCACAGCCAGCAGGACTGCCTGCGCAGCCTGCATGCTCTGGCGCTACTGGACACCGAGGTCCTGTTGCCCGGCCACGGGGACGTGTGGCACGGCCCGATACGCGAGGCGACGGAGGCGGCCGGCGCGCTGGCCGGCCGCGCATGACGCGGGCGCGCGTCGGCGGGCCGGCAGCGCCGAGCGTGGGCCCTGTGCAGGCGAACCGCTCGGAATTCGTACGTAGGCCACACGTTCGGCGGCAGGTCCCCGACAGCGGCCCGCGCGAAGGGCCACGCCTGTGACCGTTGCCAAGTCAATCGTGCTGTTCGCCCTTGCGGCGGTCCTCGAGATCGGCGGGGCATGGCTGGTCTGGCAGGGTGTCCGCGGACACCGCGGCTGGGTGTGGGCGGGGCCGGGGGTCGTCGCGCTCGGCGCCTACGGCTTCGTCGCCACCCTGCAGCCCGACGCGCATTTCGGGCGAATCCTGGCCGCCTACGGTGGTGTGTTCGTCGCGGGCTCGCTGCTGTGGGGGGTGGCCTTCGACGGTTTCCGGCCGGATCGCTGGGACGTCCTCGGTGCCGCGATCTGCCTGCTCGGGGTGGCGCTGATCATGTACGCCCCGCGCGGTCACTGAGCCCCTGGCGCCAGCCACTTTTCGAACGCGATCGGCCGGAACGGCCCCCAGTCCGGGATCGGATCGGCGGGCACGCGGGTGTATCCGGTCGCGTCGTAGAGCGCCTCGGCCTCGGGTTGACGGTTGCCCGTGATCAAGTACAGCCTTCGGTACCCGCGCTCCGCGGCCTCGGCCTCCAGTGCGGCGAGCAGTTCCCGGGCATACCCGCGGCGGCGATGCCCACGGTCGGTCCAGATCCGCTTGAGTTCTGCGGTTTCGGCGTCATAGCGCCGGAACGCGCCGCCCGTGACGGGCACGCCGGCCGCGACGCCGATCAACAGCCCACCGTCGGGCGGCGCCAATTCCGTCCTCGGCACCGGCAGCCACGCCAGGTGTGCGCTCGGGGTGCCGCCGTATCGCTCCGCGTACTCGACGGCCAACTCGGCCAGCAACGGCTGCGCCAGCGGGTCGTCGTGGGTGGCCGACACGAACCGGAGCCGGTCAGTTTGGGTCACGTAACGATCTAACGCGCCCGGTGCCGGCGCATTCCGGCAGGGGCGGCGACGCCGACTCCCCGGCGGCCATCCGCCGGTGCAGCCGCGCCAGCGGTCGCGGCGCCCACCAATTCAGCGCGCCGAAGAGATGCATGAATGCCGGCACCAGCAGCACCCGCACCAGCGTGGCGTCCGCCAGCACAGCGACGGTCAGGCCCACCCCGAACATCCGCATGAACGACACCCCGGCGGAGAGTAGGGCGGCGAACGAGATCGACATCAGCAACGCCGCCGCGGTGATCACCCGGCCCGTGCGCGCCAGGCCCAGTGCGATGCTCTCGTCGTTGTCGCCCCCCGTCGCGGCGTCCAGCCAGTATTCGCGGATCCGGGCGAGCAGGAAGACCTCGTAGTCCATCGACAGCCCGAACGCGATACAGAACATCAGCACCGGAATGTTGATGACCAGAGTGCCGTTGGGCGTGGTGCCCAGCGCCCCGAGATGCCCGTCCTGGAAGATCCACACCAGCGCACCGAACGCCGCCGTCAGCGACAACACGTTGAGCAGCACCGCCTTGATCGGCAGGATCGCGCTGCCGGTGAGGGAAAACAACAGCACCAGTGTGACCGTCACGATGCAGCCGAAGACCAGGGGCAGGCGGGACCTGATCCCATTGATGCAGTCGAGATTCGTCTGAGCCAACCCGGTCATCAGGACCCGCTGGCCGCCCGGCGCCGGGATCGCGTGCAGGCGGGTCAACTGAACCTCGGACGCCCGGGAGTACGGCGGCGCGGTGCTGTCCACGGTGAGATAAGCGCTCCCGTCGGCCATTCCGGTGGGCGCCGACGGCGGACCCAGGCGTTGCCCCGCGACGAGGTTTCCGGTCGGCGAGGACACCGCCGAAACCTCGGGGATTCGTGACAACCGCGCCGCGTAGTCGTCGAGGTCCGCTGCCGCCATTTCGCCGACGCGGGGGACGACGATCGTGACCCTGGTCGGGGAATCCTTCGCGAACTCGGAGCGGATCCGCTCGCTGACCGCTCGCGCCGACGCCGATGCGGGCAGTACCCGGTCGTCCGGGTTGCCCCACCTGACGCCGAGGAACGGCGCCCCCAGCACCAGCAGCAGGCCGACGACGGCCAGGCTCGTCGGGATGGCGTGGCGCATGGCCAGCGTCGCGATGCGGTACCAGAAGGTGTGCTCGGCGCCGGGCGGCCGCGTGGGACGGCGGCCGAGGCGCCGCACGTTCAGCGCGTCGAGCCGGTCGCCCAGCATCACGATCATGGCCGGTGCCAGCACCACGGCCGCCAGCGCGGCAAAACCCACCACCGCCACACCGGCGTAGGCGAAGGACCTCAGGAAGGGCATCGGGAACAACACCAGCCCGGACAGCGACAACGCGACCGTCAGCGCCGAAAACAGCACGGTGCGTCCGGCTTTCGTCATCGTGGTCACGAGGGCCGCTGCACCGCGCCGTCCGCTGCTCACTTCCTCGCGATAGCGGTTGATGATCAGCAGCGTGTAGTCGATCGCCAGCGCCAATCCCAACGCGGCGGCCACATTCAGCGCGAAGACGGACACGTCGGTGACAAACGACAGCGCGCGCAACAAGGCGAGGGAAACCAGGATCGCGAACCCGCCGACGGCCATGGGCACCGCCGCGGCGAGCAGCCCGCCGAAAACCCACACCAGCGCAACGAAACTCACGGGTACCGCGATCGCTTCCATTCGCACCAGGTCTTTTTCGGTCTGGTGGTTGATCTCCGCATAGAGCATGGCCGCGCCGCCCGCCCGCACGGTGACGCCATCGCGATCCCGTGCGAGCCGGTCGGCCAGTGCCTGGGCGTACCTGGGGGCGTTGTTCTCGCCGCCAATGAGCGCGGCGACGATCATGGCCGACTTGTGGTCGGCACTCAGCAGACCCGGATCGGGCTGCGGGGAGTCCCACGGGGACGCCACGAGCGCCACGGACGGCGACTGGCGCAGTTCTCGAACGATGCCGACGCCCACGGAGCGTGCCGCCACCTCGCCGTCGCCCCCGTTGTCCGCGCTCACCAGGAGCACCAGGTCCAGGCCGCCCTGATGGAACTTGTCCGCGAGAATAGCGGCGGCGTGAGCGGATTCGGAGGTCGGATCCAGGAAACCGCCCGCCGAGAGGCTGTGGACGGCGGGAAGGCCGAACACGGCGGCGCCGCACATGACGACGATCGCGGCGGCGACGACCCGCCTCGGCGAGGCCAGCGCCATCCGAGCCAACGCAGCCAGCATGTGCCGTCCTCCGGGGTGGTGGCGCGCAGAATTTCAGTAAGTTAAACATTAACTTATTGAAGTTGTTTTGCGCTACACCTTCACCGCGGTGAGATAACGGGGGACGACCGCCAGCTCGTCGGGGCCGCCCCGCCACAACTCGGGTAGGCCCATCTCGGTGAGCAGATCGACGACGTTCCGCTCGGCGGTCTGCCAGCCGTGGGATGCGAGATGGTCGGGGACGTAACGGTATTCGCCGGGGTAGGTCAGGCTGGCCAGGTCGACGTCCAGCCCCCGGCGGCGCCAGCCGTCGACGAAGGCCCGCCCCGCGTCCAGCTGCCCGGGGGTCCAGGTGGGCATGTGGTCGGCGGCGAATCGACTGCCGGGGGAGCTCGACTCGCTGACCGCACGCACCAGCCGATTCTGAGCGTCCGGGGGCAGGTAACCCACCAGCAGCTGTTCGGCGACCCACGCCGTGGGTTGTGCGGCGTCGAACCCGACCCGCCGCAGCGCCGCCGGCCAATCCCCGCGAAGGTCGATGCCCACCGCGCACCGGTTCGCCGTCAGCGTCGCCCCCAACCGCCGGAGCGATTCCGACTTGAAATCCAGCACCTGGGGCCGGTCGATCTCGTACACCGTCGTCCCTGGCGGCCACCACAACCGGTACGGCCGGGTGTCCAGGCCGGATGCCAGGATCACCACCTGGCGAATGCCCGCCCTCGCGGCGTCGGCCAGGAAGCCGTCCAGGTAGCGGGTGTGCGCCGCCAAGATGTCCAGGAGCCCGGCCGTCACCGGGTTGGCCGGATCGCCCGCTTCGAACCGCTCGTTGTCGATGAGCCGGGCGAAGTACCGCAGCCCGACGGCGCGAACCAGCGGCTCGGCGAACGGATCGTCCAGCAATCCCCGGTCAGTGGCCACGGCCCTGGCCGTCGCCCCGAAGGTGGCGGTAACCCCTACCCCGCTTGCGGGATCCCAGCTGTCGCCGTCCGCCCGTGCCATCGCTCGTCAGGAATCGGCGCGGCGGCGGAGGGCGAGCCCGGCGAGCGCCCGCCAGCCCAGCAGCAACACCGCGGTCACCGAGGCCGCGACGACCACGAAACTGGCCGCCACGCCCGCCGAAGTGGCCTTGCGCAGCAGCATGCCGATCACCACCGTGCACAGCCAGACCACGACACCGGTGGGTACCACGGCGGTGGGCCGGCGCCAGGCCCGAGACGCGAGCCATCCCACGGCGGTCCCGGACAGGAACGGCCACGCCGTGGCCGCGATGCCCAACACGCTGAGCCCCTCGGCGTGGCTGCGGCGGCCGACGGCACAGAACACCAGCACGCAGACGACGTCCACGCCCAGCCACGCCGGCCTCGGGTGCCTCAGCATGCAGCGAGAGTACCGGCCGGGTCGGGCGGTTGACCCCGGCGCCGCGGTGAACCTAGATTCGTCAGGAATGAACGATCATTCACAGGGCAGGGTCGCCGTGGTGACCGGAGCGGGATCGGGGATCGGCAGGGCGATCGCGCTGGCGCTCGCCGCCCGGGGCGACCGGGTGATAGCCGCCGACCTCGACGAAGCCGCCGCCGCGGCCACCGCCAGGCAGCGACCCGAACTCATCACCGCTTCGCCGGTGGATGTGGCCGATCCGGCCCAGGTGGACTCCCTGCGGGACCGAACGCACACCGACGTCGGCGTGCCCAACGTCGTCGTCAACGCGGCGGGCTGGGACCGGACCGATCAATTCCTCAATGCCACACCGGAATTCGCGGCCAAGGTGGTGGCCATCAACTACCTGGGGCCGGTGCACGTGTGCAGCGCGTTCCTGCCCGGAATGATCGAGTCGGGCCCGGGCGGTCGGGTGGTCAACCTCGCCAGCGACGCGGGCCGGGTGGGCAGCGCGGGCGAGTCCATCTACGCCGGCGCCAAGGGCGGGGTGATCGCGCTGACCAAGTCGCTGGCCCGCGAGATGGCCCGCCACCAGATCACGGTGAACTGCGTGTGCCCCGGCCCGACCGACACGCCGCTGTTCCACGCGCAGCCCGAGAAGCTGAAGGAGGCGCTGGTCAAGGCCATCCCATTTCGCCGCCTGGCCCGGCCCGAGGAGGTCGCCGCCCCGGTGCTGTTCTTCGCCTCCGACGCCGCGTCGTTCATCACCGGCCAGGTGATCAGCGTGAGCGGCGGCCTGACGATGGCTGGTTGATGGCAGGCTGGCAGTCATGAGCACCGACGCACCCCCCGCCTTCGACCGCAACGACCCCCTGGGCCTCGACGCGTCGCTCTCGGACGACGAGCGCGCGGTGCGGGACACCGTTCGCCAGTTCTGCGCCGAGCACGTCACCCCGTACGTCGCGGAGTGGTTCGAGATCGGCGACCTGCCCGTTCGCGAGCTCGCCAAACAGTTCGGTCAGCTGGGCCTGCTCGGCATGCACCTGCACGGCTATGGCTGCGGCGGCGCCTCGGCGGTGCACTACGGCCTGGCCTGCACCGAGCTGGAGGCGGCCGATTCCGGTATCCGGTCCATGGTGTCGGTGCAGGGATCGCTGGCGATGTTCGCCATCTGGAGGTTCGGCTCCGAGGAGCAGAAGCAGCGGTGGCTGCCCGGCATGGCCGCGGGCGAGCTGCTCGGGTGTTTCGGGCTGACCGAACCCGACGTCGGGTCCGATCCCGCCGCGATGAAAACCCGGGCCCGGCGCGACGGTTCGGACTGGCTGATCACGGGCCGCAAGATGTGGATCACCAACGGATCGGTTGCCGACGTCGCGATCGTGTGGGCCGCCACCGACGAGGGCGTCCGCGGCTTCGTCGTGCCCACCGACGCGACGGGGTTCACCGCCAACACCATCCACCACAAGCTGTCCCTGCGGGCCTCGATCACCAGCGAGCTGGTGCTCGACGACGTGCGCTTGCCCGCCGACGCGATGCTGCCGGAGGCCAACGGCCTCCGGGGGCCACTGTCCTGTCTGTCGGAGGCGCGCTACGGCATCATCTGGGGCTCGATGGGCGCGGCGCGGTCGGCCTGGCAGGCCGCGCTCGACTACGCCACGCAACGCACCCAATTCGGCCGCCCGATCGCCGGATTCCAGCTGACCCAGGCCAAGCTGGTGGACATGGCGGTCGAGCTGCACAAGGGGCAGCTGCTGTCGCTGCACCTCGGTCGCCTCAAGGACGGCCCGGGCCTGCGGCCCGAACAGGTGAGCTTCGGCAAGCTCAACAACACCCGCGAGGCGCTCGAGATCTGCCGCACCGCCCGAACGATCCTGGGCGGCAACGGGATATCGCTGGAATACCCGGTGATCCGACACATGGTCAACCTGGAATCCGTGCTGACCTACGAAGGCACTCCCGAGATGCACCAGCTCGTCCTCGGCCAGGCGTTCACCGGCAGCGACGCCTTCCGCTGACACGAGGAGTCGAAAGTGGCCGCGCGACTGGAATACACCGACGAACATCACCAGTTCCGGGAGCTGGTGCGCGATTTCGTACGGCAGACGGTGGCACCCAACCACGAGGGCTGGGAGCGCCGCGGGCAGTGGGACCGCTCGCTGTTCGTTGAGGCGGGAAAGCTTGGGCTGCTTGGCTTTTCGGTACCCGAACACCTCGGCGGCCCCGGGGTCACCGACTTCCGCTACAACGCCATCGTCATCGACGAGCTGCAGCGTGCCGGGGCGGCCGCCGAATCGATCGCCTTCACGCTGCAAAACGACATCGTCCTGCCCTACCTCACCGACCTGGCCACGCCCGCACAGCAGCGACGCTGGCTGCCCGGGGTCCTCACCGGCGAGACGGTGCTCGGCATCGCGATGACCGAACCCGGCGCCGGCAGCGACCTGGCCGGCATCCGCTCGTCGGCGGTCCGGGACGGCGACCACTACGTCGTCAACGGCGCCAAGACCTTCATCTCCAACGGGCAGAGCGGCGACCTGTTCGTGATCGCGGTCCGGACCTCGCCGGACCGGCACAAGGGCTTGTCTCTGCTGGTCGTCGACGCCGACACCCCGGGATTCGAGCGCGGCCGCAACCTGGAGAAGATCGGGCTGCACGCCCAGGACACCAGCGAGCTGACCTTCACCGACCTGCGGGTCCCGGTCGACAACCTGCTCGGCCAGGAGGGCGAGGGGTTCTATCAGCTGGTCGGGAACCTGCCGCAGGAGCGGCTCGCGCTGGCCGTGGGCGCGGTGGCCGCCGCGGAGGGCGTGCTGGCCCAGACGCTCGATTACGTCAAGCAGCGCAAGGCGTTCGGCACGCCGATCGCCGGCTTCCAGCACAGCCAGTTCGTGCTCGCCGAGCTGGCGACCGAGCTCGACATCGCGCGAACGTATCTGGACGACTGCCTGGCCCAGCACCTCGACGGCGAGCTGACCGCCGCGCGGGCCGCCCGGCTGAAGTGGTGGACCACCGACCTGCAGGTGCGCACCGCCGACCGCTGCCTGCAGCTGCACGGCGGGTACGGCTACATGCGCGAGTACAGCGTGTCGCGCGCCTTCGTCGACGCCCGAATCCAGACGATCTACGGCGGCACCAACGAGATCATGAAGACGATCATCGCCAAGGATCTGGGCATCTGATGGCGCCCGAAGCCCACGGCGCCCTTCCGGTCGAGGAGGCGGTGCGCGCGGCGCGGGCCGGCTTGCGGCGCCGCCAGGTCCTGGATGCCGCCGTGAAGGTCATGGGCCGCAACGGCTTTCACCAGATGTCGATGCAGGACCTGGCGCGCGAGGCGCACGTCAGCGTCGGCCTGCTCTACAGGTACTTCGGCGGCAAGGAAGACCTGCTGCTGGCAACGATCGTGCGGATCCTCGACGCCTTCCGCGATCAGCTGGCGCCCGTCATCGACGCCGCCGGCGCCGACGTCGCCGACCGCCTGGCCGCGGGCATCCGGCGCTACATCGAGATCGTCGACGAGAACCTCGACGGGGTGGTGCTCACCTACCGGGAGAGCCGGACCCTCGGGCCGTCCGGCCGCGCCCGGATCAAGGAGCTGGAGATCGACACCGCCGCGCCCCTGCGCGCGGTGATCGAGGCCGGCGTCGCCGGCGGCGTGTTCCGTGACGTCGACGTCGACGTCACGGTGTTCGACATCGTGCTGCTCGCCCACGGGTGGGCGCTCAAGCACTGGCACTTCGGTCCGGCCTACACCGTCGACGAATACGTCGCGCTGCAGACACGCCACGTGCTGAACTCGCTGGTTGCCGACGGCCACCGCGCCCGGTATGCATACCTGCTGGGAGGTGGTCAATGAGATCCGTTGCGTATGGCGCCGCCGTACTCGTCGCCGTGGCCGTCCTGGCGACGCCGGCCGCGGGCGCGGACCCCGTGACGCTGCCCCCGATAACGACGGGCGGCGGCGGACCGATCATCGGCGGCGGCAACAACGCCGGGATCGCCCAGCAGCTGACCGGCCTGGGCAAACCGGACGTGCAAGAGGTGGACGGGTCGGACGCCGCGCAATTCATCACGGCCGCCGCTTCGGTGGCTAACCCCCAGCTCGCCGCGCCGTTCGGGCTGCTCAAGCGGGCGCTGGCCTGCCAGACCAACAACGCCGGGTTCGGGGCGCGCGCCTACCGCCGCAACGACGGGCAGTGGGGCGGCGCGATGCTGGTGGCCGCCAAGAGCGCCACACCGAACGTCGACGCCCTGGCCGGCTGCGCCCGGACCAACTGGCGCCGGCCCAGCGCGGGCTCGGACACGGCGATGTGCAACAGCGGCTGGACCACCCCGAACTCGCTGTCCAGCCGCGGGGGCGGCGAGGCCTATTACATTCTGCTCGCCGGCACGGCCGACGACTTCTGCACCGCGCTCAACGGCAAGTACAAGACCAACGCCGGCACCTGGCCGTTCTAAAGCGGTCGCGCCTCGGCGGGCGAACCCGCGACGTTCCCGCGTCGCAGTCGTACGGTGTTAGATGCGCCGCCGGGAACTGCGAGACGCAGAAAGGGACGAGTATGTCGCGCCATCGCGTGGTCATCATCGGAAGCGGGTTCGGGGGGCTGAACGCGGCCAAGTCGCTCAAACGGGCGGACGTCGACGTCACCCTCATCTCGAGGACCACGACCCACCTGTTCCAGCCGTTGCTCTACCAGGTGGCCACCGGGATCCTGTCCGAGGGCGACATCGCGCCGACCACCCGGTTGATCCTGCGCCGGCAGAAGAACGTGCGGGTGCTGTGGGGCGAGGTCAGCGAGATCGACCTGACGGCCAAGACCGTCACCTCGCACCTGATGGGCATGGAGACGGTGGCGCCCTTCGACAGCTTGATCGTGGCCGCCGGCGCGCAGCAGTCCTACTTCGGCCACGACGAGTACGCCGCCTTCGCGCCCGGCATGAAGAGCGTCGACGACGCCCTGGAGCTGCGGGCCCGCATCCTCGGCGCGTTCGAGGCCGCGGAGGTCGCCACCGACCCGGACGAGCGGCACCGCCGCCTGACGTTCGTGGTGGTGGGCGCCGGGCCGACCGGTGTCGAGCTGGCCGGCGAGATCGTCCAGCTGGCCGAGCGGACACTGGCCGGGGCCTTCCGGACGATCACCCCCAGCGAATGCCGCGTCATCCTGCTCGACGCGGCGCCCGCCGTGTTGCCGCCGATGGGCGAGAACCTGGGCCTCAAGGCGAAACGTCGGCTGGAGAAGATGGACGTCGAGATCCAGCTCAACGCCATGGTCACCGCGGTGGACTACATGGGCATCACCGTCAAGGACTCCGACGGCAGCGAGCGCCGCATCGAATGCGCGTGCAAGGTCTGGGCCGCCGGCGTGCAGGCCAGCGGCTTGGGCAAGATGGTCGCCGACCAGTCCGACGGAACCCAGACCGACCGCGCCGGGCGGGTGATCGTCGAGCCCGACCTCACCGTCAAGGGCCACCCGTACGTGTTCGTCGTCGGCGACCTGATGTCGGTGCCCGGCGTGCCGGGGATGGCCCAGGGCGCGATCCAGGGCGCGCACTATGCCACCACGCAGATCAAGAACGCGGTGAAGGGCCACGACGACCCGGCCGCCCGCAAGCCGTTCAAGTACTTCGACAAGGGCAGCATGGCCCTCATCTCGAGGTACAGCGCCGTGGCCAAGGTCGGCAAGCTGGAGTTCGGCGGCTTCATCGCCTGGATGGCGTGGCTGCTGCTGCACCTGTACTACCTGATCGGCCACCGCAACCGCATCGCGGCCATGTTCGCCTGGGGCATCTCGTTCTTGGGCCGCACTCGCGGTCAGATGGCCATCACCAGTCAGATGATGTACGCCCGGCCGGTCGTGGACTGGGTCGAGCGGCAGGCGCAGGAGGGCACGCTGGCGGCGGCCGAACGCATCGAAGCGGCCGAGAAGCAGGCCGGCTAGCTCCCCGACTAGCCCAAGGCCTGGTCGATGTCCGCGATCAGGTCGTCGGTGCCCTCGAGGCCGACCGAGATGCGAATCACGTTGTCGCCGAGCCCGATCGCCGCACGCCCCTCCGGACCCATCGCCCGGTGCGTGGTGGTCGCCGGGTGCGTGACGAGCGATTTGGCGTCGCCGAGGTTGTTGGAGATGTCGATCAGGCGCAGCTTGTCCAGCACCTCGAAAGCCCGCTGCTTCGCCTTGTCATCGGAGCAGTCGAGCCCGAAGGTGATGACCGTTCCGCCCCCCGACATCTGCCGCTTGGCCAGATCGTACTGCGGGTGCGACGGCAGATACGGGTAGCGCACCCATCCGACCGCCGGGTGGCCCTCCAGGAATTCGGCGATCCGGTGCGCCGAGGCGTTGCAGTGGTCGACCCGGACCGCCAGCGTCTCAAGGCCTTTCAGCAACACCCAGGCGTTGAACGCGCTCAGCGCCGGACCGGTGTGCCGCATCAGCTTCTGCACCGGGCCGTCGATGTACTCCTTGTCGCCGAGGATCGCGCCGCCGAGCACCCGGCCCTGCCCGTCGATGTGCTTGGTGCCCGAGTACACCACCACGTCGACCCCGAGCGGGAGGCCGCGCTGCAGCAGTGGCGTGGCGAAGACGTTGTCCAGCACCACCTTCGCGCCGGCCGCGTGCGACATCTCGGTGACCGCGGCGATGTCGACCAACGACTGCATCGGGTTCGACGGCGTCTCGAAGAACACCGCCTGAGTCGGCTTCGACAGCGCCTCCTCCCACTGCGTCAGGTCGTCGCCGTCGACGAAGACGGTCTCCACCCCCCAGCGCGGCAGGATCTCGTTGCACACCACGAAGCAGGACCCGAACAGGCTGCGCGCGGCCACCAGCCGGTCGCCAGCGGCCAGCAGCGCGCCCAGCGAGGTGAAGACCGCCGCCATGCCGCTCGCGGTGGCGAACGCCGCCGGCGCGCCCTCGATGAGGCGCAGGCGTTCCTCGAACATCGTCACAGTCGGATTGCCGTAGCGCGAGTAGACGTATCGATCCAGCTCGCCGGTGAACGCTCGCTCCGCCGTCGCCGCCGATTCGTACACGTACCCCGAGGTCAGGAACATCGCCTCGGCGGTCTCTTCGAACGCCGAGCGCAACAGCCCGCCGCGCACCCCGATGGTGGCCTGGCTGACGCCGTCGGGCAGCGCCCTGGGGGTCCGGACCGAGCGGTCCGTCATCCCTGCCTCCACGGCAAACCGATTGCACGCCAGCCTGTTTCACCGCGGTGGCCGTGTGCGTCGAGATGGCCCTCAAAGCCGTCGAGCACGTTGTAGGCCGGGGTGATGCCGAGCTGGGTAGCGACCTCGGCGGCGCCGATGGACCGGTTGCCGGAGCGACACAGGAAGATCACCGGCCGCTCCGCGTCCTGCGCGGCGGGCGGCACCCGGTCCTTCAGTTCGTCGGCGAACCGCTCGTTGTGCGCCCCGTTGCCGGTGTTCCACTCGATGAACACGACGTCGCGGCCGAGGCTGGACAGATCGGGCACCCCCACGAACCGCCACTCGGCGTCGGTGCGGACGTCGACCAGCACCGCGTTCGGGTTGTCGCTGAGTAGCTTCCACGCCTCGAGCGGCGTGATGTCTCCCGCATAGCTCATCCGCGAGAGTCTGGCACATTCAGCGCGGTCGCGACTTGTCGGGCGCGATCCCGCGCGGCGCCCACCTCCGGCGCGGTGGCCAGCGCCACGCCCAGCTTGCCGGACGACGGGCCGAACAGGCGCAGGTCGCTTTCCGGCACGCCCAGGGCGCCGCCGAGCGCCGCCGCGGTCGGCGCCCCGCCACCGGGCGACGCGACGATCGCGCGGGCCGCTCCGGGCGAGATCATCATCGTGTCCACCGGCAGCCCCAGGATGGCGCGGGCCTGCAGTTCGAACGCCGACAGCCGCTGGCTGCGCACGGTCACCCAGGCGCTTCCCCGCGGGCGCGCGCTGACGTCGGCGAAATACACCTCGTCGCCGTTGATCATCAGCTCGACGCCGAAGACCCCGCGGCCACCCAGCGCCTTGACGATCCGGGCGGCGATCGAGCGGGCCGAGTCCATCGCGGCCGCGCTCATCGGCTGCGGTTGCCACGATTCCGGGGCGTCCCCGTCGTCGTGGCCGATCGGCGAACAGAAGTCGATCACCGGGCCGTGCGGGCCCTCGGTGCGCACCAGCAGCAGGGTAACGGAGGACTCCACCTCCACCACCGTCTCGGCCAGCACCCGGCGCGCCCCCGCCCGCTGCCACGCCGGGGCGATGTCCCCGGGACCCGAGACCACCGACCGCCCCCGGCCTGCCGCCGGCCGGACCAGCAGGGGGTAGCCGGCGTGGCTGCCGACCGCCTCCAGTTCGTCGGCCGACCCGACGAACCAGAACGGCGCGGTCGGCAGGCCCAATTCGTCGGCGGCCAACCGGCGCAGGCTTTCCCGGTCGGCGGTGAGTCGCACGCTGCGGGCGCCCGGCACCAGTTCCGCGGGCCCGGCGCCCAGCCGTTCCAGGGCGTCGACGGCCACCGCGCGGGTGGTCGTCACGACGAAGTCGGGCCGCACCCGCTGGACCGCGCGGGTCAGCTCGTCGCCGTCGGTCAGCGGGACGACCAGGGCCTCGTCGGCCACCCCGTGCGCGGGGGCGTCGGCGCGCGCGTCGGCGGCGATCACCGTCGCGCCGAGGCGCCGCAGCGCGATCGCCAGCTCCCGGCTGAGCTCGCCGGAACCGAGCAGCATCACGCGCGGCCCGCGGGCCGCGGGCGGCGGTTGGTTGCCGGGCTGTCCTTGGTTGGGGCCGTCAGTCACGAGGTCAAGGATAGGTCGGCGCCCGGGCGGGTCAGGGCTGGCCGGGCAGCAGCCGCACCATCAGGCCGTGCCCCTCGGCCAGCAGGGTGTCCTGGGCGTCGACGAGTTCCGCGGCGACGAACGCCTTGCGGCCCTCGGTCCGGGTCACGCGCCCCCGCACCGACAGCGGCACGTCGATAGGGGTGACCTTGCGGTAGTCGACGTGCAGGAACGCCGTTCGGCTGATCGGCCGGCCGGCGGCGTGCGAGATCATGCCGAACATGTGGTCGAACAGCAGCGGCAGGACGCCGCCGTGCACCGCGTGATTGCCCCCGACGTGAAACCGGCTGAACCGACCGGTCATCTCCACCCCGTCGGGCGCGTACCGCGTCAGCGTCCATGGCGGCAGCAGCAGGCTGCCCATACCAGGCAGATCGGGGGTCCGCCCGGCCGGCGCCTTGCCCTCCTCGGCCTCGAACGGGCCGAGCAGCTCGACGAGCTCCCCGACCCGGTCGGCCGCGTCGTCCCACACGTCGTCACCCGGGTCGGCGGACACCGCGAGGTCCTGCAGCCGGCGCATGGCCGTCACGAACCGCCCGAAGCCCGGGCCGGGGCAGGCCGGGCCGTATTCGGGGAATCCGCCGTGGCGCTCGTAGTCGGGGTCGAGTTCCTTGGGGTCGGAGTCCGTCACGGGCGGGCCGCCAGGATGTCGCGGCGGACGATCGTCTGATCGCGCCCGGGACCCACCCCGATGCACGAGAAGTGCGCCCCGGCGAGCTCTTCCAGCCGCAGCACGTAGTCACGCGCCTTGGCCGGCAGGTCGTCGAACTCGCGCGCGGCCGAGATGTCCTCCCACCAGCCGGGCAGCTCCTCGTAGACGGGCTCGGCCCGGGACAGGTCGCTCTGGGTCATCGGCATGTCGTTGGTGCGCTGACCGTCGATGCGGTAACCCACGCAGATCGGGACCGTCTCCAGGCTGGACAGCACGTCGAGTTTGGTCAGGAAGTAGTCGGTGATGCCGTTGACGCGGGTGGCGTAGCGGGCGATGACGGCGTCGAACCAGCCGCAGCGCCGCCGCCGCCCCGTGGTGACGCCGAACTCGCCGCCGGTCTTGGACAGGTACTCGCCGTTCTCGTCGAAGAGCTCGGTGGGGAACGGGCCGGAGCCCACCCGGGTGGTGTATGCCTTGAGGATCCCGAGGACGGTGGTGATGCGGGTGGGGCCGATACCCGACCCGACGGCCGCGCCGCCGGCCGTCGGATTCGACGAGGTCACGTAGGGGTACGTGCCGTGGTCGACGTCGAGCAGGGTGCCCTGGGAGCCCTCGAGGAGGACCGTCTCGCCCGACTCGAGGGCGGAGTTGAGCAGCAGCCGGGTGTCGCGGATGCGGTGCCGGAAGCCCTCCGCCTGCTCGAGGAGGGCGTCGACGACCTGGTGGGGGTCGAGCGCCTTGCGGTTGTAGATCTTGACCAGGATCTGGTTCTTCAGTTCCAGGGCGGCCTCGACCTTGTGGGTCAGCTGCTCGGGGTCGAGCACGTCGGCGACCCGGATGCCCATGCGGGCGATCTTGTCCTGGTAGCAGGGGCCGATGCCGCGGCCCGTGGTGCCGATCTTCTTGCTGCCCATGTAGCGCTCGGTGACCTTGTCGATGGCCACGTGATAGGGCAGCAGCAGGTGCGCATCGGCCGAGATCAGCAGCTTGGTGGTGTCCACGCCGCGGTCCTCGAGGCCCTTGAGCTCGTCCAGCAGCACCCCCGGGTCGATCACCACGCCGTTGCCGATCACGTTGGTGACGCCGCGGGTCAGCACCCCGGACGGGATGAGGTGCAGCGCGAAGTTCTCGCCCGTGGGCAGGACGACGGTGTGGCCGGCGTTGTTGCCGCCCTGATAGCGCACCACCCACTGCACCCGGCCGCCGAGCAAGTCAGTGGCCTTACCTTTGCCCTCGTCGCCCCACTGGGCGCCGATGAGGACGATTGCCGGCATGACGTACTCCCGCCTAATCCCACCTGTTAAAGCCTGCTTATTGTGGTCCAGCCGGTGACCCACCATAGCTTGGCGACGATGCGGGCCGCCGCGGCCCGCTGTGGGGGTCCCTCCCGCTTGCGGGGGAGAGCCGGGCAATTCAGCTTAGGCCAGCAGGTTGCGAGGAACGATGAATACCGGCGCGAACGGGCGCCGAGGCGCCGACGGCGTGGCGGTGGTGGTCTTCGGCGACCGCCGGTTGCCGAGACCGCTGCGGGGCCTGCGCGTCGAGCGGGCGGACATCGATGCCGCGATCGGCCCGTATCGGCGGCTGGTGGTGGTGGGCGGCGACGCCGACCTGGCCGCCGTGCTGACCCGCCTGCTGCGCGCCGACCGGCTCGACATCGAGGTGGGCTTCGCGCCGCCGCGGCGCACCCGCGCCACCCGGATCTATCGGCTGCCCGCCGGCCACCGCGCGGCGCGGCGGGCCCTGCGCGGCGCCGCCCGCCGGGCGACCCTGGTGCGTGACGAGACCGGCTCGGTGATCGTGGGCCGCGCCCGCTGGGTGCCCGCCGGCGACGAGCGCCTGCACGGCGAGGCCGTCGTCGACGACGCGGTGCTGTTCGACGGCGACGTGGCCGCGGTGTCCATCGAGCCGACGTGGGCCATGCCGGGCCTGCGGGCGCGCGTTTCCGGAGCGCGGCGCCGGTGGGTCGCCGGCCGCGCCGCCCAGCTCGGCAGCACCGGCGTCGCCGTCGTGCGCGACGGGGTAGCCGCGCCGCGCCCGGCCCGCCGCTCGACGTTCTACCGCAACGTCGAAGGCTGGCTGCTGGTCCGATAGTTTCGACCGGTGAACCAGCCCACCCGGCGCGACTCGGTGCGCCCCAGCCCCGTCTTCCTCGCCCTGGTGGCCACCGCGGCGCTCGGCGCCGCTCTGGCCTGGCTCGCCGGCTCGAGCGTGCGGCCGTTGTCGTACGTCGGCGTGTTCGTCTTCGTGATCGCGGGCTGGATGGTGTCGCTGTGCCTGCACGAATTCGGCCACGCCGTTACCGCCTGGCGGTTCGGCGACCACGACGCCGCCGTCCGCGGCTACCTGACCCTGGACCCGCGGCGCTACAGCCACCCGGCGCTCTCGCTCGTCCTGCCGATGGTGATCATCGCGCTGGGCGGGATCGGCCTGCCCGGCGCCGCGGTGTACCTGCGGACCTGGTTCATGCCGCCCGCGCGCCGCACCCTGGTCAGCCTCGCGGGCCCGGCGGCAAACCTGGTGCTGGCGGTGTTGCTGCTGGCGGCGACGCGGCTGTTCTACGACCCGAATCACGCCGTGCTGTGGTCCGGCGTGGCGTTCCTGGGGTTCCTGCAACTCACCGCGCTGCTGCTGAACCTGCTGCCCATCCCCGGCCTGGACGGGTACGACGCCCTGGAGCCGCACCTGAGCCCCGAGACGCAGCGCGCCGTGGCCCCGGCCAAGCAGTGGGGCTTCTTCCTCCTGCTCTTCCTGCTGTTTGCGGCCAACCAGTGGTTCTTCGAGCTCGTGCTGTGGCTCTTCCACTTCTCCGGCGTGCCGCCCGTGCTCGTGTCCTGGGGCAATCAGCTGACCCGGTTCTGGAGCCGCTGGATCTGAAGCCTTGCCATATATGCGTGCCCGCGCATATATTTCACGCCATGGGCGCCGGCCACAACCACACCCCCGCCGAGACCGACGCGTCGCGGATGATTCCCCGGATGATCGCGGCCGCCGCGATCCTGGCGGGCTTCTTCGTCGTCGAGCTCACCACGTCGCTGCTGATCAACTCGATCGCGCTGCTGGCCGACGCCGGCCACATGCTGACCGACGTGGTGGCCGTGTTCATGGGTCTCGCCGCCGTCAGCCTGGCGCGGCGCGGCAGTTCCTCGCCCGCGCGCACCTACGGCTGGCATCGCGCCGAGGTGTTCACGGCCGTCGCCAACGCCGGACTGCTCGTCGGGGTCTCGCTGTTCATCCTCTGGGAGGCGGTCCAGCGGCTCAGGGAGACCCCGACCATCCCGGGTGTGCCGATGATCGTGGTCGCGCTGGCCGGCCTGGCCGCCAACCTCGTCGTGGCGCTGCTGCTGCGCTCCCACTCGTCGCAGAGCCTGGCGGTCAAGGGTGCCTACATGGAAGTGGTCGCCGACAGCGTCGGCAGCCTGGGCGTGCTGATCGCCGGGGTGGTCACGGTGACCACGCGCTGGCCGTACGCCGACGTGGTGGTCGCCGTGCTGGTCGCCCTCTGGGTGCTGCCGCGGGCCATCTCGCTGGCCCGCGACGCGCTGCGCATCCTTTCGGAGTCCTCGCCGGCCCACATCGACGTCGACGAGCTGCGCTCGGCGCTGGGCGCCGTCGACGGGGTGACCGAGGTGCACGACCTGCACGTGTGGACACTGTCCCCCGGCAAGGACATGTGCACCGCGCACCTGACCAGTTCCGGGGACTCGGCCCGGGTACTGCACGACGCCCGCGCGGTGCTGTCCGCGCGCGGCCTCGACCACGCCACCGTTCAGATCGAGAGCCCCGGCGGCGCCGACTGTTCTGAGACCTTCTAGAGGCCCAGCGCCTTGCGCGCCCCCGGGTCGCAATCGTCGAGCAGGTCAAGGCAGCGCAGGTACTCGTCGGTCTCGCCGATCGCGTCGGCCGCCCGCGCCAGCGCCGCCACGCACCGCAGGAAGCCCCGGTTGGCTTCGTGGGCGTACGGCACCGGGCCGAAGCCCTTCCAGCCGTTGCGCCGCAGCTGGTCCAGGCCGCGGTGGTAGCCGGTGCGGGCGTACGCGTAGGCGGCGACGGCTTGGTCCTCCGCCAAAGCCTCCTCGGCCAGCGCCGCCCAGGCCACCGACGCCGACGGATGCGCGCCGGCGACGATGGTCGGGTTCTCGCCGGCGAGCAGTTCCGCCTCGGCGTCGGGATCGCCCGGCAGCAGAATCGGATCGGGTCCTAGGAGGTCTCCCATCGGCGTCATGGTTCCCATTGTGCAGCCGCGCCGTGCGAGCCGCGGCCATCACCCCAACAGGGGCCGTGGGTCGCTAAGCTGCCATCCATGCCGAATGCACCCGAGCCCGATCGCGGCGCCATGCCGAAGCGGCCTGGGTTCGACCCACGCGAGGCGCGGGGCGCGACCGGCGGCGACCCGCCAGGGGACCCCGGCAGCGACGCAACCGAGGGCTACCCGCTGATCCCGAATGACGCCGAGACCGAGACCGTGGTGATCAACAGACGCGACCCGGGCGGCGACCCCGAGGCACAGGGCGACGGCCAGCAGCCCGAACGGCGCTTCACCGCACCGGGATTCGACGCGCGGGAGACCGCGGTCATCGCGACCGGCTCCGAGCCCGCCACCGAGGTCTTCGCGCCGCAGCCCGGGGCGGACCCCACCGCGCAGCTCGGCGTTCCACCGAAAGCCGCTGTGCCGCAATCGATTCCACCACGCCTCGGCGCGAGGCTGCAGACTTCCCGGCAATTCAACTGGGGCTGGGTGCTGGCCATCGTGGTGATCGTGCTGGCGTTGGTGGCGATCGCGGTCCTGGGCACTGTGCTGCTGCTGCGCAGTAAGCACACGCAGGTGTCGCAGGAGGACCAGGTGCGGCACACCATCTCGCAGTACGACATCGCCGTCCAGCGCGGCGACCTGATCGCGCTGCGCGCCATGACCTGCGGCACCGCCCGCGACGGGTACGTCGACTACGACGAACACGGCTGGGACGAGACCTATCGCCGGGTGTCGGCCGCCAAGCAGTACCCGGTGATCGCCAGCATCGACCAGGTCGTCGTCAACGGCCAGCATGCCGAGGCGAACGTGACCACCTTCATGGCGTACGACCCGCAGGTCCGCTCCACCCGCAGCCTGGATCTGCAGTACCGCGATGACCAGTGGAAGATCTGCCAGTCTCCCAGCGGTTAGGCGTTCGGGGGTTCGGGCTCGTCGGTAGGGGCTCACATCTCGCGAGATATAAACCATTGCGACGCCGACCGGCGTGTCATGTGCGTGGTTTATGTGTCGCGGCCTGAAGCCGGCGGGCGGGGTCGGCGAGCGGCGGGCAGCGGCCGGCGGGCGGCGAGCGGCGGGCCGCCGGCCGGCAAGCGGGCGGCCGGCGGGCGGCGAGCGGCGAGCGGCGAGCGGCGGCCACACCACCTCGCGAGATATAAACCATTGCGACGCCGACCGGCGTGTCGTGTGCGTGGTTTATGTGTCGCGGCCTGAAGCGGGCGGGGTCGGCGGGTCGCGGCCTGAAGCGGCCGGGGGGCGGTGTCGCGGCCTGAAGCAAGCGCGCCGAGGCCAGGCCGAAAGCTAGGCGCCCAGCGACTTGCCCGCGCAATGCAGGTCGTTGCAGGCCTCGACCACCCGCTCGCTCATCGAGGCCTCGGCCTTTTTCAGGTAGCTGCGCGGGTCGTACGCCTTCTTGTTGCCCACCTCGCCGTCGACCTTGAGCACCCCGTCATAGTTGGCGAACATGTGGCCGGCGACGGGGCGGGTGAACGCGTACTGGGTGTCGGTGTCGACGTTCATCTTCACCACGCCGTAGCCCAGCGCTTCCTCGATCTCCGATTTCAGCGAGCCCGAGCCGCCGTGGAACACGAAGTCGAAGGGCTTGGCGCCGTCTGGCAGTCCGAGCTTGGCGGCCGCAACCTTCTGGCCCTGGTCGAGGATGTCGGGGCGCAGCTTGACGTTGCCGGGCTTGTAGACGCCGTGCACGTTGCCGAAGGTGGCCGCGAGCAGGTACTTGCCGTGTTCCCCGTGGCCCAGCGCGTCGATCGTCTTCTCGAAGTCCTCCGGCGTGGTGTACAGCTTGTCGTCGATCGCGCCCTCGACGCCGTCCTCCTCGCCGCCGACGACGCCGATCTCCACCTCGAGGATGATCTTGGCGGCGGCCGCGGCCTTGAGCAGCTCCTGGGCGATCGCGAGGTTTTCCTCGATCGGCACGGCGGAGCCGTCCCACATGTGCGACCCGAACAACGGATCACCGCCCGCGCTCACCCTTTCGGCCGAGATCGCCAGCAGCGGCCGCACGTAGGTGTCCAGCTTGTCCTTCGGGCAGTGGTCGGTGTGCAGCGCGACGTTGATCGCGTACCGGGCGGCGATGCTGCGGGTGAACTCGGCCAGCGCCACCGCGCCGGCCACCATGTTCTTGACGCCGAGGCCGGAGGCGAACTCGGCCCCCCCGGTGGAGAACTGGATGATGCCGTCGCTGCCCGCGTCGGCGAACCCCTTGATGGCGGCGTTGACGGTCTCCGACGACGTGCAGTTGATCGCCGGGAAGGCGTACGAGCTCTCCTTGGCGCGCCGGAGCATCTCCGCGTACACCTCGGGCGTGGCGATGGGCATGACACTCCTCCTGACGACTGGGTCCGTCCAGTATCGCAACACCGGTATGTTGAAGCATCGTGAGCACTACGGTGACGGCCCTGCCCGACATCTTCGACCCGATGTACTGGCTGGGCGCCGACGGCGTGTTCGGATCCGCGGTGCTGCCCGGGATTCTCATCATCGTGTTCATCGAGACGGGGCTGCTGTTCCCGCTGCTGCCGGGCGAATCGCTGTTGTTCACGGGTGGCCTGCTGGCCGCGCACCCGAACCCGCCGGCCAGCATCTGGGTGTTGGCGCCCGCCGTCGCGGTGGTGGCGATCCTGGGCGACCAGACCGGGTACTTCATCGGGCGGCGAATCGGGCCGGCGCTCTTCAAGAAGGAAGACTCGCGGTTCTTCAAGCGGCACTACGTGACCGAGTCGCACGCCTTCTTCGAGAAGTACGGGCCGTGGGCCGTCATCCTCGCGCGCTTCGCGCCGTTCGTGCGGACGTTCGTGCCCGTCGTCGCCGGGGTGTCCTACATGCGCTACCCGGTGTTCCTGGGCTTTGACATCGTCGGCGGCACGGTCTGGGGCGGCGGCGTGACGCTGGCGGGCTACTTCCTGGGCAACGTGCCGTTCGTGCACCACAACCTGCAGAAGATCCTGCTGGCCATCCTGCTGCTGTCGTTGATGCCGGCGTTCGTCGCGGCCTGGCGCGGCTACCGGGGACGCCGGCGCGGCGCCAAGGACTCAGGACACCCGGCTCCTGCGGTACGCAACGAAAGCGTCTAGCAGCTCCGGCCGGTCGATCGAGCTCTGCTGCACGGCATCACCCGGCACCGCGCCGAGCAGGATGCGCTTGATCGGAATCTCCAGCCGCTTGCCGGTCAGCGTCCGCGGGATGCCCGGGACGGCGAGGATGTCGTCGGGCACATGCCGCGGCGAGGCGTGCCGGCGGATCTCCGCGACGATCCTCGACCGCAGGTCGTCGTCGAATTCGACGCCGTCGGCCAACTGGACGAACAGCGGCATCCAGTAGCCGCCGTCATCCTGCTCGACACCGACCACCAGGCAGTCGCGGACCTCGGGCATGCGCTCCACGGCGGTGTAGATCTCGGCGCTGCCCATCCGGACACCCATCCGGTTCAGCGTGGCGTCGGAGCGGCCGTGCACGACGACGGAGCCCCGGTCGGTGATGGTGATCCAGTCCCCGTGGCACCACACGCCCGGGTATTTGTCGAAGTACGCGGCGCGGTAGCGGCTGCCGTCGTCGTCGTTCCAGAAGAACACCGGCATGGACGGCATCGGCTTGGTCACCACCAGCTCGCCCTCCTCCCCGATGACCGGGTGGTCGCGGCCGGTCCAGGCCTCGATGGCGACGCCAAGGCAGATGCTCGACAGCTCGCCGGCGGTGATCGGCAGGATCGGGCAGCCGCCGATGAAGGCCGTGCAGACGTCGGTGCCGCCGCTCATCGAGATCACCGGCACCGTCCGGCCCAGCCCCTCCTGCACCCAGCGGAAGCCGGCCGCCGGCAGCGGCGAGCCCGTCGACCCGACCGCCCGCAGCGCGTCCAGGGCATACGACGCCCCCGGCCTGAGCTCCTCCTTGGCGCAGGCCAGCAGGTAGCCGGCCCCGGCGCCCAGCACGTTGACCCCGGCGTCGGCGGCCACCCGCCACAGCCCGTCGGTCGCCGGATACGTCGGGCTGCCGTCGTAGAGGACGATCGTGGCGTCGACCAGCAGGCCCGACAGCAGCAGGTTCCACATCATCCAGCTGGTGGTCGAGTACCACAGGAAGCGGTCGCCGGGGTGCAGGTCCAGCTGCAGGCTGAGGTACTTCAGGTGCTCGATCACGACGCCGCCGTGGCCGTGCACGATGCCCTTGGGCTTGCCGGTGGTGCCGGACGAGAACATCACCCACAGCGGGTGGGCGAACGGGACGGGGGTGGTCTCGAGGGGGGCGTCCGTTCCCACCGCCGTCGCCCACGCAACGGTGTCGTCCGCGGCGTCGAGGCCGAGGCGGGGCACCAGCACGGTGGCCCGCAGCGTGGGCAACGCCTCGCGGATCGTGGCCAGCTCCGCGCGCCGGTCGATGCGCTTGCCCCCGTACAGCGACCCGTCGCTGGCCACCAGCACCGCCGGCTCCAGCTGGCCCAGCCTGGCGATCACGCCGTCGACGGACACGTCCTGGTTGCACACCGCCCAGGTGGCTCCCACGCTGGCGGCGGCCAGCGCCGCGACGGCGGCCTCCCCGACGTTGGGCAGGTACCCGACCACCGAGTCGCCGGGCTGGACGCCGAGGCCGCGCAGGTAGGCGGCGAACGCCGCGGTCTCCCGCTGCAGCCGCGCCCACGGCCATTCGCAGGAGCCGTCCTCGCCGACCACGATCAGCGCCGGCCGCTCGCCGGTCGCGTGCCGGAACACCTCGCCCGCGTAGTTGAGCGTGGCGCCGGGGAACCACTCGGCGCCCGGCATGGTCCGGTCGCCGAGCACCGCGCGCGGCGGGCTGTCGGCCTGGATGTCGAAGAACTTCCAGACGGCGTCCCAGAACCAGTCGACGTCCTCGGCCGACTTGCGTAAAAGCTCGTGGTAGTCGCCGTACTCGCCGCGGCCGGTCTCCTCGAGCCACGCCATGAAGCGGGTGAGGTTGGCGTCGGCCAGCGTCGCCTCGTCGGGAGCCCAGTCGCCGGACGCGGTCATGCCGCCCTGCCTACAGTCACGGCGGTGACGTTACAGGCGGCCTCCATCAGCATCCAGCCCGACAGCTGCACAGACAGGTCGCGTTCGGCGGTCTCGGACGCGTTGACCGCGCCCCCGACGAACTGGGCCTCCTGACCGCCCCCGGTCGGCAGCTCGGCGTCGCGGTCCCAGGAGGCGCCGAACAGCGGCAGCCCGTCCACCGTCTGCCGGTAGTCCCACGCCGATCTCGCCGACGACAGCACGATGTCGCGGGCGGTGTCGCGGGCGACGGCGTCGTCGGCGGAGTCCCCGGGCAGGACGGTGGCGACCAGCGCGAGGTAGCGGGCCGTGATGCCGGCGAACAGCCCGCCGTCGCCGCCGCCGCTGCCCTTCAGCACGCCCGACGGCGCCATGTGTTCCTTCACGGCCGCGACCAGCCGGTGCACCCGCGCGGCGTGCCGGGCCCGGACCTCGGCGCCGGTGCGGGCGGCCAGCTCGGTCTCCAGGCCGAGCACCACTCCCTGGCAGTAGGTGTATTGCGCGCGGACCAGCGAGCCGGCCTTGATGCCGTCGAACACCAGGTGGGTCTCCGGGTCGATCAGCGTCTGGTCGATCCAGTCGCCCATCTGCTCGGCCCGCTTCAGCCGATCCCCGTACCGGGCCAGGAAGATCCCCGCGGGGCCGTTGGCGGGGGCGTTGAAGAACTGGTCCTGCTTGCGCCAGGGGATGCCGCCGCCGTCCTCTGGCACCCAGGCGTTGACGAACTGGTCGGCGAGTTTGGGCAGGGCGCGGTGCCGCTCGACGCCGGCGATCCGGGCGGCGCGTTCCAGCGCCAGCGCCAGCCAGGCCATGTCGTCGTAGTAGTTGTTGGTCCAGCGGAAGTTGTTGCGCAAGCGGTGGGTGCGGACCTGACGGTTGATCCGGGTGCGCCGTTCCGGCTGCGGGTCGCGCTGCTGCGCGTCGACCAGGCAGTCCAGCAGGTGGGCCTGCCACCAGTAGTGCCAGGTGCCGAACCGCCGGTCCCGCCGGGTGGCCGGCCAGACCACCACGCCGAGCTGGGTTCCGGGCAGCCCCCAGAGGCGTCTGAGGTGGCGCCGCGTGACGGCGGCCTCGGAGGTGGCCGCCCGGTTGACCCATAGCTGATCCATATCTGCGATCCTGCCTCAGGACACATCGCCGTTGTCACATCCTCGACGGGGCGGCCGGACACCGGCGGCTCGGGGATGCTGGAGTCATGGGTGACTCGACGGACGTGACCGCCGTGACCGTTAATGGGCGCCGCTACCAGGTGGACGCCGAGGAAGACACGCCGCTGCTCTACGTGCTGCGCAACCACCTGGGGCTGAAGGGGACGAGGTTCGGCTGCGGGATCGGGCTGTGCGGCGCGTGTTTCGTGCTCGCCGACGGCCGTCCCATCTACTCGTGCGACACGCCGCTGTGGTCGGTCGGCGACAGGTCGATCGAGACCGTCGAGGGCCTGGGCGCCGACGGGGAACCGCACCCGGTGGCGCGCGCCCTGGTCGAGCGGCAGGCCGCGCAGTGCGGGTATTGCATGTCGGGGATCGTCGTGGCGGCGGCGGCCCTGCTGGCCGACCATCCCGACCCGACGGACGCCGAGGTCCGCGAGGCGCTGGACCCCAACCTGTGCCGGTGCGGGTCGCACAACCGGGTGGTCGCGGCGGTGCTGGCCGCCGCGGCCGAGATGCGGGGGGCGACCGATGGCCGCGGCTGACGTGTCGCCGTCGCTGGCCAACAATCCCGTCCTGGGCGGCTGGCTGCGGATCGGGTCGGACGGCGTGGTCGAGGTGCGCTCCGGGAAGGTGGAGCTGGGCCAGGGGGTGCTGACGGCGCTGGCGCAGATCGTCGCCGATGAGCTCGACGTCGACCTCTCGCGGGTCAGGATGGTCGCCGCGGCAACGGATCTCAGCCCGGACGAGGGGTTCACCGCCGGCAGCCGGTCGATCCAGCACTCCGGGGCGGCGCTGCGCCAGGTGTGCGCCGAGGCGCGGACGCTCTACCTCGAGGTCGCCGCCGCCAAGCTGGCCGTCGCGGCCGACGAGCTGGATGTGCTCGACGGCCAGATCACCGGGCCGGACGGGGTTTCGACCAGCTACTGGGAGCTGGCGGACGACTCGCTCCTGGACCGCGAGGCCACCGGCGAGGTGGCACCGAAGCCCGAGGCGGACTACGCGGTCGTCGGCACCGACGCGGCGCGCCTCGACCTGCCGGACAAGCTGACCGGCCGGCCGCGCTACGTGCACGACCTGGCGCTCGACGGCCAGCTGTATGGGCGGGTCGTGCGGCCGCCGTCGCGCGGCGCGAGGCTGCGCGGCGTGGACCCCGGCCCGGCCCGCGCCCTGCCGGGCGTCGTCGCCGTCGTGCGCGACGGCGACTTCCTCGGCGTGGTGGCCGAACGCGAGGAGGTCGCGCTGCGCGCCGCCGACCGGCTCCGCGCCGACGCCCGCTGGGACGAGCAGCCTGCGCTGCCCGACGAGGACGACCTGCCCGGCTTCCTGATGTCGGCGCGCGCCGACACCGCGGTGCTCGCGTCCAGGGAGGGCCCCGCGAGCACCCGTGCGGCGCGGTCATACTCGGCGCGCTACCACCGGCCGTTCCTGGCGCACGGCTCGATCGGCCCGTCGTCGGCCGCGGCGCTCGCGCACCCAGACGGGCGGTTGGAGGTCTGGTCGCAGACCCAGGGCGTCTACCAGCTGCGCCACGACCTGGCCGCGGCGTTCGGCCTGGCGCCCGAACTGGTGGTGGTGCGCCACGTCGAGGGCGCCGGCTGCTACGGCCACAACGGCGCCGACGACGCCGCCATGGACGCCGCGGTCCTGGCGCGGACGGTGCCCGGGCGGCCCGTGCACGTGGTGTGCACGTGGTGTGGTCGCGCCCCGACGAGCTGGCGTGGGCGCCGTTCGGCCCGGCGGCCGTCGTCGAGATCGGCGCCGACTGCGGGGCGGACGGCGGCGTGCTGGCCTGGCGCCACGAGATCTGGAGCAACAGCTACATGGGCCGCCCCGGGACCACCGCCACGAACGCGCTACTGGCGGCCAGCCACCGCGCCGGCGGCGAGCCGATCCGCGCCGGCGGCGAGCCCCCGCTGGACTGGGGTGGCGGCACCGCGCGAAACGCCGTGCCCGGCTACGACTTTCCCGCCGTCCGGGTCACCAGCCACCTGCTGACCGAGATGCCGCTGCGGACCTCGGCGCTGCGGTCGCTGGGCGCGTTCGTCAACGTGTTCGCCGCGGAGTCGTTCATGGACGAGCTCGCGGCGGCCGCCGACCGCGACCCCGTGGAGTTCCGGCTGGCGCACCTGTCGGATCCGCGCGGGCGGGCCGTGCTGAGCGCGGCGGCGGCGCGGGCCGGCTGGGCCGACCGGGTGGCGCACGACTCCGTGGGGCGCGGCGTCGGGTACGCGCGGTACAAGAACGCGTCGGCGTACTGCGCGGTGGTCGCCGAGGTCGAGGCGACCGACCGGGTACGGGTGCGGCGGCTGACGATCGCGGTGGATGCCGGCCTGCTGATCAATCCCGACGGCGCGGCCAACCAGATCGAGGGCGGCGCGATCCAGGCCACCAGCTGGACGCTCAAGGAGCGGGTGCGCTTCGACCGCTTCAACGTGACCAGCGACACCTGGGAGACCTACCCCATCCTGCGCTTCTCCGAGGTGCCCGCCGTCGACGTGGAATTCATTGCCGGACACGGTAACCCATCGCTCGGGGTCGGCGAGTGCGCGCAGGGGCCGACGGCCGCGGCGATCGCCAACGCGGTGTACGACGCGCTGGGCATCCGGGTGCGTTCGCTGCCGCTGACGCCCGAGCAGCTCATCGCGGCGATGCCGGATTAGCCAGCGCCCCCAGCAACTCCCGGATCCCCGCCAGCGACTGCGCCGGCAGGAACAAGTCGCAGTGCGGCAGGGCGGCGGCCATCGACCCCGTTCGCGGCTGGTAACCCCGCTGCGCCGCACGGGGATTGAGCCAGACGATGAGCGCGGCACGGCGGCGCAGCCGGGCCATGGCGCGGGCCAGCACCTCGGGCGGATCGGCGTCCCAGCCGTCGGAGGCGATGATCACCACCGCGCCGCGCAACGCGTTGCCGTGCGGCGCGGCCAGGAGCGCGCCGACGCTGCGGCCGATGAACGTGCCACCGTACCGGTCGGTGACCTTCGCGTTGGCCTTGGCCAGCGCCACCTCTGCCGACCGGTGGGCCAGCACGGGAGTGAGCCGGGTCAGCGACGTCGCGAACGCGAACACCTCGGGGCGCGTCCCGGCCCGGCGCAGCGTCAGCGCTCGCATCAGGTGCAGGTAGACGGCGGCGTACGGCTGCATCGACCTGCTCACGTCACAGGCCAGCACCACCCGTCGCGGCCTGCGCCGCGGCCGGGAGCGGGCCAGCGTCACCGTTTCGAATCCCGTTGCGCGCGAGGCGGTCATGGTCGCCCGCAGGTCGATCCGCTTGCCGGCGGGGCTGCGCTCGAACCGCATGCTGCGCCGCCGGGGCCAGCGCGCGACGGTGCCCTCCAGCCACGAGCCGAGCAGGCGGAGGTCCTCGGCGTCGAAGCGGTCGAACGGTTGGTCGGCGAGCGCGGCCAGGCGGCTGGGCAGGACGTCGGGGAGGCGCAGGGGCGGGGCCTCCGCACCGTCCTGCGCGGCGCCGCCGCGAGTCGCCCAGGGCAGGGAGCCGGGTGACTGGCCGCCCGCGCCCCGAATGGCGCCGGCGGCGGGCGTTGCGCGTGCGGGGAGGGGCAGTGGCGGCTCGGGGCCGCGCGCGCCGTCGGGCAGGGCGCTCCCGAACACAGCCGCGAAGACGGCGTCGAAGGCGGCGAGGTCGTCCCTGCGGGTGACCAGCGTCAGCCGGGCGGCCCAGTACAGGTCCGGCGCGGTGTGCGGCGCCAGGAGGCGCAGCGCCTCGACCAGACCGGCCTGGCCGTCGGCGGACACCTGCACCCCGGTGACACGCAGGCGCGCCACCAGCGCGGCGGCGAACGCCGCGAGGTCGACGCCGCGGAACAGCGCTGGCGTGCTCACGGGCCGCTAACGCCGCCGGCGCAGCACCCAGATCAGCACCAGCACGGCGACGACCGCCACCGCCACCGCGCCGTACTTCTTGAGCTGATCGCCGCCGGCGAGCGCGAGCAGGTCGATGGGTTCGGGCTCGGCGCGGGTCTGGATGGCCGCGGGCGCCGGCTCCGGGACGCGCCCGATCTCCGCGGGGCCCTCCGGGGTTGCCGGCGCCGCGACGCTCTGCGCCGCCAACTCCGCCTCCAGCGACTCCACGAACTGGCCCAGCAGCTTCTCCGACACCTGCTGCAGCATGCCGCTGCCGAACTGGGCCAGCTTGCCGACGATCTTCAGGTCGGTGTCGACGGTGACGCTGGTGCGGTCGCCGTCCTCGTGCAACTGGGCGGTGACCGTGGCGGCCGCGTTCCCGGTGCCGCGCGTCTCCTTGCCCTTGCCGTCGATGACGGCGCGGTGCTGGGCGGCGTCTTGCTCGACGAAACGCACCTTGCCGCTGAACTCGCTGGTCACCGGCCCGACCTTGACCTTGACCTTGCCGAAGTAGTCGTCGCCCTCGTGGCCGGTCAGCGCGGCCCCCGGCATCAGCGGGATCACCTGCTCCAGATCGCACAGCACGGCCCACGCCTTGTCGATGGGCGCGCTGACGGTGAACTGGTTGGCGATCTTCATGCTGCGGGTCCTCTCAGGTGCGGCTGTACTCAACAAAGGCGTCGCGAATGAGCGTACGGTCGTCGGGCGTCTTGGCCAGGGCCGCCAGGCTGGTCAGGGCCCGCTCCGGGTCCACCAGATCGGCGACGCCCAGCGCCACCAGGGCGGCGACCCAGTCGATGGTCTCGGCGACGCCGGGCGGCTTGTCCAGGTCGAGATCGCGTGCGCGGCCGACGAACTGGGTGGCGTGCTCGATCAGCGGCGCGGTGGCCCCCGGCACGGTGCGGCGGACGATCGCGGCGGCCCGGGACGGCTGCGGGTAGTCGATCCAGTGGTACAGGCAGCGGCGGCGCAGGGCGTCGTGCAGGTCGCGGCTGCGGTTGGAGGTGAGCACCGCGATCGGCGGCCGCTCGGCGACGAAGGTGCCGAGTTCGGGGACGGTGACCGCGGCCTCGCCGAGGAACTCCAGCAGCAGCGCCTCGAATTCGTCGTCGGCGCGGTCGATCTCGTCGATCAGCAGGACCGGGGGCGCCGGACCGCGGTGCCGCACGCAGCGCAGGATGGGCCGGTCCACCAGGTACGCCTCGGTATAGAGGTCGGCCTCCCGGATGCCGGTCGCCTGCGCCTCGGCGAGCCGGATGGACAACAGCTGGCGCTGGTAGTTCCAGTCGTAGAGCGCCTCGCTCGCCGTCAGCCCCTCGTAACACTGCAGGCGGACCAGCGTGGTGTCCAGGACGGCGGCAAGGACTTTCGCGGCGGTCGTCTTGCCGACCCCGGGCTCGCCCTCCAGCAGCAGCGGTTTGCCCAGGGTGACCGCCAGGTAGATCGCCGACGCGGTCCCCGTGTCGAGCAGGTAGTCGCGCGCGTCGAACCGGGCGATCACGTCGTCGGGCCCGTGGAACGCAACCGGTGTCATGCGCCAGCTTTCGCGGCGAACGCCGCGCGGCACCCGGGACCGCAGAACCAGTGGTCCACGCCGGCCAGCCGCAGGTGCTCGGAGGCCGGCCCGATCGGCACCGTCATGCCGCAGATCGGGTCGACCGCCTCGGCCAACGTTTCGGCGACGGGCGGCGCGACGGGCCGGCCCAGCTCACCGGCGCGGATCCCGGCGACCAGCTCGGCCGCGATCGAGACCGCGATCTCCGCCGGCGTCTTGGCCCCGATGTCCAGGCCGACCGGGGTGTGCACCCGCGCCCGCTCGGCGTCGGAGAGCTCAAGCTCGTTGAGGATCGCGGCGCCGCGCACCCTGCTGGCGACCAGGCCGATGTACCGCACACCGTTGTCCAGTGCGGCGCGGATGATTTCGGCCTCCGGGCCGCCGTGGCTGGCGATCACGACGGCGGTCGCGCCGGCCGCGTCCGGGCCGGTGCGCACGTCGTAGCCCAGCACCCCACAGATCTGCGCCAGGGCGCCCGCGATCGGGGTGGCACCGTGGATCTCGATCAGCGGGGCGGGCAGCTGCGGCGTCAGGAAGATCTCCAGCGAACCGCCCGACAGGCAGGGGTTGACCACCACGCAGGCGCCGGGTGCCTCCGGGAAGTGCACGTCGCCGTCGGGAAGCACCCGCAGCAACACACTTTCGCCCGCCTGCAGCGCGCCCAGCGCCGCCTTGCGGACCGAGTTCTGCGCGCACTGCCCGCCGACGAAGCCCTCGATCGTGCCGTCCGCCAACAGGATCGCCTCGTCGCCCGCGTAGGACGACGTGGGCGGCTGGGCGCGCACCACGGTCGCGTGCACGAACGGCGTGCGCGCGGCCAGCAGTTGCTGAACCCGTTCGCTGATGGCGGTCATCGGATGACTGCGCCCCTCCTCATCGCTCGTTCCTCGCTCGTCGTCGCGGCGTCAGATCGGTGGCCTCGCCCTGCCCTGCATGGCCTCCCACACCCGCGACGGTGTCAGGGGCATGTCGGCGTGGCGAACGCCGAACGGCGCCAACGCATCCACCACCGCGTTCACCACCGCCGGCGGCGAGCCGACGGTGGCCGACTCGCCGATGCCCTTCGCGCCGATCGGGTGATGCGGCGACGGCGTGACGGTGTGCCCCGTCTCCAGGTGCGGCACCTCCATCGCCGTCGGGATCAGGTAGTCCATGAGCGACCCGCCCAGGCAGTTGCCTTCCTCGTCGAACGCGATCCACTCCATCAGCGCCATGCCGATGCCGTCGACGATGCCGCCGTGCACCTGGCCCTCGATAATCATCGGGTTGATCCGGGTGCCGCAGTCGTCGACCGCCAGGAAGCGCCGCACCTTGACTACCGCGGTCCCCGGATCGACGTCCACCACACAGAAATACGCGCCGTACGGATAGGTCAGGTTCTCCGGGTTGTAGCAGACCTCGGCGTCGAGCCCGCCCTCGATGCCCTCGGGCAGGTCACCGGCCCCGTGGGCGCGCATCGCAATGTCGGCGATGGTCACCGACGCCGACGGGTCGCCCGTCACGTGGAACGAGCCCTTCTCCCACTCCAGGTCGGCGACCGATACCTCGAGCATGCCCGAGGCGATGATCTTCGCCTTGTCGCGGACCTTGCGGGCGACCAGCGCCGCCGCCCCACCGGAGACCGGGGTCGAGCGGCTGCCGTAGGTGCCCAGCCCGAAGGGCGTCTGGTCGGTGTCGCCGTGCACCACGTCGATGTCGTCGGGCGGGATGCCGAGCTCCTCGGCGACGATCTGCGCGAACGTCGTCTCGTGGCCCTGCCCCTGCGTCTGAACCGAGAGCCGCACCACGGCTTTCCCGGTCGGATGCACGCGCAGCTCGCACCCGTCGGCCATGCCCAGGCCGAGGATGTCCATGTCCTTGCGCGGGCCGGCGCCGACGGCCTCGGTGAAGAACGACATACCGATGCCCATCAGCTCGCCGTTTTGCCGCTTGCGCTCCTGCTCCTCGCGCAACGCCTCGTATCCGATCATGTCCATGGCCTTGCGCATGGTGGCCTCGTAGTCGCCCGAGTCGTACGTCCAGCCGGTCTTGCTCTGGTACGGGAATTGCTCGGGCCGCAGCAGGTTTCGCAACCTCAGCTCGGCGGGGTCCATCTTCAGGTCGAAGGCCAGGCAGTCCACCAGCCGCTCGACGAAGTACACCGCCTCGGTGATCCGGAACGAACACGCGTAGGCCACCCCGCCCGGCGCCTTGTTGGTGTACACCGCGGTCATGTGGCAGTAGGCGGCCTCGATGTCGTAGCTGCCGGTGAACACGCCGAAGAAGCCGGCCGGGTACTTCGTCGGCGCGGCCTGGCCGTTGAAGGCTCCGTGGTCGGCCAGCACGTTGGACCGGATCGCCAGGATCTTGCCGTCATTGGTCGCGGCGATCTCGCCGACCATGATGTAGTCGCGCGCGAAGCTGGTGGAGGTCAGGTTCTCGCTGCGGTCCTCCATCCATTTGACCGGCTTGCCCAGCAGCAGCGAGCCGACGATCGCGCAGACGTAGCCGGGATAGATGGGCACCTTGTTGCCGAAGCCGCCGCCGACGTCGGGCGAGATCACCCGGATCTTGTGTTCGGGCAGGCCGGCGACCAACGCGTACAGGGTGCGGTGGGCGTGCGGGGCCTGCGAGGTGGTCCACAGCGTGAGCTTGCCGGTCACGGGGTCCAGGTCCGCCACGGCGCCACAGGTTTCCATCGGCGCGGGGTGCACGCGGGGGTAGACCATCTCCTGCCTGACCACGACGTCGGCGCGCGCGAACGCCGCCTCGGTGGCGGCCGCGTCGCCGGTTTCCCAGTCGAAGATGTGGTTGTCCGTCTTGCCGTCGAGGTCGGTGCGGATCACCGGCGCCGCCGGGTCGAGTGCCTTGCGGACGTCCACGACCGGATCCAGCGGGTCGTAGTCGACGTCGATGAGCTCCAGCGCGTCGCGCGCCGAATACCGGTCCTCGGCAACGACGAACGCCACCTCCTGGCCCTGGAAACGCACCTTGTCGGTGGCCAGCACGGCCTGCACGTCGTTGGACAGCGTCGGCATCCACGCCAGGCCCTTCTCGGCCAGGTCCGCGCCCGTGACCACGGCCTTGACCTTCGGGTGGGCCAGCGCGGCGGTCACGTCGATCGAGACGATGCGGGCGTGCGCGTACGGCGACCGCAGGATCGCCAGGTGCAGCATGCCGTGCAGGTTGACGTCGTCGACGTAGGTGCCGCGGCCGCGGATGAAGCGCGGGTCCTCCTTGCGCAGCATCCGGCCGTGACCGCAAGGCTTTTGGTCGTTGTCCGCTCGATCTTCTGGACTTCCGTCCCGCTCAGGCGGCCGGGATTCGATGGTCGTCATGCCTGGGCCTCCGCGCCGGAGTGTTGGGCCGCCCACTGGATGGACCGCACGATGGTGGTGTAGCCGGTGCACCGGCAGATCTGTCCGGAGATCGCCTCCCGGATGGTGTCCTCGTCGGGGTGCGGGTCGCGGTCCAGCAGGGCGCGCGCGGTGATCATCATGCCCGGGGTGCAGAAGCCGCACTGCAGGCCGTGGCAGCGCATGAAGCCCTCCTGCACGGGGTCCAGCTGGCCGTTCACGGCGAGCCCCTCGACCGTCCGCACGCTGTGCCCCGACGCCATCACCGCCAGCATCGTGCAGGACTTGACCGGCACGCCGTCGACGTCGACCACGCACGTGCCGCAGTTGCTGGTGTCGCATCCCCAATGGGTGCCGGTGAGCCGGAGGTGATCCCGCAGGAAGTGCACCAGCAGCGTCCGCGGCTCGACGTCGGCGCTGACCTGCTCGCCGTTGACGGTCATGGTGACCTGCATGGCTAGCTCCTCCCTGCCGTGGCGCGCACCCGTTCGGCGGCCGAACGCAATGTGCGAGTGGTCAATTCGGCGGCCAGGTGGCGCTTGTAGGCGGCCGTTCCGCGGATGTCCTCGGCCGGCTCACAGGCCTCGGCGGCGCGGCGGCCCGCCTCCACGAAGGCCTCGTCGGTGGCGGGCTTGCCGGCCAGCTCAGCCGCTACCTCTGCCAGGGCGCGCCGGTCGGCGTTCACCGCGGTCAGGCCGATCCGGGCGCCGGCGATGGTGTCTCCGTCGAGGGTGATCGACGCGCCGGCCGCCGTGACCGCCCAGTCGCCGACGCGCCGCTCGACCTTGGCGTAGGCGCTGGAAGTCCGGTCACGCACCGGGATTCGCACCTCGATCAGCATCTCGTTGGGGGCGACGGCCGTCTCGTACGGGCCGATCATGAACTCGTCCATCCCCACCTCACGCCCGCCCGACGGCCCGCGGACGAGGCACACGGCGTCCAGTACCTCGCACACCGTCGACAGGTCCTCCGCCGGGTCGGCCTGGCACAGCGAGCCGCCCAGGGTGCCGCGGTTGCGGACCACCGGGTCGGCGATCACCTTCTCGGCGTCGCGGAAGATGGGGCACACCGCGGCCAGGGTGTCGGACTCCAGGATCTCGCGGTGTCGGGTCATCGCGCCGACGCGCACCAGCGTCGGCGCGGTGATGACGTACCCGAGCTCGAGGGCCAGGTCGTTGATGTCGATGAGGTATTCGGGGTTGGCGATGCGCAGCTTCATCATCGGCAGCAGGCTGTGCCCGCCGGCGACGATGCGCGCACCCTCCCCCAGCCGATCCAGCAATCCGATGGCATGGTCGACGCTGGTCGCACGTTCGTATTCGAACGGCCCGGGCACTTGCATGTGACGCACCTCCGTTGGGCGTCTGGGTGATGGGCACCCAGTGTCGGCCCGGCTGACCTGGGCGTCAATAGCGAGTTAAGTGATCCTTTAACTCGCCCTCGAGCCGGGCGTCGTGGTGGATGCGGCCAGCGGTTTCCGACAGCGGCCGGCCCCCGCCGCCCCAGCGCTTGGCGATGATGTCGGCGGCGATCGAGACCGCGGTCTCCTCCGGGGTGCGCGCCCCGAGGTCGAGCCCGATGGGGCTGGACAGCCGGCTCAGCTCCTCGTCGGTCAGTCCCGCCGCCCGCAGCCGGCTCATCCGGTCCTCGTGGGTGCGGCGCGATCCCATCGCCCCCACGTAGCCGACGCGGGGCAGCCGCAGCGCCACTTCGAGGACCGGGACGTCGAACTTCGGGTCGTGGGTCAGCACGCAGATCACGGTGCTGGCGTCGACCGCGTTCGCCTGCGCCTCGGCCGCCAGATACCGGTGGGGCCACTCCGCGACGACGTGGTCGGCCGTCGGGAATCGCGCCGGCGTGGCGAAGACGGCGCGGGCGTCGCACACGGTGACGCGATAGCCGAGGAGCGTTCCCTGCCGCGCCAGCGCCGCGGCGAAATCGATGGCGCCGAACACCAACATCCGCGGCCGGGGGGCGTAGCTGCAGACGAAGACCTCCATGCCCGCGCCCAGGCGCTGCCCGTCGGGCCCGTATTCGAGGACCTCGCTGCGGCCGACCGCCAGCAGCCCGCGCGCGTCGTCGGCGACGGCGGCGTCGGCGCGCGCCGACCCCAGCGAACCCGTCACGCCGCGCGGCCGGACGATCAGCCTGGCACCCACCCGTCGCGCGTCGGGGTGGGCGACGACGGTCGCGACCGCCACCGCGCGATGCTCTTCGACGTCGTCGGCCACACCACCCAGTTCTGGGAACGTCGCCCGGGATACCGCCTCGACGAAGATGTCGATGATGCCGCCGCAGGTGAGCCCGACCGCGAAGGCGTCGCCGTCGCTGACGCCGTAGCGCTCCAGCCGCGGTGCCCCGGTCGCGGCGACCTCGGTGGCGAGCTCGTAGACCGCGCCCTCCACGCAACCGCCCGACACCGACCCGGACACCGAACCGTCCGGGGCCACCACCATCGCGGCGCCCGGCTGCCGGGGCGCGGACCGGAACGTCCGCACCACCGTCGCCAATCCCGCGGTGTCACCGGCACGCCAGACCGGCAGGAGTTCGGCAAGCACGTCACGCACGCATCCCAAAGTAGGCTCATGGCGTGACTCCGGCTCAACTTCGGGCCTACTCGGCGGTGGTGCGGTTGGGCTCCGTGCGGGCGGCCGCCGCCGAACTCGGCATGTCCGACGCCGGCGTGTCCATGCACATCGCCGCGCTGCGCAAGGAACTCGACGACGCGTTGTTCACCAGGACGGGCGCCGGCCTGGCCTTCACGCCGGGGGGGCTGCGGCTGGCCAGCCGGGCCGTGGAGATCCTGGGGTTGCAGCAACAGACCGCGATCGAGGTCACCGAGGCGGCCCACGGGCGGCGGCTGCTGCGGATCGCCGCATCCACCACGTTCGCCGAACACGCCGCCCCCGGGCTGATCGAGCTCTTCTCGTCCCGGGCCGACGACCTGTCGGTGGAGCTGAGCGTGCACCCGACGAGCCGGTTCCGCGACCTGATCAGCGCGCGTGCAGTCGACATCGCGATCGGCCCCGCCAGCGAGAACACGGCCGGCCACGACGGCTCCATCTTCGTGAAACCCTTTCTGAAATACCAGATCATCACGGTCGTCGCGCCGAAAAGCCCTCTGACGTCGGGTGTTCCGACGCCCGCGCTGCTGCGCCAGCAGCAGTGGATGCTCGGCCCGTCGGCGGGAGGCGTCGACGGCGAGATCGCAAACATGTTGCGCGCCTTAGCTATTCCGGAGTCACAGCAGCGCATTTTTCAGAGCGATGCGGCCGCGCTCGAGGAGGTGCAGCGGGTCGGCGGCGCGACGCTGACGATCGGCTTCGCGGTGGCCAAGGATCTCGCGGCCGGGCGGGTGGCGCGGGTGAGCGGCCCGGGGCTGGAGAAGTCGGGCGAATGGTGCGCGGCGACGCTGCCGCCGTCGGCGCGTCAGCCCGCGGTGTCGGAATTGATCAGCTTCATCACCACGCCGAGATGCACGCAGGCGATGATCCGCGGATCGGGTGTGGGCGTGACGCGGTTCCGGCCGAAAGTGCATGTGACGCTGTGGAGTTGAGTGTGTGCCTGGACGGCCGGCCGACTGTTGTCCAGGGTGCGCGTAGGGCGTCCATTGTGCGCTGAGGGCGGAGAAAACGCCGAAGCGCCGCCCTGGATGCACACCCAAAACCCTCAGCACGCACTCGATGGACTGGGCGCACCCTCGACGGGCTGCTCCAACCCGACGCTCATCGACTGTGCACCTGGGGCTTTCATTGTGCGCTGAAGGCGGGGAAAACGCCGCGGCGCCCGCCCCGGATGCACACTCGAAACCCTCAGCACACACTCAACGCCCGACAGCGCACCCTCACCAGGCGCGCGAGAGATCCGCGTGCCGACGAACCCAGGCGTGCATCGCGATCCCGGCGGCCACACCGGCGTTGATGCTGCGCGTCGACCCGAACTGCGCGATCGACACGGTCACGGCCGCGCCCGTGCGGGTGTCACCGGTGATCCCCGGACCCTCCTGACCGAAGACCAGCAGGCAGTCCCGCGGCAGCGCCGTCTCCTCCAGCCGCGCCGCTCCCGGGACGTTGTCGACCGCGACGACCGTCAGCCCGGCCTCCGCCGCGAAGTCCAGCAACTCGGCCGCGCTGTCGTGATGACACAGCCGCTGGTAGCGGTCGGTCACCATGGCGCCGCGGCGATTCCAGCGTCGCCGGCCGACGATGTGCACGGTGTGCACGGCGAAGGCGTTGGCGGTGCGCACCACCGACCCGATGTTCGCGTCGTGCCCGAAGTTCTCGATCGCCACGTGCAGCGGGTGCCGCCTCGTGTCGATGTCGGCGATGATCGCCTCCCGGGTCCAGTACCGGTAGGCGTCGACCACGTTGCGGGAATCGCCCTCCCGCAACAGGACCGGGTCATACCGCGGGTCGTCGGGAACCTCGCCGGCCCAGGGGCCGACGCCCGGCGCCGGTACCGCCCATTCGGTGGGCCCCGGCTCGCTCATCGCTGCGTCCACACCGCGGCGTGCGTGCCGTCCACCGCGACGGTCGCATACAGCAGCGCCTCGTTGATCTCGCCCTGCGTGCACAGCGAGGCGTTGACGTGCACCGAATCCAGCGAGGCGTCGGGCAGGATCAGCACCGACGACCCGTACACCGCGCACGACGGGTTCAGCCCCGGCGGGGGCAGGGTCGGCGACGCGAGCAGCATCATCGGGCCGCCGCGCTTGGCGGAGTCGTCGCGGTAGCGGCCCGCGACCGCGTCGGCCTCCAGGCCCAGCAGCATGTAGCCGTTGCCGGTGAACGCCCCCGGATCGCCGAGCTGCGCCTGGGTCACCGGCTTGCCGTCGGCGCGCCAGGCCGACAGGCTGGCGGTCTTGACCACCAATCCGGTGTCGTTGACGTTGGTCGGCATCAGCCCCACCGGGAACGCCACCGGGTAGGCCGCCGACGTGTTCGGGATCCGGTCGCGCGGTGAGTAACCGTAGACCCCCCGGACCTGGCTTCGATCCTGCAGGGGCCCAAGGCAAACCGTGCCGGTGAGCCGGTCCGGCGGCGCCGACAGCGGCGAGCGGACGTCTCGCACGCTGGCCGCCGCGTCGTCGCAGCTGCCCAGCGCGGTGTGCTCCATCGGATGCGCGAGCGCCCCGTAGAGCCCGAAGCGGATGTCCGCCGGCGCGGCGTGCGCGCCGTGCGGATCGGCCACCGACGCGTCGACGTCGACCAGCACGTAGTCGCCGTCCCAGCGCAGATTCGACACCGACATGTTCCAGCCCAGCAGCGCCAGCGATTCGCCCAGCCGGGCGCCCTGGGCGCCGTACGCGCGGACCGGCTGACGCGAGCCCGAGCACCCCGCCACGAGCGCCAGCAGGCAGGCCGCAATCGCGAGAAGCTGCGTGCGGCGATGCAAACTAGCCCAACCCCAGATCGGCCAGGCCCAGCACGCTGCGATAGGGCAATCCCTCGGCTTCGATCGCCTCGGCGGCCCCGGTGGCCCGGTCCACCACGGTGGCCACGCCGACCACCTCGCCCCCGGCGTCCCGCACGGCGTGCACGGCGGTGAGCGCCGAGTTGCCGGTGGTGCTGGTGTCCTCGACGACCAGCACCCGCTTGCCCACGACGTCGCTGCCCTCGATAAGTCGTTGCAGCCCATGAGTTTTCGCCGACTTCCGCACCACGAACGCGTCGACCGGGCGCCCGGGCGCGTGCATGACGGCCGTGGCCACCGGGTCGGCGCCCAGGGTCAACCCGCCGACCACGGCGTAATCCCAGTCGCTGGTGAGCTCGCGCATCAGCCGGCCGATCAGCGCGGAGGCCCGGTGATGCAGGGTGGCGCGGCGCAGGTCGACGTAGTAGTCCGCCTCCTTGCCCGACGAGAGGGTGACCCGCCCGTGCACCACCGACAGCCGGCGCACCAGGTCCGCCAATTCCGCCCGGTCGTCAGCTTCGGCCACGGCCACCGCCGACCCGTTTGACGACCCCGCGCAGCAGGCCGCGCGGAATGAGGCGCCCGGCGGTGACCAACGCCTTGTATTGCACCCCGGGGATGCTGATGACCTTGCCGGCCGCGACGTCGGCCAGGCTCTGGCTCACCACGTCGTCGACCTCCAGCCACATGAACGACGGCAGCTTGGCCATGTCGATGCCGGCGCGGGCGTGGAACTCGGTGTGCACGTATCCCGGGCAGACGGCGTGCACGCCGACGCCGGTGCCCTCCAGGGCCACGGCCAGGCCCTCGCTGAACGAGATCACCCACGCCTTGGACGCCGAATACGTCGACCCGCGCCCCGCCACCAGCCCGGCGACGCTGGCGATGTTGATGACGGTCCCGGCGCCGGCGTCGAGCATGGCGGGCAGGGCTGCCCGCGTGAGGTGCATGACCGACGTGACGTTGACGTCGAGCTGCTTCTGCAGCAGCGCGGGGTCGGTCGCCCAGAAGTCGCCCTTGGTGCCGAAGCCGGCGTTGTTGACCAGGACCCGCACCCCGTCGGCGAGCCGGTCGGCGACCTTCGCGCGATCGGCGGGGTCGGCGAGATCGGCGGGCAGGATCTCGACGGTGCCGGTCTGGGCCTCCAGTTCACCGGCCAGCTCGGTCAGCCGGTCGACGTCGCGGGCCACCAGCACCAGGTCGTAGCCGTCGCGCGCGTAGCGCCGGGCGTAGCCGGCGCCGATGCCCGACGTGGGCCCGGTGATCAGGGCGACGGGGCGGGGCATGAGCGACATCCTATGACGGCGGCGCCGCCGCCCGACCCGCGCTCCCCGGGGTCAGTGCTGGAAGTTGCTGGCCTGCCGGCCGTTGCGCCCCGTCGGCGGTGGGCGGTGGCCCGGTTCGGGCCGGCCCTCGGCGCGCGGCGCCTGCTCCCGGCGCACGGGCTCCGGCCCGCGGCGGCCGGCGTCCCCCAGCAATCCGGCCACGTCCTGCTGAGCGCGGCGCGGCGGCAGTTCCGCCCGACCGGCCGGCGCCAGCGGGCGGCCCGGGGCCGCGGTGCGCGGCGCGGGCGCCGCGGCTTCTTCGGCGGTGTCCTGCGGCGCCGGTGGCAGCACCCGCAGCAGGTCGTTGAACTGGCGCACGGTGCGCAGGCCCTCGTCCCACTGGGTGCGCGTGCTGGTGACCGGCAGGGCGACCAGCGTCCAGTTCTGCTCGTTCCACATGATCTCGGCGGAGTCGGGCGCGGTGTGGGCGAAGGTGACCATGCGCCGGTCGCAGGCGCGACGGGCGGCGTCGAGGTTGGTGGAGTACACCATCCGCGGGCCGATGGCGCCCAGCAACCAGATGTCGCTCTCCCGCGGCTCTTTGAGCCCCTTGAGGCGCAGGTCCACCACGACGTTGGTGCCGACCTTGCGGTGCAGCGCGATGACCGTCGCGACCTCTTCGAGGTCGAAGATGTACACGGCCTCGCCGCGGATCTGGCCCAGCACCACGTTGAAGGCCGGGACGTCGCCGACCGTGGACATCACGCCGCGCTTCCAGCGCTTGAGGATCTCGGTCGATTCGCTCTCGAAGTCGAAGCCGTGCGAGCGCGCCCACGATCGACGCCGCCGGCTGCGCCCGCGGCGTCGATCCAGGTCGACGTACAGCAGCACCCCCGCACCGACAAAGCACAGTGCGGAGAGCGTGAACCAAAGGGGGACCATCCCACACAGGGTATCTGCTGTTGGGCCGGAACACCGAAGCCCGGCCGGTCACAACCCAGTTACAGCGGCGGGACGGTCCCCCCTTAACCGGTTCGAGGGATTCAGCCCAGGATCAGCGAGTCACCGTCGGGGCTGACGTTCACCGGAACCGTGTCGCCGTCGTGCACGTCGCCGGCCAGCAGGAGCTTCGCGAGCTGGTCGCCGATGGCCTGCTGCACCAGCCGCCGCAGCGGCCGTGCGCCGTAGACCGGGTCGAATCCGCGCTGCGCCAGCCACTGCTTGGCCGGGAGCGACACCTCCAGCGTGAGGCGGCGCTGCGCCAGCCGCTTCTGCAGCTGGGCCAGCTGGATGTCGACGATCGACACCAGCTCACCGGGCTCGAGGCCGTGGAAGATGATCACGTCGTCGAGGCGGTTGATGAACTCCGGCTTGAACGCCGAGCGCACCGCGGCCATCACCTGCTCCTCGCTGCCGCCCGACCCGAGGTTGGACGTCAGGATCAGGATGGTGTTGCGGAAGTCGACCGTGCGGCCCTGCCCGTCGGTCAGGCGGCCCTCGTCGAGCACCTGCAGCAGCACGTCGAACACGTCCGGGTGCGCCTTTTCGATCTCGTCGAACAGGATCACCGTGTAGGGGCGCCGGCGCACCGCCTCGGTGAGCTGGCCGCCCTGGTCGTAGCCGATGTAGCCCGGGGGCGCACCGACCAGGCGGGCGACCGAGTGCTTCTCGCCGTACTCGCTCATGTCGATGCGGACCATCGCGCGCTCGTCGTCGAACAGGAACTCCGCCAGCGCCTTGGCCAGCTCGGTCTTGCCGACGCCGGTCGGGCCCAGGAACATGAACGACCCGGTCGGCCGGTTCGGGTCGGCGACGCCGGCCCGGGACCGGCGCACGGCGTCGGACACCGCCTGCACGGCCTTGCGCTGCCCGATGACGCGCTTGCCCAGCTCCTCCTCCATGCGCAGCAGCTTGGCGGTCTCGCCCTCGAGCATCCGTCCGGCGGGGATGCCGGTCCACGCCGACACCACCTCGGCGATGTCGTCGGGTCCGACCTCCTCCTTGAGCATGACGTTCTCCCGGGCCTCGGCCTGGGGCAGCGCGGCGTCGAGCTTCTTCTCGACCTCGGGGATGCGTCCGTAGCGCAGCTCGGCGGCCTTGGCCAGGTCGCCGTCGCGCTCGGCGCGCTCCGACTCCCCGCGCAGGGTCTCCAGCTGCTCCTTGAGCTCGCGGACGACGTCGATCGCGTTCTTCTCGTTCTGCCAGCGGGTGGTGAGCTCGGCGAGCTGTTCCTTCTTGTCGGCCAGCTCCGAGCGCAGCTTCTCCAGCCGCTCCTTGGACGCCTCGTCCTCCTCCTTGGCGAGCGCCATCTCCTCGATCTCGAGGCGGCGCACGAGGCGCTCGACCTCGTCGATCTCGACGGGCCGGGAGTCGATCTCCATCTTCAGCCGACTGGCGGCCTCGTCGACCAGGTCGATGGCCTTGTCCGGCAGGAAGCGGGCGGTGATGTAGCGATCGGACAGCGTGGCCGCGGCCACCAGGGCCGAGTCGGTGATCCGCACGCCGTGGTGCACCTCGTAGCGGTCCTTGAGCCCGCGCAGGATGCCGACGGTGTCCTCGACCGACGGCTCGCCGACCAGCACCTGCTGGAAGCGGCGCTCGAGGGCCGCGTCCTTCTCGATGTACTTGCGGTACTCGTCGAGCGTGGTGGCGCCGACCAGGCGCAGCTCGCCGCGGGCCAGCATCGGCTTGATCATGTTGCCGGCGTCCATGGCGCCCTCGCCGGTCGCGCCGGCGCCGACGATGGTGTGCAGCTCGTCGATGAAGGTGATGATCTGCCCGGCGGAGTTCTTGATGTCGTCGAGGACGGCCTTGAGCCGCTCCTCGAACTCCCCGCGGTACTTCGCCCCGGCCACCATCGAGCCCAGGTCCAGGCTGATGACGGTCTTGTCGCGAAGGCTTTCGGGCACGTCGCCGGCGACGATGCGCTGGGCCAGGCCCTCCACGATCGCGGTCTTGCCGACGCCGGGCTCGCCGATCAGCACCGGGTTGTTCTTGGTGCGGCGGCTCAACACCTGGACGACGCGGCGGATCTCGTTGTCCCGCCCGATCACCGGGTCGAGCTTGCCCTCGCGGGCCCGGGCGGTCAGGTCGGTGGAGTACTTCTCCAGCGCCTGGTAGGTGGCCTCGGGCTCGGGGCTGGTGACGCGGGCGCTGCCGCGGACCTTGACGAACGCCTCCCGCAGGGCCTGCGGCGACGCGCCGTGTCCGGTCAGGAGCTTGGCGACATCGGAGTCGCCGGTGGCCAGCCCGACCATCAGGTGCTCGGTGGAGACGTACTCGTCGTCCATCTCGGTGGCGAGCTGCTGGGCGGTGGTGATCGCGGCCAGCGATTCGCGCGACAGCTGCGGTTGCGAGCTGGCGCCGCTGGTCTGCGGCAGCCGGTCCAGCAGGCGCTGGGCTTCGGCGCGGATGGTGGCGGGCTCGACGCCGACCGCCTCCAGCAGCGGCGCGGCGATTCCCTCGTTCTGCGTCAGCAGCGCCAACAGCAGGTGAGCGGGCCGGATCTCGGGGTTACCGGCGGCCGAGGCCGCCTGAAGGGCCGAGGTCAGCGCCGCCTGGGTCTTGGTGGTCGGGTTGAAAGAGTCCACGACACCTCCGTTCGGGTTGTGGGAAAAATGGTGGTCGGGTTGTTCAACGCCGTCAAGGTTGAGTGTGTTCCGCTCAAGTCCAACCAAGTTTGGCATCGGGTCATTTGTTCATCGGGTCACCCGCCAACGCCGCCGGGAGGCGAGCCGGTCAGCGCTGCTCACCGCTGGACAGCACACCCTTGCGGTTGACGGGCCTCGGCGGCCCGCCGGCGGATGATCGGGTGGCGGTGACCGCAGCCGCGGCAGGAGTCCACCACTTGGCCAGCGACACCAGTTCGCGGGCCTCCTGCTCGAGAGTCGTCGCACGGGAGGTGGCGATGTGGGTCGCATCGGCTCGTTGCGGGGTGGTTCCCGATGCTTTGGCGTCGGCCGCGTGGGCTAGTTGCAGGGCCAGGATCGCGGTGTCGCGATCAGCCGCGGGGACGGAATGCGCCGCGACGAATTGCTCAACTTGCCGCGGGGGGATGTCGCGAAAGTGTGGCCGTAGCTGCAAGATCAGGTCCCGAATTTCAACGACGGCCTGATGGAGCTGCAGGGCGGATTTCCGGTACCGGGTACCGCTGTCCTGCGGGTCAAAAGCGTTCTGCGGTAAGGCCTGTCGCAGGCCGTGCCGCAGCGGCTGCAGTTTGCGCCATTGTCGGCTGACGGGATCCAACCCGACACGGGCGATGATCGCGAGCGCGCACGGGACCGCGGCGAGCGCGGCGCAACCGACGGCTTCCCAGAAGAAATACACGCCGTGGACCTTGACCCGGTACGCGCTGGTGTGCAGCCACCCGAGCTGTTCGAAAACCAGCAGCAGCAACGATTCCACGGTGACCCACCCGATTGCCACCGCCAATACCACCCCCAGGGCGGCGATGAGGCGCTCGCGGCGCGGCGCACCCGCGCGCGCGAGTTCCCCGATGCTCAGTCGCATCAGCTGAACGACCAACACGAGGAACATCGTCGAGTAGAAACCGTAGGCGAGCACCCCGTCCCACCCGCCGGAAATTTCGACGGGCTTTGCCGCGACCCGGGCTCGCGTTGCCGCGACGAGATAGCCGAACGCCAATAGCGCTGCCGCACAACGGTAGTAGCGATGGCGGCGGCGCATGTCGGGTCCAGATAGCCCTGCCCACATCATGGTGAAACCGATGAATTCCACGCTGCCGAAGATCAGGGCGACCACTGCCAATTGCTGTGCCGTGGTGGCGGTGATCAGCGCAGCATCCGACAGCAATTGTTCGACAGCGTGTTCGCGCAATAGCTGGGCCAGCAGCAAGGTCGCCAGGGTGTTGTTGAGGTACGCGTCATAAAGATTCGTGTTGAACCCCACGTAGCGCGTGACCACGACGATCGCCATGAACAGGATCAGCGGCCAAGCGACCGCCGGGGGCACGGTGCTGGTCATCGGGAGCGGAAGAACACGCTGCGCATGACGGAGCGTTGCGCACCGGCGTCGGCGGCGGCAATCATCAGCATGGAGGCGAAGGTTTCGGCGGCGCGTTCCTGGGCACTGGCGTAGTCGGTGCGACCCAACACCGCGCGCACGGCGGCCGGATCGAGGTCGGGCAGCAGCGTGCTGCTCAGATGGTCGTGCGGCAAGCCAGGCGGGCCGCCGGCGCGGGATTGGTCGTGACCGAGAACCATGTGCCCAACTTCGTGGCAGACGATCTGGTCCATGTGGTACTCGGAGGTGCCGATCGCGTGGACGATGACATCGTCGGCGTCGCGCTTCAACCACAACCCGCACGGGCTACCGGCCAACGCCGGAGTGGGCGTTGGTACCAGCCGAATCGGTCGGCCCCGCATCCGGGCCACGTTGTCCACGAACTGATGACGGTCCCACGGGACAGGGATCGGCATCCGGCGGGCCAGCGCCTGCAGCTCAGCGTCAGACGTGGTCATCTCCGCCCCGAGGCGCCGGGGCGAGTGGAGGCAGCTTCTCCAGCTCGCGGACATGGTCGACCATCGCCGCCAAATTAGTGAGGGCAGCATCCGTCAGCCCGGAAGCGCGCATGGCCAGATCCCGCACCCCCGCATCCCGCAGTGCCTGCAACAGATCCAGCTGCGCCTCGAGGTGTTCGTCGACCCCGGCGTCGATCAAATACGACGCCGACACACCGAAGAACTCCGCGATCGCACGCAGATGCGCCACCGTCGGGTTGGTTTTCAGCCCGCTGCGAAGCTGCCACAAGTACGCCGGGCTGATCGAGACACCGGTCTTTTCCGTAATCGCCTCGGCAGCGGCGGCATTCGACAGCGCCGGCTCCGACGGGCTGTGCATGACCTCGAACAGCTTGTTGAGCTTGACCGCCAAATCCGTCGTGGACACCTGACTCTCCATGGCGGCACGATCCCGGGTCACGATACCTCCGTTCACAGGCGCTCCCACCCGCGTCCACCCATGTTAACGGTGAATCGGCCGCCGGGGGCCTCGAGACCGGTGTCCGGTGTCAAGCGGGACAGGGTGATCGCCCCGAGACCAGATCGCATGCCCGGCCGGCGGAAGCCGCCGCACCGGGCATTGTCGGACTGCCCGCGGACCGGGGAGACCCCAGGTCACAGTTCCGGGAGCTTCGGTATGCCGACGCGCTCCGCGCCGCACGACATATTTATCTCAGTTTATGTTGCCGACGACGACGCATACCGGTATATTCGGTTGTGCCGAGCGGCTCCGGCCAGATGCGGAATCAGTCACGCGAAGACGGCAGGCCGCGCCATTTCCCGGAGATGGGGGAAGCCCAGAATTCTTATCGTCTCAAAAATAAGCGTCCACCCTCATCGCGCCGAACCATCCGCAGCGTAAAGCAACCCGACTATCGGAATTCCGGATAGTGCGCGCGCGCGACTATTTCCGCATGATCTGGCAGCTCAAGCCGCAGTGAATTCGCGTTTCATGGATCAAGCCGCTGGCCCGTGCCCGGGTCAGAGCGCGAAACGATTCTCAGGAGTATTAGGTGACCTCTAAAACGGCTATGCCCGAGCCGATTTCAGCCGTCAAGGCAACCCGATCCGGCGACGCTGAGCGGGCGGGTCATCGACTGGCGCCAATGACAGGCCACCAGCTACGACGGCGTGAAGACCTCGGCACTTCCGATCGATCGGCCAGGCGGATAGCGAGGGCCGGAAAGACTGCGCCGGCGCAATAGACGATGGCGAATTTGTCGTATCGGGTGGCCCCTTCCGCTAGGCCACGGAGTTCGGCGTGATGTCGTTCGTGTTGGTTTCCCCGGAGACCATGACAGCAGCTTCGCAGGATCTCGCGCGGGTGGTTTCGGCTGTTCGGGCGGCGAACACCGCTGCGGCAGTCTCAACGACTCAGATTGTGGCCGCGGGCAGCGACGAGATCTCGGTGCGTATTGCTGAGTTGTTCGGCGGATACGCCCAGGAACGACAGGCGCTGATCGAACGTGCGGCGACGCTTCAGGACATCTTCGCGCAATCCGTGAATGGCGGAGCCGAGGCATATCTGACGACCGAGGCGGCCAATGCCGGGCAGGCTCTGCTCAACGCAATCAATGCGCCGACCGAGGCGCTGATTGGGTTCCCGCTGATTGGCAACGGCGCCAACGCGTCGACGCCGGGAGGTAACGGCGGCAACGGCGGTCTGTTGTTCGGAAATGGTGGTAACGGAGCGCCCGGTGGTCCGGGCCAGCCCGGTGGTGCGGGCGGGTCGGCGGGATTGTGGGGCAACGGTGGGGCCGGCGGAGCGGGCGGGGCTTTCGGAGCCGCGGGCGGCGCCGGCGGTCACGCCGGATTGCTGCTCGGGTGGGGTGGAGCCGGAGGCACCGGTGGAACCGGCGGGGGCACCGGCGGAGCCGGCGGTATGGGCGGGTGGCTGGTGGGCGGCGGCGGAGACGGCGGCACCGGTGGCTTCGGCGGGGGCGCCGGGGGCACCGGCGGCCGGGCCGAATTGCTGTTCGGCACCGGCGGGGCTGGCGGCGCGGGCGGCACCGGTAGCGACGCTGGTCCCAGCGGCCCCGCCGGCGCGGGCGGCCCCGGCGGCGCCGGCGGACCGGGCTCGTTGTTCGGCGGCGGTGGCGCGGGCGGCAACGGCGGGTCGGGCGGTTACGGCGGCACTGGCGGCAACGGCACCGCGCTGGGTAACGGGCTCGGCGGCGCGGGCGGGACCGGTGGCGCCGGCGGCGCCGGCGGGACCGGTGGCCAAGGCGCGTTGCTGTTCGGCGCCGGCGGGCACGGCGGGATGGGCGGCAACGGTGGCGTGGGCGGCACCGGCGGTACCGGTGCCGACGGGAGCATCGCCGGTCTGGCCGGCATCGGCGGCACCGGCGGGGCGGGTGGCACCGGCGGCGCTCCAGGTGTCGGCGGGGCGGGCGGGGCCGCCGGCCAATACTTGAGCAGCAGCGGCACTGGGGGCGGTGCGGGCATCGGCGGTCAGGGGGGAACGGGCGGCACAGGTGGGGCCGGTGCGGCCGGGGCCGACGCCGTCGCGGGTTCCGGTGGCACCGGCTTCGCTGGTGGGGCGGGTGGCGTCGGCGGTCTGGGCGGCGGCGAGGGCGCGATCCAGGGCGCGGGCGGCCAGGGTGGCACCGGCGGTGTGGGCGGACTCGGTGGGCGCGGCGGCACGGGCGTCGTCGGTGTCGACAACGGCCAGGGTGGCAGCGGCGGCACCGGAGGCACCGGCGGCGCCGCCGGACTGGGCGGAGCCGGCCGGGTCGCCGGCGTGGCGGGCGTAGCCGGCGACGGCGGCCAGGGTGGCGCGGGAGGCACGGGCGCGGCCGGCGCCGACAACACCACCGTCGCAGCGCCCGGCACTGCCGGCGCCCAGGGCGGGCAAGGCAGCGCCGGCGGCACCGGCGGCCAGGGTGGGGCGGCCGGTGCCGCCAACGGCGGCACCGCCGGCCACCAAGGAATCGGCGGCGTCGGCGGCACCGGCGGACAAGGCGGCCAGGGCGGCCAGGGCGGGACCGGCATCGCGGGCGTCAACAGCGGCCAAGGCGCCCAAGGCGGCGTCGGCGGCACCGGCGGCGCCGCCGGCATCGGCGGCACCGGCTCCACCCAAGGCAACGCGGGCACGGCCGGCGACGGCGGCACCGGCGGGGTCGGCGGGACGGGCGCGACCGGGACCGACAACACCACCGTCGCCGCGGCAGGCACCCAGGGTGGGCAGGGCGGCGCCGGCGGCCAGGGCGGCGACGGCGGCGACGGCGGGGCAGCCGGTGCCGCCAACGGCGGCACCGCCGGCCAGCAAGGCGCCGGCGGCGTCGGCGGCACCGGCGGACAAGGCGGCCAGGGCGGCCAAGGCGGCACCGGAATCACCGGCACCAGCAACGGCCAAGGCGCCCAAGGCGGCACCGGCGGCCAGGGCGGCGCCGCCGGCATCGGCGGCACCGGCTCCACCCAAGGCAACGCGGGCACGGCCGGCGACGGCGGCACCGGCGGGGTCGGCGGGACGGGCGCCACCGGGACCGACAACACCACCGTCGCCGCGGCAGGCACCCAGGGCGGCCAAGGCGGACAAGGCGGCCAGGGCGGCACCGGCGGCGACGGCGGCGCAGCCGGCAACGCCCACGGCGGCACCGCCGGCCACCAAGGCACCGGCGGCAGCGGAGGCAACGGCGGCAACGGCGGACAGGGCGGCCAAGGCGGCACAGGAATCACCGGCGTCGACAACGGCCAAGGCGCCCAAGGCGGCACCGGCGGCCAGGGCGGCGCTGCGGGACTCGGCGGCACCGGCTCCACCCAAGGCACCGCCGGTACGGCCGGCAACGGGGGCACCGGAGGTATTGGCGGCACCGGGGCTACCGGCACCGACGCAACCACCGCCGGCGCGGGTCTGCAAGGCGACCAGGGCGGCACCGGAGGACACGGTGGGACTGGCGGCGACGGCGGGGCCGCCGGCAACGCCAACGGCGGAACGGCCGGCCACCAGGGGTCCGGCGGCGACGGCGGCACTGGCGGACAAGGCGGCCAGGGCGGACAGGGCGGCACCGGAATCACCGGGCTAAACGACGGTCAAGGCGCCCGGGGCGGCACCGGTGGTACGGGCGGCGATGCCGGACTCGGCGGAAACGGCTCCACCCAAGGCAATGTGGGGACCGCCGGTAACGGCGGCCAGGGCGGAAACGGCGGCACTGGAGTAGCGGGTACCGACAACACCACCGTCGCCGGGGCCGGCACCCAGGGCGGCCAAGGCGGACAAGGCGGCAGCGGCGGGATCGGCGGCGACGGCGGAGCAGCCGGCAACGCCCACGGCGGCACGGCCGGCATTCAGGGCGCCGGCGGCACCGGCGGGACGGGCGGGATCGGGGGCCAGGGCGGCCAAGGCGGTGCCGGCATCGCCGGCACCAACGACGGCCAAGGCGCCCAAGGCGGCACCGGCGGCACGGGCGGCGACGCCGGACTCGGCGGAAACGGCTCCACCCAAGGCAATGCGGGGACCGCCGGCGACGGCGGCACCGGCGGGGTCGGCGGGACGGGCGCCACCGGAACCGACAACACCACCGTCGCCGCGGCCGGCACCCAAGGCGGACAAGGCGGACAAGGCGGCAGCGGCGGGGTGGGCGGCGACGGCGGAGCAGCCGGCAACGCCCACGGCGGCACCGCCGGCCAGCAAGGCACCGGCGGCACCGGCGGACAAGGCGGCAGCGGCGGACAGGGCGGCCAAGGCGGCGCCGGCATCACCGGCACCAACGACGGCCAAGGCGCCCAGGGCGGCACCGGCGGCCAGGGCGGCGACGCCGGATTCGGCGGAAACGGCAGTGTCACCGGCGCGGCGGGGACCGCCGGCGACGGCGGCACCGGCGGGGTCGGCGGGACTGGCGCCACCGGCACCGACAACACCACCGTCGCCGCGGCCGGCACCCAGGGTGGGCAGGGCGGCGCCGGCGGCCAGGGCGGCACCGGCGGCGACGGCGGAGCAGCCGGCAACGCCCACGGCGGCACCGCCGGCCAGCAAGGCACCGGCGGCACCGGCGGACAAGGCGGCAGCGGCGGCCAGGGCGGCCAAGGCGGCACCGGCATCACCGGCACCAACGACGGTCAAGGCGCCCAGGGCGGCACCGGCGGCCAGGGCGGCGACGCCGGACTCGGCGGAAACGGCAGTGTCACCGGCGCGGCGGGGACCGCCGGCGACGGCGGTACCGGCGGGGTCGGCGGGACGGGCGCCACCGGAACCGACAACACCACCGTCGCCGCGGCCGGCACCCAGGGCGGCCAAGGCGGACAAGGCGGACAAGGCGGGATCGGCGGCGACGGCGGCACCGCCGGCAACGCCCACGGCGGCACCGGCGGCCAGCAAGGCGCCGGCGGCACCGGCGGACAAGGCGGCAACGGCGGCCAGGGCGGCCAAGGCGGCACCGGCATCACCGGCGTCAACAACGGCCAAGGCGCCCAAGGCGGCACCGGCGGCACGGGCGGCGACGCCGGACTCGGCGGCACCGGCTCCACCCAAGGCGCCACCGGCACCGCCGGCGACGGCGGCCAGGGCGGCACCGGCGGCACCGGAGTTACGGGCACCGACGGCGCCTCCGTCCTCGGTGGTGGCACCCAAGGCGGACAAGGCGGCAGCGGCGGGGTGGGCGGCGACGGCGGGGCCGCCGGCAACGCCCACGGCGGCACCGGCGGCATTCAGGGCGCCGGCGGCACCGGTGGCACCGGCGGACAAGGCGGCCAGGGCGGCCAAGGCGGCACCGGCATCACCGGCGTCAACAACGGCCAAGGAACCCATGGCGGCACCGGCGGCACGGGCGGCGACGCCGGACTCGGCGGCACCGGCTCCACTCAAGGCGCCACCGGCGCGGCCGGCGACGGCGGCCAAGGCGGCGCCGGCGGGACCGGGGCTACCGGCACCGACAACACCACCGTCGCAGCGGCCGGCACCCAAGGCGGACAAGGCGGACAAGGCGGCAGCGGCGGGATCGGCGGCGACGGCGGAGCAGCCGGCAACGCCCACGGCGGCACCGCCGGCCAGCAAGGCACCGGCGGCAGCGGAGGCAACGGCGGCAACGGCGGACAGGGCGGCCAAGGCGGCGCCGGCATCACCGGCGTCAACAACGGCCAAGGCGCCCAAGGCGGCACCGGCGGCCAGGGCGGCGACGCCGGACTCGGCGGAAACGGCAGTGTCACCGGCGCGGCGGGGACCGCCGGCGACGGCGGCACCGGCGGGGTCGGCGGGACTGGCGCCACCGGCACCGACAACACCACCGTCGCCGCGGCCGGCACCCAGGGCGGCCAAGGCGGACAAGGCGGCCAGGGCGGCACCGGCGGCGACGGCGGAGCAGCCGGCAACGCCCACGGCGGCACCGCCGGCCACCAAGGCACCGGCGGCACCGGCGGACAAGGCGGCAACGGCGGACAGGGCGGCCAAGGCGGCACCGGCATCACCGGCACCAACGACGGCCAAGGCGCCCAGGGCGGCACCGGCGGCCAGGGCGGCAACGCCGGGCTCGGCGGAAACGGCTCCACCCAAGGCGCCACCGGCACCGCCGGCAACGGCGGCACCGGAGGCCAGGGCGGCCAAGGGGCGGCCGGTACCGACGGCTCCAACTCGTTGGACGATCCCACCGACGGCGGCCAGGGCGGCCAGGGCGGCATCGGCGGGCAAGGCGGCTCGGGTGGCTTAGGCGTTGACGGCGTCGGCGGCGGCGCGGGCGGCCAAGGCGGGCTCGGTGGCACCGGCGGCACCGGCGGCACCGGCGGCAATTACGAAGGCCTTGGCGGCGGCACCGGCGCCGACGGCGGGCAGGGCGGCACCGGAGGCGCCGCCGGCCCGGGCGGCAGCGGGGTCGACGGCGGGGCGGCAGGCGGCCTCGGCACCGGCGGTGTTGGCGGCCAGGGGGGGCAAGGCGGCAACGGCGGAATCGGCACCAACGGCTCGAACGGTGACTCCCCCACCGCCGGCAATCCTGGCGGCCGGGGCGGCCAGGGCGGACCCGGGGGCGACGGTGGTTCGGGCTTCAACGGCGTCGGCGGCGGCGCGGGCGGCCAAGGCGGGCAAGGCGGGCAAGGCGGTCTTGGTGGCGACGGCGGCTCCAACACGGGCACCGCCCATTTCAACGGCGATTCCGGCGAGGGCGCCGAGGGCGGTCAGGGTGGCATCGGCGGTGCGGGCGGAGCCGCCGGGGCCGGTACCGACGGCGGCGCCAACGGCACCGGCGGTGTGGGCGGCACGGCCGGAGAGGGCGGACAAGGCGGCAGCGGCGCCACGGGTTACGACTCTGACGCGTCCGGCGCGGCCGCCCCCGGCGGCAAGGGTGGCGCCGGGGGTGCGGGCGGCGTCGGTGGCGCCGGTGGCGCCGGCATCGACGGCGTCGGCGGCGGACGGGGCGGCCAGGGCGGAGAAGGCGGCCAGGGCGGCACCGCCGGCAACGGAGGCGAAGGCACTCCCTACGGCGGCGGTTTCGACGGGGCCCAAGGCGGCCAGGGCGGAACCGGCGGTGTCGGCGGCGCGGGCGGCCAGGGCGGAAGTGGCACCGGACCTGGCGGAACCGGTGGGCAGGGTGGCCAGGGCGGCCTGGCCGGGCAAGGCGGCAACGACGGGGACGGCCCCAGCGGGGGCGTCGGGGGGGTCGGCGGTACCGGCGGCGACGGCGGGATAGGGGGTACTGGCGGAGACTTCGGCGGCAACGGTGGCGTCGGCGGAAACGCGGGCACGGGCGGTCAGGGTGGTCAAGCCGGCACTGTGAACCAGGACGGCTTCGGGGGGACGGGCCAAGTCGGCGGCACCGGCGGGCCGGTGGGACCGGCGGCGACGGCGGGGACGGCGGCACCGTCGTCGGTTCCAGCGGCGGCGGCGACGGCGGTCACGCCGGTAGCGGCGGCAACGGCGGCCTGGGCGGAACCGGCGGAACCGCGGGCGATGGCACCGGCACCGGCGGGACCGGCGGCACCGGCGGTATCGGCGGCACCGGCGGCACCGGCGGTGACGCCACGGGCGGCGGCGTAGGCGGCATCGGTGGCGACGGCGGAAGCGGCGGAACCGGCGGAACCGGCGGTCCGGGCCCCAACGGCGCCGGGAGCGGCGGGGGCAGCCCGGGCGCCGGCAATCCCGGCAACGGTTGGACCGGCACAACGGGCGGAACGGGCGGCACCGGCGGTCGAGGCGGTGCCGGCGGCGCGGGCGACCCAGGGAACTCGTGATGACGGTGTCATTTGTATCGATAGCGCCGGAGGCCGTGTCGGCAGCGGTGCGGGACTTGGCCGCGGTGGGGTCGGCGATCAATGCGGCCAACGCGACCGCGGCAGCGTCAACGACAGCGCTGGCGGCAGCGGACGGCGACGAAGTTTCGGCGGCTATCGCGAAACTGTTCGGCAACTACGGCCAGCAGTATCAGGCGGTAAGCGCAACCCCGACCGCCGTCCAGGAGGGCTGACCGCGCCTAGAATCGGCGTCCGTGAGCTTGGAGGACCGGGATGCGTTGCAGGTCCTGCGCAACGCCTTCGCCGGCAGCGAGCTCGTGCACCGCTTCTACACGCACTGGTTCGCGCTCGACGTCTCGGTGCGCGACCTGTTCCCGCCCGAACTGGACGCCCAGCGAGCGGCCTTCGCCCAGGCGATGCGCTGGGTCTACGGCGAGCTGGTCGAGCAGCGCGCCGCGGAGCCCGTCGCCTTTCTCGCCCAGCTGGGCCGGGATCATCGCAAATACGGTGTGCAGCCGGGCCATTACGACACGTTGCACCGCGCCCTCTACGCGACGCTGCGCACCCGGCTGGGTGACGCGTGGACGCCCGCCGTCGACGCCGCCGCCACACAGTCGCTCAACCTGATCACCGGCCTGATGCGGGGCGCCGCCGACGCCGAGCAGGGGCCCGCCTGGTGGGACGGCACGGTGATCGAGCACCACCGCGTCTCGCGTGACCTCGCGGTGGTGCGGCTGCACCTGGACCGGCCGCTGCACTACCACCCCGGCCAGTACGTCAACGTCCACGTCCCGCAGTGCCCGCGCCGCTGGCGCTACCTCAGCCCGGCGATCCCGGCGGACCCGGACGGCGGGATAGAGTTCCACGTCCGCCGGGTCCCCGGCGGACTGGTGAGCGCCGCCGTCGTCGACGAGACGCGCCCCGGCGACCGGTGGCGCCTGTCCAGCCCGCACGGCAGCCTCCGCGTCGACCGCGGCGGCGGCGACGTGCTGATGGTCGCCGGCAGCACCGGCCTGGCGCCGCTGCGGGCGCTGATCATGGACCTGAGCCGCTACGCCGAAAACCCGCGGGTGCACCTGTTCTACGGCGCCCGCTACCGCTGCGAGCTTCACGACCTGCCCACCCTGTGGCAGGTGGCGTCGCACAACCCGTGGCTCTCGGTGTCGCCGGTCTCGGAATACGCCCGCGACCCCGCGTGGGCCGCCGACTACCCCGACGTCACCCCGCCGCGCGGCCTGCACGTGCACCAGACCGGGCGGCTGCCCGAGGTGGTGACCAAGTACGGCGGCTGGGGCGACCGGCAGATCCTGATCTGCGGCGGCCCAGCCATGGTCTGCGCCACCAAGGCCGCCCTGATCGCCAAAGGTGCACCGCCCGAACACATTCAGCACGACCCCCTGTGGAGGTAGGCAATGGACGTCGTCACGCTGACCGACCCGGCGTCGGAGGTGGCCGCGCAATTCGTCCCGACCGCGGGCATGATCGGCACCTCGCTCACCGACGCCGGCGCGCAGCTGCTCGGGCAACGCCGCGGGCTGGACGCCTACCGCACGGCGGGCAAGACGATGGGCATCCCGATCCTCTACCCGTGGGCGAATCGGCTGGGCGCCAACACGTATACCGCGCAGGGCGTGACGGTGGAGCTGACGCCGGGCCGCAACGGGGTCCGCGCGGACCCCAACGGGCTGCCGATTCACGGCGTGCTGGCCGCCTACCCGGGCTGGCGGGTGACGGCGGAGTCGGGCAACGAGCTGACCGCCGAGCTGGACTTCGGGGCCGACCCGCAACTGCTGGCCAGTTTCCCCTATTCGCACCTGCTGACGGTGGCCGTGCGACTGGCGGAGCGGGCGTTGACCATTCGCACCACGATCACCGCGACGGGCGAACACGCCGTGCCGCTGTGCTTCGGGTTTCACCCGTACCTACAACTCCCCGGCCTGCCGCGCCGTGAGTGGGTGATCGAGACGCCGCCCCTGCGGCATCTGGGGCTCGACGAGCGCGGCCTGCCCACCGGCGAGTCGCAAGCCCAGGAACCCATGCGGGAAGCCTTGGGCGACAAGGCTTTCGATGACGCCTACGACGGGGTCGACGAGGGCGCGGTGTTCGCCGTGTCCGGCGGCGGCCGGCGCCTCGAGGTCCACTTCGATCGCGGGTATCCCGCCACGCAGATCTTCGCTCCGCCCGGCGAGGACCTGGTGTGCTTCGAGCCGATGACCGCGCCCACCGACGCGTTGCGCCGGGGCGGCTACCGGTGCGCGCCGCCGGGCGAGCCGGCGATCACCCAATTCTCGATCCGCGTGTGATCGCCTAGCGCGCGCGGCGCGGCTGCCACACGACGAGCGCGGTGCTCTTGGGCACCACCGCGAGGTCGCGGCGCTGGGCGGCCCGCACCTGCGCCAACTCCTCGGTCAGCTCCTTGACCCGCGACTGCAGCGCCTCGACCTGATTGGTCAGCTCGATGATGCGCTTGATGCCGGCCAGGTTGACGCCCTCGTCCTGGGACAGCCTCTGCACCTCGCGCAGCAGGTCGACGTCGTGCTCCGAATAGCGCCGTCCCCCACCGGAAGTGCGGCGCGGGCTGACCAGGCCGAGGCGGTCATAGGTGCGCAGGGTCTGCGCGTGCATGCCGGCCAGTTCCGCCGCCACCGAAATCAGGAAGGTGCGGGACTCTTCCCGGTCCGAGTCTCTGCGGTTCCCTGCCATCAGCGATTACCCGCCCATCCCGCTCGCGGATCGAAACCACTGGCCCGCTCGGCGGCCGCGTAGGCCTCCAGGGCCTCCTGCGCGGCGCCCTCCACGTTGGGCGGCACCGCCACCTTCACGGTGACCAGCAGGTCCCCGCTGCCCCCGCTGCGCTTGGGCACGCCGCGGCCGCGGACCCGCAGGATGCGGCCGTCGGCGGTGCCCTTGGGCACCCGGACCCCGACCTTGCCGTCCAGCGTCGGCACCGAAAGCGTTGTGCCCAAAGCCAATTCGGTGAAGCTGACCGGAACGGTCACCGTCAGGTCGTCACCGTCGCGGCCGAAGACCTTGTCGGGCCGGACGTGCACCGTCACGTACAGGTCGCCGGACGGGGCACCGCGCAGGCCGGCTTCGCCCTGACCGGGCAGCCGGATGCGCTGCCCGTCCTCGACGCCGGGCGGAATGCGCACGTTGATGGTGCGCGTGCGGGTGGTCACGCCGGTGCCCTTGCACTCGTCGCAGGGGTGCTCGATGATCGAGCCGCTGCCCCGGCAGTCGGTGCACGGTTCGGAGAAGCCGAACGCACCCTGATTGCGGTTGATCACGCCGGAACCGTTGCAGCTCGGGCACACCTTCGGGCTGGTGCCCGGACGCGCGCCACTACCGTGACAGTTGGTGCACGGCGCCGGGCTGGTCAGCCGCAGCGGCATCGCGACACCCTTGGCGGCCTCGACGAAGTCCAGCTGTGTCTCGGTCTCCAGGTCGTTGCCGCGCCGCGGCCGGCTGGGACGGGTCCCGGCGCCCCGGCCGAACAGGCCGCCGAACAGGTCGCCGATGTTGGCCCCGCCGCTTCGCCCGGCGGCGTCGAACAGGTCGTTCAGGTTGAACTCGGCACCGTCACCGCCGAACCCGCCGAAGCCGCCACCGCCGTCGAACCGGCGGCCGCCACCGAAGCGGCCGCCGGCGAACAGCCGACGCGTCTCGTCGTACTCCTTGCGCTTGGCCGGGTCCGACAACACGTTGTGCGCCTCGGACACGGCCTTGAACCGTTCGCCCGCGGCGGGGTTGTCGGGGTTGGCGTCGGGGTGCAGGTCGCGCGCCAGCTTGCGGTAGGCGCGCTTGATCTCCTCCGGGCTGGCGTCGGAGGAGACGCCCAGCTCCTTATAGAAGTCCTTTTCGACCCATTCACGCTGGGCCATGTCGCGTCACCCCCTCTCACCTTTCTGTTGTCATGTTGTGCTGATTGTGTGGTCTAGTCACCTGGGCTGCCGGCTTTATCGTCCGATTCGCCCCGTTTCGTGTCGGCCGCGGTGGCCGCGCCGGCGTCACCAACCGTGTCGACGACGGCGACCAGCGCGTGGCGCAGCACCTGCTCGCCGAGCTTGTAGCCCTGCCGCATGACCGTGCCGATCACCGGCCGCGACCCTTCGCCACCATCGCCCTCGTGCTGGACGGCCTCGTGCAGTACCGGGTCGAAGTCCTCGCCCTCGGCGCCGAACGACGTGAGGCCGAGGCCGGTCACGACGCTCATCAGCTTGTCCGCCACCGCCTTCAGCGGGCTGGAGTCGAGGTCGCCGTGCCGGCGCGCGCGATCGAGATCGTCGAGCACGCCCAGCAATTCGTTGACGACCGCGGCCTTGGCCCGGTCCGCCGCCGCCTGCTGGTCGCGCAGCGCCCGCTTGCGGTAGTTGGCGAAGTCGGCCTGGACCCGCTGCAGGTCGGCGGTCAGCTCGGCGACCTTGGTGCCCGCCTCTGCGCCCGCCTCGCTGGGCTTGCCGGCCGGCGGGCCCCCCTCCGGCTGAGCGCCGGAAGGGGCCTGCCGAACCTCGCCCGTCTGGGGGTCGATGCGCCGCTTATCGGTGACAGTTACCTGTTCCTGATTCGCTTCGCTCACTTGGACTCCCGGTCGTCGTCGACCACCTCCGCGTCCACGACGTCGTCGGCCGAGCCGGACGGCCCGCCGTCGGCGCCGCCGGCGTGGGCACCCTCGGCCTGGGTGGCCTCGTAGATGGCCTGGCCGAGCGCCTGGGACTCCTGGCCCAGCTTCTCCATCGCGGACTTGATCGCGGTGATGTCGGTGCCGCCCAGGGCCGACTTGGCCTCTGCGATCGCGGCATCCACCTTGTTCAGCGTGTCCTCGGGAACCTTGGATCCACCTTCGGCCCCGCGCTGTTCGGCGACGAACTTCTCCGTCTGGTAGACCAGCGTCTCGGCCTGGTTGCGGACGTCGGCCTCCTCGCGGCGCTTGCGGTCCTCCTCGGCGTGCGCCTCGGCGTCCTTGATCATCCGGTCGATCTCGTCCTTGGACAGGCCCGAGCCTTCCTGGATCTTGATCGTGTTCTCCTTGCCGGTGCCCTTGTCCTTCGCGGTGACGTGCACGATGCCGTTGGCGTCGATGTCGAAGGTGACCTCGATCTGCGGGACGCCGCGCGGCGCCGGCGGGATGCCGGTCAGCTCGAACGACCCCAGCAGCTTGTTGTGCGCCGCGATCTCGCGCTCACCCTGGTAGACCTGGATCTGCACGGACGGCTGGTTGTCGTCGGCGGTGGTGAAGGTCTCCGACCGCTTGGTGGGGATCGTGGTGTTGCGCTCGATCAGCTTGGTCATCACGCCACCCTTGGTCTCGATGCCCAGGCTCAGCGGCGTGACGTCAAGCAGCAGAACGTCTTTCACCTCGCCCTTGAGGACACCGGCCTGCAGCGCGGCACCCACGGCCACGACCTCGTCCGGGTTCACGCCCTTGTTGGGCTCCTTGCCTCCGGTGAGCTCCTTGACCAGGTCGGTCACCGCGGGCATGCGGGTGGAACCACCCACCAGCACCACGTGGTCGATGTCGGATACCGAGATGCCGGTGTCGGCGATCACCGACTGGAACGGCTTGCGGGTGCGGTCCAGCAGGTCTTGGGTGATGCGCTGGAACTCCGCGCGGGTCAGCTGCTCGTCGAGGAACAGCGGGTTCTTGTCGGCGTCGACGGTGATGTACGGCAGGTTGATCGAGGTGCTCTGCGAGCTGGACAGCTCGATCTTCGCCTTCTCGGCCGCCTCACGCAGCCGCTGCATCGCCATCTTGTCCTTGGTCAGGTCGATGCCGCTGGTGCCCTTGAACTTGTCCACCAGCCAGTCGACGATCCGCTGGTCCCAGTCGTCGCCGCCGAGGTGGTTGTCACCGCTGGTGGCACGGACCTCGACCACGCCCTCGCCGATCTCCAGCAGGGAGACGTCGAAGGTGCCGCCGCCGAGGTCGAAGACCAGGATGGTCTGTTCCTTCTCGCCCTTGTCCAGGCCGTAGGCCAGCGCGGCGGCGGTCGGCTCGTTGACGATCCGCAGTACGTTGAGGCCGGCGATCTGGCCGGCGTCCTTGGTGGCCTGACGCTGGGAGTCGTTGAAGTAGGCGGGGACGGTGATCACCGCGTCGGTGATGTCCTCACCGAGGTACGCCTCGGCGTCCCGCTTCAGCTTCATCAGCACGCGGGCGCTGATCTCCGGGGCGGTGTAGTTCTTGCCGTCGATCTCGATCGACCAGTCGCTGCCCATGTGCCGCTTGACCGAGCGGATGGTGCGGTCGACGTTGGTCACCGCCTGGTTCTTGGCGGGCTGCCCCACCAGCACCTCGCCGTTGCGCGCGAACGCGACGATCGAAGGCGTGGTCCTGGAGCCCTCGGAGTTTGCGACGACGACGGGGTCGCCACCTTCCAGAACTGCGACGACGGAGTTGGTGGTCCCGAGGTCGATGCCGACCGCACGAGCCATAGTGATTCCTCCTGAGTAGTAGAGCTTGGGTACTGCACTATGCTGAGTGAACCCCGCTCAAGACTGCTCCGGCCGAGCCGTGGTGTCAACCCCAGCCTTGAGCCTAGTTCACTCAACTTGTTGATCATGCTAACGGCGGGCGGCCGCGTCTTGTTCCCGGGGGGGCCGCGCGCCCCGGGGTCAGGGCACGCTCGGCGCGCCGCGATCCGGAATCATCTGCTCGATCAGGGAGAACACGGCTCGCGCGGCCGCGCTGGGCGGGCGGACCGCGGACATCGCGACGTAGAGGCGCCAGCAGAGGTCCTGGTCGGCGATCCGGACGGTCGCCAGGCCGTCGTCCCCGATCTCGTCGAGAATGAATCGGCTCAGGAAGCCGATCCCGATACCGTTGCGGATGTGGGTCGCCGTCGTGCCGATGTCGGCGATCTCGAGCGCGATCGTGCGTGCCACCCCGGCCGCGGCGAAGGCCCGATCCACCACGGCCCGGTTGCCGTAGCCGGGGGGCCCGTCGACGAATGTCATCCCGGCCAGCTCGGAAATCCGCACCGTCTCCCGCGCGGCGAGCGGATGGTGGGCGGGCACGACCAGCAGCAGCGGGTAGGCGGCGACGAGCCGCGTGTGCAGATCGGCCGGCGACCCCTCCGGGAACACGACGAACGCGACGTCGAGGTCGCCGGCGCGGAGTTGCCGCACCAGCCCCGCCGACCCGGCACGGGCGGAGCGGAGCTGGACCAACACCCCCGGATGCCGGGCGTAAAGCTCGGCCAGCAGCGTGGGCAGGTCGATGATGTTGATCGAGGTGAGCGTCCCGAGCGTGACGGTGCCGCGGACGGCGCCACGGGCGGCCGCCACGGCGTCCACGGCCGCGCGGGCGGCGTCGAGGGTCGTGCGGGCGCGGGGCGCGAGCTCGCGTCCCGCGGCGGTCAGCGTCACACCGGCCGGACCCCGGACGAACAGTTGCGCGCCGAGCTCGCGTTCGAGAGCCTTGATCGTCGAGGAGACCCCGGACTGCACCACGTGCAGCTTCTCGGCGGCGCGGGTGAAGCTGTGGTTGTCCGCGACGGCGAGGAAATACTCCAGTTGACGAAGCTCCACGTGGTCATTATCACCCTCGGTGATAGCCCCCATCAGAAACCGGTATTGGCACCGATAACGCTGGTCAACGTACGGTTCGCTTGGAGTTACCCCTCCGGTTGATCAACCACGGTCCTCCCACCCCCCCTCACTGTGCTGGACGGTGCCTATGGCTTACCCTTTGCCGACCTTGACCAGGATCCGGACGCGTTGGTCGTCGGCGTCCACCGACGACCAGTTCGTCGTTCAGAACCCCGCGACGGGCCAGACGGTCACCGTCGTCCAGGGCGCCGGCGCCGAGGAGGTGGACCAGGCGGTGCGCGCGGCCCACTCGGCCCACCTGCGCTGGAAGCGGCGCGCGGCGAGCGAACGCGGACGGTACCTGCGCGAGGTGGCCGAGGTGATCCGCGCCAACGCCGACGAGATAGCCCAACTCGAGTCCCTGGAGATGGGCAAGCCGTTCACCCAGGCGCGCAACGTCGACGTCGAGGCCGCGATCAACATCTTCGAGCACTTCGCCGGCGCGGTGGAGGCGCTGCCCGGCCTGGCCCGCGACGACGCCGGTGAGCAAGGGCCCGTCTTCGACGTGACCACGCTGGAGCCATACGGGGTGGTCGCCTGCCTCGTGCCGTTCACCTGGCCCCCGATCCACACCGCGGCGAAGATCGCGCCGGCGCTGGCCGTCGGAAACGCCGTGGTGCTCAAACCGCCGGAGCAGACGCCCTCGGTGGTGCTGCGCATGGTCGAACTGATGCAGTCCGTGTTGCCGGACCGCGTGGTGCACGCGGTGCCGGGCAGGGGCGAGGTGAGCAGCGTGCTGGCCGGGCACCGGCTGGTGGGCAAGGTCTCCTTCACCGGCTCACCGCGGACCGGGGCCGCCGTGTTGCGAACCGCTGCGCCCAACCTCACACCCACCCTGCTCGAGCTGGGCGGGAAGAACCCGCTGCTGGTCTTCGACGACGCCGATCAGCACGAGGCCCTGCTGGCCGCCGTCGACGGCGGATTCTTCAGCCACGGTGAGATCCGCGCCGCCTCATCGCGAATCCTGGTGCAGCACAACATCGTTGAGGAATTCGCCGACAAGCTGTGCGCCGCGGTGCGCCGGTTGCGAGTCGGCGACGGCGCGGACCCGGAAACCGACGTCGGGCCGCTGGTCACCCGCCCGCAGCAGAAGCAGGTCCTCGACTACCTGAGCATCGGCGTGTCCGAGGGCGCGCGCATCGCCGCGCAGGCGCCGCTGCCCGACGACCCCCGACTGGCGGACGGCTTCTTCGTCTCCCCGACCGTGCTGACCGACGTGACCCCCCGCATGCGGGTGGCCCGCGAGGAGATCCTCGGTCCGGTCGTCGCCCTGATCCCGTTCGCCGACGAGGACGAGGCCGTGCGCATCGCCAACGGCACGCGCTTCGGGCTGGCGGCGGCGGTGTTCACCGAGGACAGCGACCGCGCGCTGCGGGTCAGCCGGCGGATGCGCGCGGGCACCGTGTTCGTCAACCGCGGGGTGGGCGTGTGCGGCTTCGTCTGCAACAACACCCAGCAGACACTCGCGGAATACGGGTACACCAAGACGATCCGGCTCGCCGACAACCGCGAGCGGGGGCCGCTCTGGACCGCCGCCGCCCGAGTGCTCGAGGGGTAGACACGACCGCATGCGCACGATCGCCCTCGAAGAGCATTTCGTCACCGCGGAATTCCTGAACGGTCCGGGTGGCTGGCTGAAATCCCGGGACGGCATCGTCGGGCCGATCAGCGACCTCGGCGAGGGTCGGATCGCGGCGATGGACGACGCGGGCGTCGACCTGGCGGTTCTGTCGCTGGCGGCGCCGGGAGTCGAACAGCTGGACCCGCCGGACGCCGTCCCCCTGGCCCGCGTCTGCAACGACGAGCTCGCCGCCGCGATCGCGCGTCACCCCGACCGGCTGGCGGGGTTCGCCGCCCTGCCCATCAGCGCACCGGAGCGGGCGGTCAAGGAGCTCGAGCGCACGGTGCGCGACCTCGGCTTCCTCGGGGTGGTGATCAACGGCCACAGCCAAGGTCGCTACCTCGACGACCCGTTCTTCGACCCGGTGCTGGAGCGCGCCGCCGCGCTGCACGCCCCGATCTACCTGCACCCCACCATCCCGCCGGCCGGCGTGATCGAGTCAAGCTACGCGGGCTTCGCCGACCGGGTCACGTTCGCGCTGGCCACCGTGGGCTGGGGGTGGCACATCAACACCGGCACCCACGTGCTGCGCATGATCCTCGGCGGCGTGTTCGACCGTTACCCGTCGCTGCAGGTGATCATCGGGCACATGGGCGAGGCGACACCGTTCATGCTCCCCAGGTTCGACGCCACGCTGACGCCGCAGCTGACCGGCCTGAAGCGCCCGGTCAGCTCCTACCTGCGGGAGAACTTCACCTACACGTTCGCGAATTTCAACGACGAAGCGACCTACGCGAACCTGGTCGCCCAGGTCGGCGTCGACCGGGTGGCCTTCTCGGCCGACTATCCCTTCGGATCCATGCGTGCGGCGCGCGCCTTCCTGGACAACCTGCCGCTCAGCTGCGACGACCGGGCCCGCATCAGCCACCGCAACGCCGAACGGGTGCTGGGGATTTAACTCCGGCCGGTTTTGGCCAGCGTGCGCCGCGTCCATGGTTTAGCCTGAGGTTTCCCGGAGCCACCACAGCAGGAGCTCGATGTCATCCCCAGACAGCGCCCGGCTCACGCGTGAAGACGCCGGCTACCACAAGGGCCTCAAGAACCGGCAGATCCAGATGATCGGCCTCGGCGGGGCCATCGGAACGGGTCTCTTCCTCGGCGCCGGCGGGCGCCTCGCGTCGGCGGGGCCCGGGCTGTTCCTGGTCTACGCGGTGTGCGGCGTGTTCGTGTTCCTGATCCTGCGCGCGCTGGGCGAGCTGGTGCTGCACCGCCCGTCGTCGGGCTCCTTCGTGTCCTATGCCCGCGAGTTCTTCGGCGAGAAGGTCGCTTTCGTGGCGGGCTGGATGTACTGCCTGAACTGGGCGATGACCGGCATCGTGGACACCACGGCGATCGCGCACTACTGCCACTACTGGAACACGTTCCAGGCCGTCCCGCAGTGGACGCTCGCGTTGGTCGCGCTGGTCGTCGTGCTGGCGATGAACCTGATCTCGGTCAAACTGTTCGGCGAGCTCGAGTTCTGGGCTTCGCTGATCAAGGTGCTGGCGCTGGTGACGTTCCTGGTGGTCGGCGCGGTAATCGTGATCGGGCGGTTCAAGGTCGACGGCCGGGACACCGGCGCGGGGCTCTGGGAGAGCCACGGCGGCCTGCTCCCGGCCGGGCTGCTGCCCCTGGTGCTGGTCACCTCGGGGGTGGTGTTCGCCTACGCCGCCGTCGAACTGGTCGGCATCGCGGCCGGCGAAACGGAGAACCCCGAGAAGATCATGCCGCGCGTGATCAACTCGGTGGTGCTGCGCATCGCTCTCTTCTACATCGGCTCGACGGTCCTGCTGGCGCTCCTGCTGCCCTACACCGCGTACCGGGACCACGTGAGCCCGTTCGTGACGTTCTTCTCCAAGCTGGGGTTCGGTGCGGCGGGCAGCCTGATGAACGTCGTGGTCCTCACCGCCGCGCTGTCGAGCCTGAACGCCGGGCTGTATTCCACCGGCCGCATCCTGCGATCGATGGCGCTCAACGGCAGCGGCCCGAAGTTCACCGCCCCGATGTCCAAGAACGGCGTGCCGTACGGCGGGATCCTGCTCACCAGCGCCATCGGCCTGTTCGGCATCGTGCTCAACGCCGTCAAACCGAGCCAGGCGTTCGAGATCGTGCTGCACCTCGCCGCCGTCGGCGTGGTGGTGGCCTGGGCGACGATCGTGGCCAGCCAGCTGGCGCTGCACCGGCTGGCCCGGGCCGGACGGGTGCAACGGCCGAGCTTCCGGATGCCGCTGGCCCCCTACAGCGGCTATCTCACGCTGGTGTTCCTGGCCAGCGTCATCGTCCTGATGCTGTTCGACAAGGTGCAGGGCCCGTGGCTGATGGGCGCGCTGATCTTCGGCACCGTCGCGCTCACCGGCGGCTGGTTCCTGGTCCGCCACCGGGTGCGGGCCGCGGCGCAGGACCCTTCGGTGGCGGCCTCGCCCCTCACCGACCCGCCGGTGGCGGCCTAACCTTCGGGCGCGCCCGCGGGGAAATCGATGTCGCGGCCGTCGGCGAGGTCCGCGCAGTCCACGCGCTCGACGTCGGCGCGGCCGCGCAGGTAGGCGCCGGCACCCTGGTCCCCGGACAGCCAGGCCAGCACCGCCGGCCAGTGGGCTCGGGCCAAGACCACCGGATGGCCCGGCCGGTCGCCGAAATACGCCCGCGCCAACCCGGCGCCGGAGCGCGCCGCGCGGTCCAGGACGCGCGCGACCACGGCGGGGCCGACGTCGGGGGTGTCGATGACGTGCAGCACCGCGTAGTCCGCGCGCATGCGGTCGGCCCCGGCCAGCCCCGCGCGCACCGAGGCGCTCAGCCCGTCCTCCCAGTCCGGCGCCACGACGGCGGTCACCCGGGGCGGCGGCACGATCTGGGCGGCGCCCAGGACGACGACGACGTCCGCGCAGCCCCCGCCGCGCAGCGCGCCGACGGCGGTGTCCAGCCACCCGTCGACCAGGACCTTCGGCTTGCCGTACCGCCGTCCGGCGCCGGCGGCCAGCAGCACCCCGACGTGGCGGGGCTCCGGGTTCCTCGACGCGTCGCTCGACTGCGATAACGGCACTCTCCTATGATGACATTGAGCTTCTCACGTTGCGACGACATGGAGCGCGATGACCCAGGACCTCCGCGGCGCCGCCCCGCCCCGCTATGCCGGGACCCGTGTCCAGCGCGTCGAGGACGGCCGGTTGCTGACCGGCCGCGGCAGCTTCGTCGATGACATATCGCGGCCCGGCATGCTGCACGCGTGCTTCGTCCGCAGCCCGTTCGCACGCGCGGCGATCAACGCCATCGACGCGTCGGCGGCGCTCGCGCTGCCCGGCGTGTACGCGGTGTTCACCGCCGCCGACCTGAACCCGGACGTGCGCGAGGCCTGGCACGCCGTCGCGGGCAAGGACGTCCCGGACACCCCGCGGCCGCCGCTGGCCGAGGGCGAGGCGAAGTTCGTCGGCGACCCGGTGGCGCTGATCGTCGCCGAGAGCCGCTACGTCGCCGAGGATGCGCTCGAACTCGTCGACGTCGACTACGAACCGCTGCCCGCGGTCAGCGACTTCACCCGGGCCCGGTCGTCGGAGGTGCTCGTGCACGACGGTTACCCCGGCAACGTGGCGGGCGGGCTGGGTGGGGCGCCGCCGGACGAGGCACTGTTCGCCTCGGCGCCCTGCGTCGTGGAGGAGCACATCCACCAGCAGAGCTACGCGCCGGTGCCGATCGAGACGCGCGGGCTGGTCGTGGAATGGACCGCCGCGACCGGCGAACTCACGCTGTGGGCGTCCACGCAGACGCCCCACGAGCTGCGCGCGTTCTGCGCGCGGCTGTTGGGCATTGCGGCGCAACGAGTTCGGGTCATCATGCGCGACACCGGCGGCGGTTTCGGCCAGAAGGTGGTCCCGATGCGCGAGGACATGTGCATCATGCTGGCCGCCCGCAAGGTGCCGGCCGCGCTCAAGTGGATCGAGGACCGGCGCGAGAACCTGATGTCGGCCGGTCAGGCCCGGCACGTCGACGGCACCGCGCGGATGGCGTTCGACGCCGACGGCGCCATCCTCGCCGCCGACATCGACTTCATCCAGGACGTGGGCGCTTATCCGACGCCGTACCCTGTGCTGACCACGGCCGCCATCGGCATGTTCTTCCCGGGGCCCTATCGGGTGCCCAAGGCCAGCTTTAAGTACCAAGCGGTGTTCTCCAACACCAGCGGCCTGGCGGCCTACCGCGGCCCCTGGCAGTACGAATCGCTCGCGCGGGAGGTGGTGCTCGACATCGCCGCCCGCAGGCTCGGAAGCGACCCGGTCGAGTTGCGGCGGCGCAACCTGCTGCGCCGCGACGAGATGCCGTACGTCAACCCCAACGGGATGCCGTACGACCACGTCGCCCCGATCGAGACGTTCGAGCAGGCCGTGAAACTCCTTGATGCCGAAGGCTTTCGGAAGGAGCAGCGCGATGCGCTCGCCCACGGCCGCTACCTCGGCCTCGGGTTCGCGGCCTACGTCGAGCCGACCGGCGCGGCCACCGGCCACCTGGCCACCGAGGGCTGCACGATCCGGATGGAGCCGACCGGCAAGATCAACGTCTACGTCAACGGCGGCTCGAGCGGGAACAGCTTGGAAACCACCGTCATTCAGCTCACGGCCGACGCGCTGGGCGCCGACATCGACGACGTGGCGACCATCCAGGGCGACACGGCGGTCACCCCGTACGGCGCCGGCACCCAGGGCAGCCGCAGCGGGCCGATGACGGCCGGGGCCGTCGGTGAGGCCGGCGCCATCCTGCGCGAGAAGCTCGTCGCGCTGGCCGCGCACCGCCTCGAGGTCGCCGAATCCGAGGTGGAGCTGGCGTATTCCGTGGCCGCGGTGCGCGGCGACCCGTCGCGGCGGGTGTCCTTCGGCGAGCTGGCCTATTTCGCCTACTACTCGCCGCAGCTGCTGCCGCCGGGCGCGTCGGCCAATCTGGAGGCGACCGCGCGGTTCAGCTCCCCCAACCCGATTCACTGGGCGAACGCGACGCACGCGTGCACGTGCGAGGTGGACGTGGCGACGGGCAAGGTGACGCTGCTGCGCTACATCGTCAGCGAGGACGTCGGGCCGATGATCAACCCGACGATCGTCGAGGGCCAGATCGCCGGGGGAACCGTGCAGGGCATCGGCGGTGCCCTGATGGAGGACATGGTCTACGACGACGACGGCAACCCGCTCGCCACCACGTTCGTCGACTACCTGCTGCCGACGGCCACCGAGGTCCCGCCCATCGAGTTCGGCCACGTCGAAATCCCCGGCCCCGGCCCCGGCGGCTACAAGGGCGCCGGCGAGGGCGGGGCCATCGGCTCCACGCCCGCCGTCATCAACGCGGTCAACGACGCGCTCGCGCCGCTGGGCGTGGCGGTCACCCGGCTGCCGGCCAGCCCCGCGTCCATCGCCGCGCTGCTGAACGGGGTGAACCGGTGAAGCCCGCCGCCTTCGACTACCACCGACCCGACACCGTCGAGGACGCGGTGCGGCTGCTGGCCGAACTGAGCGACTCGGGAGACGGGGCGAAGATCCTGGCCGGCGGACAGAGCCTGGTGCCGATGCTGGCCATGCGGCTGGCCTACTTCGACCACCTCATCGACGTCTCCCGACTGGGCGAGTTGCGCGGCATCGACCGCAGGGGCGGCGAACTGTGGATCGGCGCGGGCACCACCGAGGCGACCGTCGGCTCTGACGACCAAGTGCGGCAAGCGGTTCCGCTACTGGCCCGGGTCACGCCGTTCGTCGGGCACTTCCAGATCCGCAACCGCGGCACCCTCGGCGGGTCGATCGCGCACGCCGACGCCGCGGGCGAATACCCCGCCGTCGCGCTGGCGCTGGACGCGGTGATGGAGGTGGTCTCACCGGGCGGGCGGCGCGAGATCGCGGCCGCGGACTTCTTCGCCGGGCTGTGGGAGACGACGATGGCTCCCGACGAGGTGCTGACCGGGGTGCGGTTTCCCGTATGGGAGGGTCGATCCGGGTTCGCGGTCCGGGAATTCTCGCGCCGCCACGGCGATTTCGCGATCGCGGGGGCACTGGTGGCGGTGCAGCTCGACGATCGCGACCGCGTATCCCGCTGCGCGATCGGCTTGTTGGGTCTGGGCGCCACGCCCCGGCGCGCGACGGCGGCCGAGGCGGCGGTGATCGGCAGGCCGGCCGACGAGCTGAGCGCCGAGGAGATCGGGCGGGCCGCGATGACCGGGCTCGACGACATACCGGTCGACCTGCAGGGGTCTGCGTCCTACCGGACGCGGGTGGGCGCCGCGATGGCCGCGCGCGCCTGGACCGAGGCCATCGACGAAGCGGGGAGCGCCAGTGCCTGAGCTGCCGATTGGGTTGTCGGTCAACGGGGTTGCCGTCACACGCAGCGTCGAGCCACGGATGACGCTGGCGGACTTCCTGCGGGACGAGTGCGGCCTCACCGGCACCCATCTGGGGTGCGAGCATGGCGCCTGCGGGGCCTGCACGGTGCTGCTGGACGGCGACGCGGTGCGGTCGTGCCTGCTGTTCGCCGTGCAGGCGGACGGCCTCGAGGTGACGACGGTGGAGGGCATCGCGTCCCCGGACGGGACGCTCTCGCCCGTGCAGTCCGCGCTGCGCGAGTGTCATGGCCTCCAATGCGGGTTCTGCACGCCGGGTTTCGTCACGTCGCTGATCGCCCTGCTGCGCGACAACCCCGATCCGACCGACGACGAGATCCGCGAGGGCCTGTCCGGCAACTTCTGCCGGTGCACGGGCTACCAGGGCATCGTTGCGGCGGCGCGCCGGGCGGCCGAACTGATGCGCGAATCGGTCACGCCGCGGTAAAGCTTCGCCATCGACGAGCATTCGCAGGCGCGTCACTGCAGCCACTTTCGGCGCCCGCTGTTTAATCTGATCCCGGTATTGGACCGAGCTGGGAGTTGCGCGTGCTGTTGCCTCGGAAGGTGCGGTGGGGGCTGGCCGGCGGATCCTTGCTGCTCGTCCCCGTGTTCGTCAGCCCCGCCCTGATCGACGGCTGCGCCTCGATCATCGAGGGCAAGCCCGTCGCCGCTCCGGGTGCCGGGCCGGTCGAACCCACCTTCCCCACCCCCAGGCCGACCACGCCGACGCCCGCGCCGACGGCACCGGGCACCACCGTGGCCCCGCCGCCGGCGCCGGGCGGCCCGACCCCACCGGCCGGCGCCATCCCGCTGGCGCCCGACCAGAACGGTTACGTCTTCATCGAGACGAAGTCCGGGCAGACCCGCTGCCAGATCAACAAGGACACCGTGGGGTGCGAGGCGCCGTTCACCAACTCCCCGCTGCAGGACGGCGAGCACGCCAACGGCGTCAGCATCAGTTCCGCCGGCAACGTGCAATGGGTGCTGGGCAACCTTGGCGCCATCCCGACCGTCACCATCGACTACCAGACCTACAACGCGCAGGGCTGGACGATCGTCGCCACCGCCGACGGCACCCGATTCACCAACGATCGCACCAAGCACGGCATGTTCGTCAGCCTCGACAAGGTCAACACCTTCTGATATCGACCCGACTGCGGGGCGTCGTCCGCATGTGGCTTCGAAGTTCTGCTCTGCATGACCCCGTCGATGTTGACCGTGGGGTCGACGGCGGGGATAACCGGCGGCCGGCGTTTGACGGTCCTGACCGCTGGCTCGGGAGCCTGGCCGGCGATGTCAGTACCATCGGTGCCGTGCCACGCAACGGCCCACCCGACGACTTTCACAACCAGGCGACCCAGTTCGGCGACTACGGCAAGGGCGAGCCCCCGCCGGCGGCCGAGCCCTCGCCCACCCCGGCGGCGTCGCCCGAGGGCGAGTGGCCGCAGTTCGCGGACCCGCTGGACGAGGCCGAGCCCAACCCCTGGTACCGCAAGCCGGCGGCGCTGATCGCCTGGATCGTGGCCGTGCTGGTCCTCATCGGCCTGATCGTGTTCGGCGTCCTCGAGCTGCTGCACGGCGAGCAGGGCACCAGCCACACACCCTCGACCACCACCAGCACGACGTCGACGTCCACCACGACAACCACCACCACGACCGCGACCACCGCGCCGACGACCACCGAGCCCTCCACCAGCAACGCGTCGGAGCCGCCCGCCCAGCAGCCCACCCAGCAGCAGCCGCGTCAGCCGACCCATCGGCACCATCTGCCGCAGCTACCGTCGGTGATCACGATCCCGGAGGTCCCGACCGTGATCACCCTGCCGCCAGGCCTGAACTGACGGGCCGAGCCGCTAAGGTGAGGGCCGCCGGGCCATCGCCAGCCGGACAACTGATACAGGGGTGCGCTATATGAGCGAGTCGCTCGGGCTGTCCATCGGCGTGACCCGCCTGGTCGCGGCCCGCTCCGGCAGCGCCCCGGTCACCCGCAGCCCCGTCGTGACGCTGTTCGAGAACCGGCCCACCGAGGTGGGCCTGCCCGAGGAGAACCCGAACCTCACCGGGCAGGGGCTGGTGCTGCGGGGATTCGTCGAGCGGGTGGGCGACCGCACCCCGCTGGTGGCCGCCGACGGGACGAAATACCTCGGCGAGGTCCTGACGGTGGAAGCGATCGAGGCCATGGCCCGCGCCGTCGGTTACGGCACGCCGGTGACGATCGCCATCCCGGCGTATTGGTCGGAGACCCAGGCGACCGCGCTACGCGAGGAGTTCTTCGCCCAGCCGGATCTGGCGCGCGCCGGCGTGCCCCCGGTCTTGGTCCCGGACGCCACGGCGGCGCTGGCGGCGCTGCGCGCCCAGCCGGGATTCCCGACGAGCGGCGTCGTCGCCCTGTGCGATTTCGGCGCCAGCGGGACCAGCGTCACGCTGTTCGATGCGGGCTCCGGCTACCAGCAGATCGGTCCCTCGGTGCGCAACACCGACTTCTCCGGCGACGCGCTCGATCAGCTCGTCCTCGAGCAGGCGACCGCGCCCGCGGCCACCGCCGACATCGCGAGCACCGCGCGGATCGGCTCGCAGAGCCGGCTGCTCGGCGAGTGCCGACGCGCCAAGGAACACCTGTCTTCCGCCACCACGGCGACGGTGGCGGCCGGGTCGGGGGAAATCGTCACGCTGTCGCGCGCCGACTTCGAGCAACTCGTCGCCGAACCGCTGGACCGGTTCGCCGGCGCCGTCGAAGAAGTGTTGCGGCGCAACGGGATAGCCGGCACGGGGCTGGCCGCCGTGGCGACGGTCGGCGGTGGCGCCGCCATTCCGCTGATCGGCAGGCGGCTCGCCGAACGCTTCGGGGTCCCGATCCACACCGCGCCCCAGCCCGCGTTCAGCGCGGCGGTCGGCGCGGCCGTGCTCGGCGACCAGCAGCAGTCGGCCGGCGCGCCCACCGCCGCGGCTGCCGCCGTCGAGACGCCGACCCAGATGGTCCGCACCGCCCGGGCCGCCGACGCCGATCCCGTGCTGGCCTGGTCGGAAGACGACGACGACACCGGCGAACCGGTGCCCTACACCGGCCCGGACATGACCGGCCAGTACGACCGGGAGGCACCCAAGGCCGCCGACGTCTCCACCGGCGCCGACGCCGACCGCTACCCCGCCGAACCGGGCGGGCTGCCCTGGTACAAGCGCACCGCGCTGGTCCTCAGCGTGGCGGGCGCCGCCGCGGCAGTGCTGGTCGCCGTGGTGCTGGCACTGACGCTGGGCCGCGACAAACCCGGCCCCGCCGGCACCACAGCGCCCAACGCACCGGCGCCGCCGCAGACCGTCACCATCACCGGGCCGAACGACAGCACCACGGTGACGGTGGTCCCCGCGCCGCCGCCCCCGTCGACGCAGCCCACCGAAACCACGTCGGCCGCGCCGCCACCGAGCACCACGACGAACACGACGACGAACCCACCCACGACGACGACCGCGGCGCCGCCGACCACCACCAGCCAACAACCCACGACGACGCAACCCACCACCACGGCCGCGCCGACCACGGCGCGCGACCGGCCTCTGCCCCCGCGGTTCGACTCGCCCTTCCGGCGCTAGCGCGGGCGTAGTTAGGGCAGCCTTTCTCGCGGCTCGGGCCGCGAAGATGTAACTATGAGCAGGGCTAATCAGCACAAAGCAGGCTGAATGACACTACGCATTGGGGAGATTTTCTGTGACCACGCAGATGCTCATCAGACTGACCGTGGGCATGGGCATGACGTTGCTCGTGGTGGCGCTTGCCGCACGACGGGTCCTGTTCCTGTTCCAACTGGTCACGGCCGGCAAACCGGCACCGGGGCACACTGACGACCCCGGCCGGCGGGTCTGGACCGAGATCACGGAGGTCTTCGGGCAGCGGCGCCTGCTGAAGTGGTCGATCCCCGGCCTGGCCCACTTCTTCACGATGTGGGGCTTCTTCATCCTGCTCACGGTGTACATCGAGGCCTACGGGCTGCTGTTCCAGGACAACTTCCACATCCCGATCATCGGCCGGTGGGACGCGCTGGGCTTCCTGCAGGACTTCTTCGCGACGGCCGTCTTCCTGGGCATCACCACGTTCGCGATCATCCGCCTGACGCGCAGCCCGCGTGAGATCGGCCGGTCGTCGCGGTTCTACGGTTCGCACACCGGCGGCGCCTGGCTGGTGCTGTTCATGATCTTCAACGTCATCTGGACCTACGTGCTGGTCCGCGGGTCGGCCGTCAACAACGGCACCCTGCCCTACGGCAAGGGCGCGTTCCTGTCCCAGCTGTTCGGTGTGATCCTGCGCCCGCTCGGGCAGCCCGCCAACGAGATCATCGAGACGACGGCCCTGCTGCTGCACATCGCGGTCATGTTGGCGTTCCTCATCATCGTGCTGCACTCCAAGCACCTGCACATCTTCACGGCGCCGATCAACGTCATCTTCAAGCGGCTGCCCGACGCCCTGGGCCCGCTGCTGCCGCTCGAATACGAGGGCAAGCCGATCGACTTCGAAAACCCGCCCGACGACGCCCAATTCGGCCGCGGCAAGATCGAGGACTTCAGCTGGAAGGGGATGCTCGACTTCGCCACCTGCACCGAGTGCGGGCGCTGCCAGTCGCAGTGCCCCGCCTGGAACACCGGCAAGCCGCTGTCGCCGAAGCTCGTCATCATGGACCTCCGCGACCACTGGATGGCCAAGGCTCCCTACATCCTGGGCAAGAAGGAGACGCCCACCGAGAACACGCCGGAGGGCGGGCTCGGCGAGGACGTGGCCGGCGAAAAGCACGAAGAGGCGCACCACGTTCCGGAGTCCGGCTTCGGCCGGGTCATGGGGTCCGGACCCGAGCAGGCCACCCGCCCGCTGGTCGGCACCGCCGAGCAGGGCGGCGTCATCGACCCCGACGTGCTGTGGTCCTGCGTGACGTGCGGCGCGTGCGTCGAGCAGTGCCCGGTGGACATCGAGCACATCGACCACATCGTGGACATGCGCCGCTACCAGGTGATGATGGAGTCCGAGTTCCCCACGGAACTGTCGGTGCTGTTCAAGAACCTGGAGACCAAGGCCAACCCGTGGGGCCAGAACGCCGCCGACCGCACCAACTGGATCGACGAGGTCGACTTCGACGTTCCCGTCTACGGCGAGGACGTCGACAGCTTCGACGGCTTCGAATACCTCTTCTGGGTGGGCTGCGCCGGGGCCTACGACGACAAGGCCAAGAAGACCACCAAGGCCGTCGCCGAGCTGCTGGCCATCGCCGGGGTGAAGTACCTGGTGCTGGGCGCCGGGGAGACCTGCAACGGCGACTCCGCGCGCCGCTCCGGCAACGAGTTCCTGTTCCAGCAGCTGGCCGCCCAGGCCGTCGAGACCCTGGACGGCGTCTTCGAGGGCACCGAGACCGTCGACCGCAAGATCGTCGTCACCTGCCCGCACTGCTTCAACACGCTGGGCCGCGAATACCGGCAGCTGGGCGCGAACTACTCCGTGCTGCACCACACCCAGCTGCTGAACCGGCTGATCCGCGACAACAAGCTGGTGCCGGTCACCCCGGTTTCGCAGGACATCACCTACCACGACCCGTGCTACCTGGGCCGCCACAACAAGGTGTATGAGGCACCGCGAGAGCTGATCGGCGCCGCCGGGGCCACCCTGACCGAGATGCCACGCCACGCCGAGCGCAGCTTCTGCTGCGGCGCCGGCGGCGCCCGGATGTGGATGGAAGAGCACATCGGCAAGCGCATCAACCACGAGCGCGTCGACGAGGCGCTGGCCACCGGGGCCGCCACGATCGCGACGGGCTGCCCGTTCTGCCGGGTGATGGTCACCGACGGCGTCAACGACCGGCAGGAAGAAGCCGGCCGCAGCGGCGTCGAGGTGCTCGACGTGGCCCAGGTGCTGCTCGGGTCGCTCGAGTACGACAAGGCGACGCTGCCGGAGAAGGGCACGGCCGCCAAGGAGGCCGAGAAGCGGGCACCGAAGGCGGAACCGAAGGCCGCCGTCGCGGCGCCCAGCGCACCGGCCGAGGCGCCCGCGGAGGCGGAAGCGCCGAAGGCGGAAGCGCCCGCCGCGCCGGTGAAGGGCCTGGGCATCGCCGGGGGCGCCAAGCGGCCCGGCGCCAAGAAGTCCCCTGCCCCCGCCGCCAAGGCGACCGAGGCGCCGGCCGAACCGGCCGCGGAGGCCAGGAGCGAGGCACCCGCCGAGGCCAAGGCGCCGGCCGCGCCGGTGAAGGGCCTGGGCATCGCGGGCGGCGCCAAGCGACCCGGCGCCAAGAAGGCCGCCCCGAAGGCTGCGGCACCCGCCGCCAAGGCGAGCGAGGCACCGGCCGAGGCGGAAGCGCCCAAGGCCGAAGCTCCGGCCGCCCCCGCGGCTCCGGCTGCTCCCGTGAAGGGCCTGGGCATCGCCGCGGGCGCCAAGCGCCCCGGCGCCAAGAAGGCCGCCCCCGCGAAGGCCGAGCCGCCGAAGGCCGAGGCGCCCAAGGCCGAGCCGGCGCCCGAAGCCGGAACCGACGGCGACGGCGAGGCCTCCGCGTCGGCGGCACCCACACCGCCGGTGAAGGGGCTGGGCATCGCGCGCGGCGCCCGTCCGCCGGGCAAGCGTTGATCACAGATTGACCTCCGGCGGCAAATTTCGGTGGACAGCGGTGGCACCATAGGGGGCGTGACTACCCACCAGCTGCCCGTGCACGGCCCCGGTCATCAGGCCGGTCATCACCGGCAGCGCACGTTCGCGCAGTCGTCCAAGCTCCAGGACGTCCTGTACGAGATCCGCGGGCCGGTGCACCAGCACGCCGCGCGACTCGAGGCCGAGGGGCACCGGATCCTCAAGCTCAACATCGGCAACCCCGCGCCGTTCGGCTTCGAGGCGCCCGACGTCATCATGCGCGACATGATCCAGGCGCTGCCGTACGCCCAGGGGTACTCCGACTCGAAGGGCATCCTGCCGGCCCGGCGCGCGGTGGTCACCCGCTACGAGCTGGTCGAGGGCTTCCCCCGGTTCGACGTCGACGACGTCTTCCTGGGCAACGGGGTGTCCGAGCTGATCACGATGACGCTGCAGGCCCTGCTCGACAACGGTGACCAGGTGCTGATCCCGTCGCCGGACTACCCGCTGTGGACGGCGTCGACGTCGCTGGCCGGCGGCACCCCCGTCCACTACCTGTGCGACGAGACGCAGGGCTGGCAGCCCGACATCGCCGACCTGGAGTCCAAGATCACCGAGCGCACCAAGGCGCTGGTCGTGATCAACCCGAACAACCCGACCGGCGCCGTCTACGGCCGCGAGGTGCTCACGCAGATGGTGGATCTGGCGCGCAAGCATCAACTGCTGCTGCTCGCCGACGAGATCTACGACAAGATCCTCTACGACGACGCCAAGCACATCAGCCTGGCCACCCTTGCCCCCGACATGTTGTGCCTGACCTTCAACGGGCTTTCGAAGGCCTACCGCGTCGCCGGCTACCGGGCGGGCTGGCTGGCGATCACCGGGCCCAAGGACCACGCCAGCAGCTTCATCGAGGGGATCAGCCTGCTGGCCAACATGCGCCTGTGCCCCAACGTGCCCGCTCAGCACGGGATCCAGGTGGCCCTCGGCGGCCACCAGAGCATCGAGGACCTGGTGCTTCCGGGCGGCCGGCTGCTCGAGCAGCGCGACGTCGCCTGGGAGAAACTCAACGCGATTCCGGGCGTCTCGTGCGTGAAGCCCGAGGGTGCGCTGTACGCGTTTCCCCGCCTGGACCCCGAGGTCTACGACATCGAGGACGACGAGCAGCTGGTCCTGGACCTGCTGCTGTCCGAGAAGATCCTGGTCGCCCAGGGCACCGGCTTCAACTGGCCCGCACCCGACCACCTGCGGATCGTGACGCTGCCGTGGGCGCGCGATCTGGCGGCCGCGATCGAGCGGCTGGGAAACTTCCTGGTCAGCTATCGCCAGTAATCGCCTCTACCGTGGAGCGCGTGACGCACTCCCACTCGCACGGCCTGCCGCCCGGCCCGTCCCCGTTGCGCCCGCTGCCCGCCCACATCGTCGTGGGGCTGCTGGTGGCGATCGGTCTGGCGGTGCTGGCCGGGGCGATCGTGTTATGGCCGAGCCGGCAGCACGTCGACATCCCGGTGCCGTTCCAGAACGCGTCCGGGGGCGCCGTGAGCACCCAGGCCGGGCACGTGCTGTCGAGCGCCCTGGGCGACTGCGGTAGCCCGTCGGCAAGTCAGGTGCTGACCACCGCGCCGGCGCCGGCCGCCCCGGGTGCCGGGCGGTGCGTGCAGACGCTGGTCGCGATCGATTCGGGGCCCAACGCCGGCGCCAGGACCCTGCTGGAGTTCTCCCCCGGCCCCGGCCAGCCGCAGTTCGCGCCGGGGGATCGCGTCCGGCTCGTCCGGCAGGTCGACGACCAGGGCGCCACCAGCTACTCGTTCTACGACTTCGAGCGCGGCTGGCCGCTGGTGGCACTGGCCATCGCGTTCGCGGTGGTCATCGTCGCGGTCGCGCGCTGGCGCGGGCTGCTCGCCCTGGTCGGCATCGTCGTCGCGTTCGCCGTGCTGGTCGTCTTCCTGCTGCCGGCGCTGCGCGACGGCGCGCCCGCGGTCCCGGTGGCGCTGGTGGCGTCGGCGGCCATCCTCTACGCCGTGATCTACCTCGCGCACGGCGTCAACCTGCGGACCAGCGCCGCCCTGCTCGGCACCCTCTCGGCGTTGCTGCTGGCCGCCGGTTTGTCTTGGGCGGCAATACAACTGACGCACCTGACCGGCCTGTCGGACGAGCAGAACTCGGCGGTCAGCGCGTACCTGGGCAACGTGTCGATCAGCGGCCTGCTGCTTGCCGGCTTCATCATCGGGTCGCTGGGCGTGCTCAACGATGTCACGGTGACGCAGGCGTCGACCGTCTTCGAACTCGCCCACCTCGGCGGGTCATCGTCGCGCCGGGCCGTCTTCCTGGGCGCGCTGCGCGTGGGCCGCGACCACATCGCCAGCACGGTGTACACGCTGGTACTGGCCTATGCCGGCAGCTCGCTGCCCCTGCTGTTGCTGTTCAGCGTCGCCAATCGCTCGCTCGCCGACGTGCTGACCGGCGAGAGCGTGGCCATCGAGCTGGTCCGGTCCGCGGTGGGCGGCATCGCACTGGCGCTGTCGGTGCCGTTGACGACGGGGATCGCCGCGGTGCTGGCCACTCCGGGCCGGGTCACCTCCGACGTTCCAGCAGCTCCAGCAGGTACGACCCGTAGCCGGACTTGAGCAGGGTGTGGGCCCGTTCGGCCAGCTGTTCGTCGCCGATCCAGCCCCTGCGCCACGCCACCTCTTCGGGCACGCTGACCTTCAGGCCCTGCCGCCGTTCCAGGGTGCGGACGTAGTCGCTGGCGTCCAGCAACGAGTCGAATGTTCCGGTGTCGAGCCACGCCGTGCCGCGGGCCATCACCTCGACGGAGAGCCGCCCCCGGTTGAGGTAGATCTGGTTGACCTCGGTGATCTCGTACTCGCCGCGCGCCGATTTCTTGAGGCCCCTTGCGATGTCGATCACGTCGTTGTCGTAGAAGTACAGTCCCGGCACGGCGAAGTTGGATTTCGGGGTGGCGGGCTTCTCCTCCAGCGAGAGCGCCATGCCGTCGTCGGCGAATTCGACGACGCCGTAGGCCGACGGGTTGGCCACCCAGTAGGCGAAAATGGCTCCGCCGCTGATGGTTTGGAAGCGGCTCAAACTGGTGCCCAGGCGCGGCCCGTAGAAGATGTTGTCGCCCAACACCAATGCCACCGAATCGTTCCCGATGTGGTTGGCGCCCAGGACGAATGCCTGCGCCAGCCCATCCGGCCTCCCCTGCGTCGCATAGGTGAGGTTGATGCCCCACTGCGACCCGTCACCGAGGAGCCGCTGAAAGCCCCCGGCGTCGTGCGGGGTGGTGATGACCAGGATGTCGCGGATTCCGGCCATCATCAGCGTGGACAGCGGGTAGTAGATCATCGGTTTGTCGTACACCGGCAGCAGCTGCTTGCTGATGCCCTTCGTGATCGGGTGCAGGCGCGTTCCCGAGCCGCCCGCCAAGATGATGCCGCGCATGTTTTTGGCTCCCTATCGATCCCTATTCAACCCCTATTCGACGAGGTCGTCCTCGGTGAGTTCGGTGGCCGCCAGCGCCGACGCCAGGTCCGCGTGCCGGAACACCGAGGTGACGCGGTCGTGGACGACGCGAAAGGCGGACGCGGCGTCGGCTCCGTCGGCCTTCTGCTCGACGACCACGACGCCCTCGTGCACGTACAGGCGGCCCGGCTCCGCCTTTGCCGGGCCGGCGGCGGCCCACTTGCGGAGCGCCTCGTGGCCCTGGGCGGCCCCGTGCGCGTCACCGATCTCGATGTCGTCGCTGGACAGGGCCACCAGAGTGTCCAGGTCGGCGGCATTGAGGGCGTCGTGCCAAGCCAGGACGGTGGCGATCTCCGATGTAGTCATGGTCAGCAAGTTACCGTGTGTCCGCGGTCCTCACAGCGGCGTTCGGTCCAGCCAGGTCCGCCAGACGGCGTCGTCGCCGAAGAGTTGGATGCCAGTGTCGCCGACCGGCACTCGGCGCAGCATCGCCAGCAGAAGCTCGGTGGCAGCGCCGCGCAGCGCCACGCTGCCCTTGCCGTGCTCGTGCGCCCAGGCGATCTTGCCGCCGTCGGCACGGGCGGTCCACTCGCCCGTTTCGCCCAGGTTCGGGTCGGTGGCGTGCAGGTGCAGGGTGTCCCCGTGTTCGAGTGGCAGTGGCGCGCCGTTGGCCCCGGCCTGGATCGCGACCCGTTCCAGCCACTCGGTGATGGCGTCGGCCGCGATGTCGGGGGCGAGGGTGTACTCACCGCCCAGCGCGAAGGCGGCGTCGGCGCGGTGCACCGCGGTTTCGTGCAGCCGGCGCCGGACCCACCAGTTCGCCGGACGGGGCCCGAGGAACGTCCACACGGGCGTCTCGGGGCCCGTCAGCTCGACGGCGTCGACCAGGCGCTGGGCGCCGCCTTGCATCCAAGAGACGGCGTCGGCCGGATCGGGCGGGGGCTTGCCGCCCTCGACGGCGCGGAGGTCGGGGGCTTCGTCGAGCCGGTCGCGCACGATCTGCGCCGCCCAGCGGTGCCCGCGGCCGACGTGCCGGAAAAGCTGCTTGAGGTTCCACTCCGGGCAGGTCGGCACCGGCGTGGACTCGTCGATGTCGCGGAACAGTTCCGAAAATGCGCGGTTCTCGTCGAGGAATGCGGCCGCATAGTCCACGGCGGTCAGGCTACTCGCACGGGTTATCCACAGTTGGGAGTTCGTCCACAGGCGGGCGACGGGCCGGCCTCGGGTGTCGCCGCTGACGACTATTTTCGAACACATGTGCGACACCTTGAGTGTTTCGGAGTTGCGGTCGGCGACCGATGGGCAGCTGGCGGCGATGATCGGGGCGGGTGCGCGGGACGAGGCGAGGGCCGCGGCGCGGCGGTTGGCGGCGATCGCGGAGTTCGTGGTGCGGCACGCCGATGGGCCGACCGAATCCGCGCATTGGTCGTGTGACAACTGGGACGCGATGGCCGCCGAGGTGGCCGCGGCCGGGCACGTCAGCCATGCGATGGCCTCGGGGCAGATGTATCTGGCGGTGGCGTTGCGCAGCCGGCTGTCGCGCGTGGGAGCGTTGTTGGCCCGCGGGGTGATCGGTGTGCGGCTGGCCTCGGCGATCGTGTGGCACACCGACTTGATCAAAGACCCCGACACCCTGCGTCTGGTCGATGAGGCGCTGGGCGAGGATGCCGCGCAGTTCGGTCCGCTTTCGGTGGCCAAGGCCGGCCAGCGCATCGACGCCATCGTGTCCCGCCATGACCCCGCCGCGGTGCGCCGCTACCGCGCCGGGGCCCGCGGCCGCCACGTCTCGATCACCCCTGCCGACGACGCGTCGGGCACCGCGGGCCTGTGGGGGTCGCTGTATGCCACCGACGCCGCCGTGCTCGACCGCCGGTTGACCCAGCTGGCCCGGCAGGTCTGCGACCACGATCCGCGCACCGTCGAGCAGCGCCGCGCCGACGCCCTGGGCGCCCTGGCCGCCGGCGCCCAGACCCTGGCGTGCGGCTGCGCCAACCCCGACTGCCCCGCCCGCTCCGAGGTCGACCCGCGCGCCGCGGCGGTGACCATCCATGTGGTGGCCGATGCCGCCGCCCTGACCGCCCCGCCCGACCCGCACACCTCCGGCCAACCCGAGCGCCGACCGCTCACCCCCGAGATGACGCTGGCCGAGGCGCTGGCCCCCGACCCCGAACCCGGCCCCCCAACACCACTGCCGCCCGCGGCCCACCTCACCGGCGGGGCCACCCTGCCCGCCGCGCTGATCGCCGAGCTGGCCCGCGCCGGCGCGCGCGTCAGCCCCCTACTGATGGCCGCCGGGGCGCCCGCCGAGCCGGGCTACCGGCCCTCGGCCGCGCTGGCCCGGTTCGTCCGCTGCCGCGACCTGACCTGCCGCTTCCCCGGCTGCGACCGCCCCGCCGACCTCACCGACATCGACCACACCATCGCCTACCCAGCCGGGCCCACCCACCCGTCCAAGGTTAGATGCTGCTAATATACCCCCATGGCGAAGATGAAATCCGCTGGTCAGCGGGCTGGGGTGCGGTCGGCGGCGATTTACGCGCGTATCTCGGCTGATGTGGAGGGCACCGGGTTGGGGGTGGCGCGGCAGTTGGAGGATTGCCGCAAGCTGTCTGCTGACCGCGGTTGGCCGGTTGGCGATGAGTATGTCGATAACGATGTGTCGGCGTTCTCGGGCAAGCCGCGTCGGCAGTATGCGCGGATGCTGGCCGATCTGGCATCAGGGGCGCGGGATGCGGTGATCGTCTACAACTTGGACCGGTTGCATCGCCGACCGGTGGAGTTGGAAGAGTTTGTCGCTTTGTGTGAGTCGGTGGGTGTGCGAGACGTGGCTACCGTGACCGCCGATATTGACCTGGGTAACGATGACGGGTTGTTCATGGCCCGGATTTTCGCCGCGTTCGCCGCCAAGGAGTCCGGGCGCAAGTCCGCACGTATTCGCCGCAAGATGTTGCAGAACGCCGAACAGGGACTACCGCACGGCTCGGTGCGCCCGTTCGGCTACGAGGACGACAAGATCACGCTGCGGACGTCGGAGGCGGCGGTGGTGCGTGAGATGGTGGACCGCTACTTGGCGGGCCAGTCGTTGTTGTCGTTGACGGTGTGGCTCAACGACTCCGGCGTTTCCCCGGCGGTGGCCAAGTCGTGGCAGACCTCGGCGGTGCGCCAGATCCTGTGCTCGGGCCGTATCGCCGGGCTGCGGGAGCATCGTGGTGAGGTGATCGGGCCTGCGAAATGGCCGGCGATCATTACGCCGGCGGAGCGGGACCGGATCTTGGCGCGTATCGCGGCGCGGTCGGTGACCAAGACGCGGGCGGCGCGCACATATGTGTTGTCAGGGATGCTGCGGTGTGGGCGTTGCGGTAATCGGCTGTATTCGCAAGCCCGGCACAGTAATCCCGATCATCGGGTGCGCCGCTATGTTTGTCTGAAAGGACCCGATCATGGCGGCTGTGGTCGGCTGACGGTGGTCGCCGAACCGGTTGAGGCTTTGTTGACTGATGCGGTGTTGACCCGCCTGGATTCTCGGGATCTGGCGAAGGTGTTGGCCGGCAAAGCCAGCCCTAATCATGATGTGGCTGCGTTGGCGGCGGCCGTGGAGGCCGATCAAACGCGCCTCGATGAGCTGGCCGGTTTGTATGCCGACGGCGCGATCAGCGCGCGGGAGTGGATCGCGGCCCGCGACCCGATCACCAGCCGCATCCAGCAGGCCAGGCGTGACATCGCTGAGGCCACCGATACCAGTGAGGTTTATGAGTTGGCGGGCACCGGCGGGGCGTTGCGCGGCCAATGGCCGGACCTCGACGTGGAACGCCAGCGGAGCATCGTCAAATCGATCCTGGATCACGCGGTGATCGCACCGGGCACCCCCGGTTCCCGCAGTCTCGACATTAACCGCGTGCAACCCCATTGGCGCATCTAGGTTTTCGGCGTCGCGGATGCTCCCTGGCGAGTGCCGAGTGTGTGTCTGGGCTGGTGGGCCGTCAAGGCCAAAGCCGCACGCGGTCGAAGCCAGCTTCGAGCCTGGACGGCCCACCAGCCCAGACACCAGGAATGCTCTTATCGCCGGGAAGGGTTGTGTTGAAATAACTTTCGTCGTCTATCCGGTTGGCCGGTGACGGTACGGTGCCTTTGCGTGCTCAGCGCAGGAGGGTTGCGATGGCAGCCAGGGTGGTGGGGTCGGTGACGGTGACGGATAGGGCTTGGCGTTCACATGAGGCGGTCAGCCAGGCTATGAACTCCGGGCGCTCGTGCAGCGGGACCGCGCCGGCATCGTGGTTGTTGGCGGCGCCGCCCGCGGGCGTCGTGGCCATCACCCTGCCCCGCGTGGTGGCGGCGAGATGCGGGTGGAGACAGTCCGGGATTCGGTGATACCGGTGATGCGGGCGCTGATGTGGCGCAGGGCTGCGGAGATGACCAGGACGCGGTCACCGGCGCTGGCGTGTCCGGCGCGGTCGAACTCCCACAGCATCTCATCGGTGTCGATCGGTTGCTGCTGCCTGCCGGTGCTCGCCGTCACGTCGTCAGCGAAATGGGCGGATTGCGTATCGTCCTGTCGCCCTGAATGTTTGGCTATCTGGTTACGGGTCCAGGTGGCGCGGGCGGCGCGCAGGGCACCCATGGTGGTCGAATAGCGCCGCGATTTGGTAGTGATGTGGCCGCGGTAGCCCAGGGTGTGCAGCCAGCGCCCAATCCCCGCCAACGACGGACCCGCGGACGCTGGGTGTTCGGCGAGTCCGGCGATGGTGGACAGGATGGCCCGCACATGTTCAGTAACGTCGAGTTCGCCGATCGCTTCTGCGGACAGCCGGCGCGCGGTGATGCCGAAGTCGTGCAGGGATTTGGTGACGTATTTCGCCAGATATGCCGCAACCCTGCGCGGCGACAACCGCGAGGCCGAAGCGACTGCGGTGTCGTCGACTTCGGAATCGCTTGCGGTTATTGGTTCGGGTGTCAATGGTTGGGTATCAATTTGGGTGCCGAACCGCACCGTGCGCACCCGCCCGGGTTGGCGTAATCGTCGTCGCCGGCGGGCACGTCGATACTGACGCGACTGGCAGCGTGTTGGATCAAGGCGGCCAGCTCGGCGGCGGTGATCGCTGACGACCAGCCGGGATGCTGCTCGGCTACCGGACGAGACAACCTGCCACCCGCGGGCGGCGGGCCGTGACGATCGTGGTCACCTGATTTCGTGGTGTCGTTGGTGGCGGGTGGCGGGTCGAGGCGGATCAGGGCATGGATGTGGGGTATGGCGCGGGCTTGCAATTCAACGACTTTGACGAAGCTGACCCGCACCGAGCCGGGCTTGACGCCAACTGTTTTCAGGTGCGTCGCCACGGCGCGCCGTAGTGCGATGGTGAACCGCCGCCACAGCTCGGGCAGATGCCAGGTGAACAAGATATGTCCCAGATAGTCGTAGCAGTCCGCGCACAATGGTTGGCCCACCAGAGGGTCATCGACACTGTGGATTATGGTGCAGCGCAGGCAGTTTCCGTGCCGGCAGCGGCCCGCCGACCTGTTGGGTATGGCGTGACACGGAGTTCCGGTGGCGTTGTGCACGGCCCCGTAGCTGGGGGCGGTCAAGGTGGTGAACACTTGCGGACGGTTGGCGACCTCGACGGGTATGTCGTGGTGGCCGCCGGCGGCTCCGGCGTGCACGAGTTGCCAGGTGTCGCGGGCGTAGAGGTCTGAGCATGACGGGCACACCGCGTGACGGCGGTTGTTGCAGCGCGTCCACACCGTGTGCTGACGCCCGGCGGTGTCGACACCGAGCAGCTGGATCGGGTGGGCGCAGTAACCGACCGATTCCACTCGCCGCCACCACGACCCGAAACCGGGTGAGGAGGCGCGCCGGCACATCTGGGTGACCACCGCATCGGCATCGATGGTGGCCGGCAGGCCCGGCAGCACGATCACCGGGCTCTGCGTCGTTACGGTCTTCACCGATTTCCCTGTTCGCCTGAACGCGGTGCCCGAAAGGTGCGGGCCAACAAGGTGATATCGCGATCGGTGACGTGAAAGGCCCGGACCCGTATCGGGTCGGCGGTGCCATCGATCATCACGTACCCGATGCCGGGGGTGGTATCAGCGATCAGGTCGCATTCGGCGCCGGCATCGCGGGCTCCTTGGCCCAAGACCATGGCGGTTTGGGTAGCCTCGGTCATCCGCAGCCCGATCCGCACGGTGAACAACTGCCGTACCGGCAGGGTGTCTTTGGCCGGGTCTTGCACCGCGGCTACCACCGATATCCCGACCGCACGCCCTTGGGATAACAGCAGGCCGAGGAGTTGTTCTGTCTCGGCGCGGAGTTTGCGGTCGGTGACATAGGCGGTCAGCGCGGCGATCTCATCAATGATCAGCACGATCAACGGCTCAGCGAGGGCGGGGGTGTGCAGGCGGGTGTGCCCGCGCAGCCGGGTGGCGCGGGTCTGCATCAGCTTCACCAGCTCGCGCAGCAGTTCCACGGTGGGCTGACCGGTGTGGTAGCAGAACCGGGCGAACAGCGGCGCGCCAGCACCGAGTTCCATGCCGCCTTTGGGGTCGATCACCCACAACCGCACCCGCCCCGTTTTAACGTGGGGTGCCAGCCCGGCGATCAGCGACCACAACACCGAGCCTTTGCCGGCTCCGGTGGCACCGGCGGCCAGGATGTGCTGGCCCAACACCGGTAGGTGCCACCAGCGCCGCGATTCGGTGACCCCGACCCGCACCGCGCCCAGATCGACCGCCGAACCCGGGGTTGGCATGGGCACCGCGATCGGCTGGCCGAGCACATCCCCGCGGCCGATGATGATCCGCAGCTGGCCCGGCGTGGTGGCGCGGATCGTCAACCGCTGCGCGTCCCAGGTCGCCGCCAGTGCGAGGGCGCGTTTCTGCCAGTCGGCAATCGACTGGCCGGTCACCACCTTGACGATCAGCACGTCGGCGTGATGGCCGATCCGCACCGATTGCAGGGCAGGCACCAACGTGCGTTCACCCAGTTTGGCGGTCAGGCCGTGCAGGGCGCAGACCGATTCCCAGTTGCGGTGATAACGCCACCACGCCCAGAAACGCTGCCGCAGCGGAGCGCTGACCCACCGGGTGAATGAGGCCGGCTGGCACACCCACCAGCCGAGGTATGCCACGGCCTCCACAACGGCGGTCAAAACGCCGGCTCGGGCGCCGTGACTGAAACCGACCCAGATGGCGACGACGGTGGGAATGCTCAGGGAGGGAAACAGGATTGCCCACCACAGCAGATACCCGGCGGCTTTGAGTAGTCCGACGATCAGCTCGCCGATCCAGTCATCATCGGGTGATGGATTGTTGTTGTGGTTCTTACGGTTTGGACTATTCGACATGACGGTCTGCCTTCACTTACGACGGGGAAAGAAGGGGCGGGAGCGTCGGCCCGGCAGCCCATAGGCGCACGCTGTCGCGGGGCTGCCGGGCCGGCCTGCGGTTACCGGGCCTGCTGGCCCGTCTTGACGGTGGCGAGGTCGGTGGCGGTGATGGCTTCGGCGCGGTACGCGATGCCCGAGCGGCCGTCTTGCGACCACGGCAACGCCACCAGACCCGTCACAGACACCGGCTGGCCGACAACGACTTTCGGTTCCCCGACCACGGTGACCGCCAGCACTTCACCGCCGGTGGCGTCCAGGGCGATCAGCTGCACCTGCCACAACGCCTGCCCGGTGGCCTTGTCCACGCGCGGTGCACCGGTGTCGAAATTCGTGCGCTGCTCGGGAATCCGAGTACAGAGGAACGTCACCCCGGTGGTGTCGATACGTAACTTCATGGATTGCTGTCCTTCCTTGCGGTGTTGGCGCGGTCTGTTCGGCCGCGACTCAAGGACAGCGCCATCCCGGATGCGCCCGGAAGTGACAGGCAGTGATACTGGTGATGACCGCACACGCGCACACGTAGCTGACCTGCGCTGATGTATGCGGCATGATCGAAGCCATGGCCGCAGTCGACCCGATCCGGGCACTCAATGCGCAGCGGCTCAGCCAAGCCCGCAAACGCTACGGCTACAGCTTGCGTGAGTTGGCGATCGAGGTCGAAAACGTGCGCAAGCTACGCGGCGACCCGACCTGCCCGCGCGGGAATCCCTGCGGCAAAAAATCGCCCAGATCGAGCGGACCGGAATGCTCGGCCCGCTGTGGCGTGAAGACCTGGCCGCGGTGTTCGGCGTCGAACCCGACGAAATGTTCAGCGTGCCGATCGCCACCGAGCTGCCGCACCCGCTGCTGATACAACTACCCGTCGACCGTGACGTACTCGCCGTCATCGAGGCCCAGCAACATGCCCACATCCAAGCTGAGCACACCTTCGGCCCCCAACACGCCCGCCCCCTGGTGGAATCCGATCTGGTCACCATCGAATCCCTGATTGCCCACGCACCCTCGCAGGTCAAGGCAGAGATGCGGCGCGCCGCTGGGGCTATCGCCGAAGTTGCCGGGTGGATCGCCCAAGACCTCGGAGATCACGCCGCCGCGGAGAAGCTCACCCACACCGCAGCCCTGCACCTACGTACGGCCGGCCCGCCATTCAACGCCATAATCTTGATGCGCCAATCCAACATTCTCACCCGCACCAACCCCGACCTGGCCACCGCCTTGGCCACCGATGCCGCCGACCTCATCGACGGCCACGACGTGGGTCGCCTGGCCGCCAGCATCGCCCGCCAACAGGCCCTTGCCGAGCTGGCCAATCACAATGAGCGGGGATTTCATCGCTACGCCGCCGCAGCCCTCGAACTCGGTGACCTGCAACCCCACCCGCATGATCATGCGATCTATGCCCACGGCGCCTACGTCGCCAGCGAGATCGCCTCCGGCTACCTGCGCATCGGTGACCCGGATAAAGCCCTAACCCTGCTCGCCGGGCACCATCACGCCTGGACATCACAGCAGCACCGCGATCAGACCGTGGCCGATATGCGACTCCTGCACGCCTACATCGCCACCGGCGAATACCAGCAAGCACTGGCACTGACCGCCGCAGCGATCCCGGGCTACCTGGCCGCGCCCTCAGCGAGCCAGGATTCATCTGGCCAGGGCAGGCACAATCGTGCGAGACCGTCGACGGCGAAACAAAGACCCGATCCTGCAACAGCTCGCCGGCCGCATCAAAAACGCCACCCAAGGAGTCACCCCGTGAGCCGTCGAATCATCCCCGACACCACCACCACCACCGACCCCGCGGCCACCCACACGGTCGCGGTGCTGCCGGTCGGCTCATTCGAACAACACGGCCCCTACCTTCCGCTGGGCACCGACACCCTCATCGCCACTGCCATCGCATCCGCAATCAATCAGCACCACAACGTATTTCAGCTACCACCGGTCGCGTTCAGCTGCTCCCACGAACACGCCGCCTACCCCGGCACCATCAGCATCAGCGCCACCACCTTGGCCGCGATCGTCGCTGACATCATCGAATCGCTGGCACAGCAGAACATCGCCGGGCTGATCGTCGTCAACGGCCACGGCGGCAACGCCGTACTCACCAACGTCGTCCAACAAGCCAACCACCCCAACAACCCCGTCAAGGTTGGGCTCTACCCCAGCCGCGAAGACTGGACCGAAGCCCGCACCGCCGCAGGAATCCACAGCAGCAACCACGACGACATGCACGCCGGCGAACTAGAGACCTCCATCCTGCTCGCCACCCATCCCGACTACCTGCGCGACGGCTGGCAGACCAGCGACCACACAGCCAACGACCGCCGCTACCTCACCAGCCTCGGCATCCACGCCTACACGCCCACCGGCGTCATCGGCTCACCATCCCAGGCCACCGCCGCCAAGGGCAGCAGTGCCCTCGACCACCTCGGCCGCAACGCCGACACCCTGATCGAACTCCTCACCACACGTTGAGCACAAGCGACAGCTCGGCGGCTACCTTCCGGGCTTCGCTGCGCTCCCTTCGCTTCCGTCCGCTGGCGCTCCCGTCCGCGCCGGTCGCTCCACTGCGCCCTGCGTCCGCCGCCGAGCACCAGACCAGCGCCCACCACTCAGTGAGAACACCGGCCGTGTTCGCGCCTGCCACCGCCAGGCCAACGGCGTTTGCGCCTCTCGCGCGGCGACCAGAGCCGGGCCAGACCGCCGGCCACCGTGGGACACATGCCCTGACCTCGCACGTGAGGACTTTCTTTACTGCTATTTAACGGTGGATCCGACCTTGGCATTTGTTAGTTGCCGGTCGGGGTGATCCGGCCGTTGAAGGTGATTGCGAACGCGTTGAGTGCGGGCTTCCACCTCATTGCCCATCGTGCCCTACCTCGCCCGGTCGGATCTAGTGATCGGGTAACGAGATACAGGCATTTCAGGGCAGCTTGGTCGGTAGGGAAATGCCCGCGGGCGCGAATCGCGCGCCGGTAGCGGGCGTTGATCGACTCCACGGCGTTGGTACCCGGTATGAAATGGGGTGGAGGCCCACGTGGTTCTGTCTTGCCTGGTCAGACGTACTAGGCATACGGTGCGACCGTCCGGAACAGGGGCCTTCGGGGAACACGTATGGGCAGGCCGTTCTTGCTCGATGGGCTGCGAGCCCGTGTTAGTAGTTGGCCGCCCCTGCGACTTGTCCGGCTGCGCTGCGAGCGCGTATCCGTAGGTGTCGTTCCGTCCCAGCGGTTCCCCGGCCAAGTGATCAGCACGGAAGGGAGAACCAGGCGGTGGTCAGATATGTCGGCATGGATGTGCACCGCGAGTTCGCGCAGCTGGCGGTGGTCGAGGACGGGATCCTCCGCGACGAAGGCAAGATCGGAGTGACGCCAGAAGCATTGCGGGCGTGGGCGTCTGAACTACGCCCGGATGATGAGGTGGCGTTGGAGGCCACCGGAAACAGCGATGCGATCGCTACTCTGCTCACACCGCTGGTGGCCCGTGTGGTGGTGTCGAACCCGTCGAAGACGCGGGCGATCGCCGAGGCGAAGGTGAAAACCGACAAGGTCGATGCGCGGATCTTGGCGCAGTTGCTGGCAGCGGATTTTCTGCCACCGGTGTGGCTGCCCGACGATCGGACCCGCAGTCTGCGCCGGCAGGTGATGCGTCGTGCTCACGTGGTGCGTCAACGGACTCGGCTGAAGAATCAGGTGCACGCGATCCTGGCCCGTAACCTCGCACCGACGCCGCCGGTGTCGGATTTGTTTGGCAAGACCGGTCGGCACTGGCTCTCGCGTCAGCCGTTACCTGCCGATGAACGCGCCAGCGTGCAGGCGTTGTTGCGTCAGTTGGACTTTCACGCCCATGAACTCGCTTTGGTCGATAGAGAGCTGGCCCAGAAGCGCTCACCGATCCGATGGTGGCCCGGTTGATGACCATCCCTGGTGTCGATGCGATCGCCGGCATCTCCATTGTGGCCGCGGTCGGCGACTTCTCTCGGTTCGACGATCCCGACAAGTTAGTGGCCTATATCGGGCTCAACCCGAAGGTGCGCCAGTCCGGGAATTCCGCGCCGGTGCACGGTCGGATCAGCAAAGCCGGCCGCGCCCATGTGCGTGGTGTGCTGGTGGAGGCGGCCTGGTCGGCCAGTCGCGCACCAGGGCCCTTGCGTGCGTTCTATCAGCGCATCAAATCCCGACGCGGATTTCAGACCGCGATCGTGGCCACCGCCCGCAAGATGACGGTGCTCGCATGGCATTTGGTGACCAAGGACCAGGACTACGCCTTCGCTCGACCAGGGCTGGTCACCCACAAGCGCCGAAAGCTCGAACTGGCCGCCGGGGCGCCGTCACGCCGCGGCAACTACCGCCAGCCCGGCGCGACCTATAACAGCAAGCACCGCCGCGACGAAGAGAACGCGGTCGTCGAACAGGCCGAACGTGCCTACGAAGTCCTCGTCGCCCACTGGCAACCCCGCAAACCCGCCACCAATCACCGCTCACCTTGACGATTTCATCCGTGGAGCAGATGACCCGACGTATCTCGACGTCGTAGTCCAGGAAGGGCACGAACTCGCTCCAGGCGTTCTCCCAGAGCCGGATGATCGCCGGGTACTGGGGACCCCATTTCGCGGTGAATTCGACGAAGCGTTCCTTGGCCGCGGCCTCGGTCGCCGCGGTATAGACCGGCCGAATGTCGCGGGCGATCTGATCCCAGTACTTGCGGGACGCGTAGCGAAAGGTGTTGCGCAACAGATGAATGACGCACGTTTGGATGATCGCTCGGTCCCAGACGGTGTTGACTGCCTCGGGCAATCCTTTCAATCCGTCACAGACCACGATGCACACATCGCCGGTGCCGCGGTTCTTGATCTCGGTGAGCACCGACAGCCAGAACTTGGCGCCTTCGCTGCCCTCGCCGGCCCACAGCCCGAGGATGTCGCGCTCGCCTGCGCAGGTGACCCCCACGGCCACGTAGATGGGCCGGTTGGTGACCTGCCCGTCGCGGATCTTGACGAAGATGGCGTCGATGAAGACCACTGGATATACCGCTTCCAGCGGCCGGTTGCACCATTCGGCCATCTCGCCGACCACCTTGTCGGTGATCCGGCTGATGGTGTCTTTGCTGACGGTGGCGCCGTAGACGTCGGCGAAGTGTGCCGCGACCTCGCCGGTCGTCAATCCTTTTGCCGTCAACGACAATACGATCTCATCAATACCGGTCAGGCGACGCTGTCGTTTCTTGACGATCTGCGGGTCGAAGCTGCTGTTGGTGTCACGGGGCACCTCGATCTCGACGGGCCCGATCTCGGTGAGCACCGTCTTGGCCCGGGTGCCGTTTCGGGAATTGCCGCTGCCACGGCCCGCTGGGTCATGCTTGTCATAACCCAGGTGCTCGGCCATCTCCGCGTCCAGCGCGGTCTCAAGCACGTTCTTGGTCAACTGATTGAGCAGCCCGTTGGGGCCGACCAATTCGACTCCTTGTTCCTTCGCCTGCGCCAGCAGCTGCTCAGCCAGCTGCCGTTGATCCAGTTCCATCGCCACAGGATCGAGTGTTTCTGACATCGTCAGTCCTTCCCGCCAAGCACCGCTCTGAGCCGTCCCGGTGAGTCCGGAGACTGCATTCGTTGAATCACCCTGCCTTTGGTGGGGTGCGTTTGTGATCGTAGTAGAGCGTCTCGACGGCCTCGGGAGTGAAGTCGTCGAGGTACTCGTGGGGGCGTTCGGTGTTGAACCAGACCACCCATTCAGCGGTCGCCAGCTCGACCTGGTTGACGTCGCGCCACGGGCCTTGCCGGCGGATAAGTTCGTTCTTGAACGAGCCGACGGTGGTCTCGGCCAGCGCATTGTCCAGCGCATCGCCAACCGAGCCGACGGAGGGATCCACGCCCTCATCGATGAGCCGCTGGGTGAAGGCCACCGAGGTGTATTGACTGCCCGCGTCGCTGTGCGCAATCAGCCCGTGCAGACTGGTGGTGCCGTCCTGGGCGCGAGTGAAGAACGCATGCTCGATAGCGTCGAGGACCAGATCGGTGGTCATGGATCTGGCGGCCCGCCAGCCTAGGATCCGGCGGCTGTAGGCGTCGATGACGAATGCGACGTAGACGAATCCCATCCAGGTCGACACATACGTAAAGTCGGCCACCCACAACCGATTTGGCGCCGCGGCATAAAGCGGCGGTCCACCAGATCCGGGTATCGCCGATGAGTGTCGTCGGCGATGGTGGTCTTGTGCTTGGATCCGTACCGCGCGCCCTCCCAACCGTTCTCGCGCATGATCCGCTCCACCGTGCACCGGGCGACATCGTGACCCTGGCTGCGTAGCCAGATCCACAACTTGCGTGACCCCAGCGTCTGGACGAACTTGCCCTTTTTCTTGTCTTCCCGCGCCGCGGTGATGATCTCGACCAGCTCGGCGTCATGGATCTGCCGTCGTGTCGGGGTCTTGTTGATCCACTCGTAGTAGGTCGACGGGCTGATCGGCACGCCATGCTCAGACAGCACCGCACACATGGGCTCGACACCCCAGCGCAGCCCGGCCCCGCCGTTGGGGCCGGCCACCTGGTGGTCCTTGTGTTCGGCGATGAACCGGATCACCGTCTCCCGGGCCGGTCGAGCTCGGCCCCGAAGAAAATCGCCGCTGCTTTCAAGATCTCGTTGGCCCGGCGCAGCTCGGCAATCTCCTTGCGCAGCGCCTTGTTCTCCTCGGCCATCGCGGAGGTCACACCCGGCCGCTGGCCGGTATCGACCTCCGAGCGGCGGATCCAGGTCCGCAACGTCTCCGGTGTGCCGATCCCCAACATGCCCGTGACCGCCGTGATCGCCGCCCACTGCGACGGGTACTGCGGGCGCACCTCAGCGACCATGCGCACCGCACGTTCACGAAGCTCGTCGGGGTACTTGCTGACACGTCCCATAACCCAGATCCTCCCAAGATCGGGAGTCTCCGGAAACGCCGGGACGGCTCACTGGGGGCTGACCCGTCGATGACCTACATCTGCGCCTATTTCACCCAGGTCTTGAATTCACGGGTCATTTGGTGCAGTGAGAGATCGAGGTCGTCAACTCGTAGGCCTACTGGTCTGGGCCTTCTGGTGAAGGTCGGCGAGCAGTGCGGTGTCCGCTGGATCGTGCCCCGCCGACTTTACCCTCCACAATGAGGTAACCGTTCTCGTCGACCCTGATCCAGTCCACTGCGGCGATACGCGTGTCGTCGGGGGAGAAGGGGCCGGGGGGTTGGTCATCGGGTTGGGGGATGGCGTCTTGGCGTCGAGAAAGTTCCAGTTCGGCGTTGCGGTAGTCGTCGTAGGTGTCGCGCAAGATTCTGTCGACCCACAGGCCGATGACGACGAGTTCGGTACGCTGTCGTACGAGATCCTCGTCGTCGACGCCGACAGTTGACTGCAAGGTTTGACGCACCCGCTCGGCCTCCCAGGAGCCGGGCCGCCCGGCCAGGATTTGTTCGGTGCCTTCGATGTTGACGGCGGCCGCGGCCAGGGCGTGGGTGACGAACTCGGCCCAGTCGATCGGTAGCGCTGCGCGGGAGTCGCGATCCGGTTCCCATTTCCCCGAACTATGTTGACGCATCGGCTGATTCGTCAGATGAGCGGCCTCCGTCAGGGCGGCGATCACGTCGTAGAGGACTTCGTCGTACGGTCGGGGAACCATCGTCTCGGCCGCAGTCAGATATCCGGTGTCGAACAGCGCCGCCGAGAGGACCTGACGATAGGGCCGGCCGATCTCGGCGGCCATAGCCCGCAAGTTGTCTCGTGTTGGCAGAGAGGTCAATTCGCTGATCGTCACTGCATCAAGGATTGCCGCGTGACGCCAATACGGTTCGCCCAAGCCGGTGTCGGACGCGTTGTGACCGCGCTTGTACTCGTCGATCACCGAGCCCGGTGCCTGGTGTCAGGCAGCGCCAGCCGGTAACTCAGCATGTCTGCCGCCGATACCAACGACGAATCACTCAAAGGTATTAACCGACTACACCCCATGAATGACCGGGGCTAACCACGGAGGCCTCTATCCGGTCCATATTCCTTACGGTTTTTGCAGGGTGTTCGTGGCTGTCGGCCGTAGGCTTCGAGTACCCAGGGACGTCGGGTATGGCTTTCCATATTCTGCCTTTGGTGATGGCTCGAATCGATTGGCCGCCCGGGCGTCCCGCGACGACTCGACCGCTAATTGAGAGGTGCGATCTAATCGCTGTGTAAGGACACGTCGGCGTGGTCGTCTGGTGGGTTCAAAGACCGACAACGAACACGGAGGTGGTTGTGCCACAGCAACTATGGGCGGGTGTGGATGCCGGCAAGTCAGAGCACCATTGCGTCGTCGTCGACGTTGATGGCAGGAGGGTGCTCTCGCGGCGGGTAGCCAACGATGGCGACACTAAACGAGTTGATCAACGCGGTCACCACGCTCGCTGATGGGGGCGACCTCACCTAGGCGATCGACCTGGCCGGTGGTGGTGCTGCGTTGCTGATCACGCTGCTGCTGGACGCCTCCCAGCGGCTGCTCTACATCCCGGGCCGCAGTGTCTATTACGCATCGGGCGCCTATCGCGGCGACGCGAAAAGCGACGCCAAAGACGCGGCGATCATCGCCGATCAAGCCCGGATGCGCCGTGATCTACAGCCGCTGCGTTCCGGTGATCAGATCACCGTGCAGCTGCGCATCCTGACCGCTCGGCGCGCTGATCTGGTCGCCGATCGCACCCGAGCGCTAAACCGGCTGCGCGCTCAGCTGCTGGAGTACTTTCCCGCCCTCGAGCGGGCGTTTGACTACGGTCAACACAAGGCTGCGCTGATCTTGCTCACCGGTTACCAAACCCCCGAGGCACTGCGTCGCGCGGGCGCCGCGCGGCTGGTGGCCTGGCTGCGCAAACGCAAGGCCCGCACCGCCGAGGCGGTCGCCGCCGCCGCACTCGAAGCTGCCCACGCTCAGCACACTGTGCTGCCCGGACAAGACCTGGCCGCCGCCATGGTGGCCCGGCTAGCCCAGGAGGTGATCACCCTCAACACCGAAATCGCCGACACCGAGACGATGCTCGAGGAACGATTTCGCCGCCACCGCCACGCCGAAATCATCCTGAGCATGCCCGGCTTCGGGGTCATCCTCGGCGCCGAATTCCTCGCCGCAACAAGGGGAGACATGAGCGCTTTCGACTCCGCCGATCGTCTGGCCGGCATCTGCGGGCTGGCGCCGGTACCGCGCGACTCCGGGCGCATCAGCGGCAACCTCAAACGCCCCCGCCGCTACCACCGACGACTCCTGCGCACCTGCTACCTGGCCGCCCAAAGCGCCGCCCGCACCGACCCGGCGTCTCGCGCCTACTACGAACGCAAACGCGCTGAGGGCAAACACCACCGACAAGCCGTCCTAGCCCTGGCCCGCCGACGCCTCAACGTCCTGTGGGCCATGCTGCGCGACCACACCACCTACCAAATCCCAACCGCCGCAGCGGCTTGACAAACCCATTGAGAATCGAATGGGTCACACGAGGCTGCAGCTGACCACGTTTTAGCCGCTAGACGGTACGGTACTGGACTGTACTACGGCGACGGTTCTATCGTGGGCGCTGTGTCTCGGATTGCCGATCACCCCGCGGAGTCCGCGCCGTGGTCGCCGCGGGAGGCCGAGTTGCTTGCGGTGACATTATGGCTGCTGCAGCAACACGGGTATGACCGGTTGACGGTGGACGCGGTGGCGGCCACCGCCCGCGCCAGCAAGGCGACGGTGTACCGGCGATGGCCATCGAAAGCCGAACTGGTATTGGCCGCGTTCATCGAGGGGACCCGCCAGGTCGTGGTCCCGCCCGATACCGGCACACTGCGGGGAGATTTGCTGGAACTTGGGGAGTTGGTGAGCCAACAGGCCCGCCAGCACGCCAGCACCATCCGCGCGGTGCTTGTCGAGGTGTCGCGTAACGCCGCGCTCAACGAGGCGATACGGCATCAGTTCCTCGAGCAGTGGAAAGCCTTGATCCAGCACATCCTGAAGCAGGCCGTTGACCGAGGTGATATCGCGGGCGCCGCCATCGACGACGAACTTTGGGACCTACTTCCCGGCTACCTAATGTTCCGGTCCATCATCTCTAGCCGACCCCCCACCCGTCGCACCGTGCAAGCCCTGGTCCTTGACTTCATCATCCCCAGCCTCACCTGATCCACCGGGTAGGGCGGTTTAGCCCCTGTTGTCTTCGGCGACGCCTCGCAGGCGTGAAAATGTGGTCGGGTTGCCCACCGACGCCGACTTTCACTCTGGTTTGTGGGCCCGTGGTTTAGCCTGGCGCCGGGCCCGACCTGGGAGGGTCACGCACTGTTGCTTCGAGCAGCCGGTCAGAATTTCGGTTCCTCGACCGAGGCCCCAGCAACCTCCCCATGAAATATCGATGTGATGGGAGGACAAGCGAAGTGAAATGGTCAACGTCCGCGACGTGAACAACGACACGGTGGACGCGGTGTGGCTGGTCACGTTCACAGAAGGGCGTGCTGCGGCCATCGTTCGTGCCGGCACCGGCGCGGCGGCTGCACGATGACACCCGGCTACGGGTCGACTGACCGGCGAACGCGCCCGCTACTGGGAGCGGCTCGAGAAGCTGCTCGAGGACGCGTTGATTTAAAGTGTCGGCGGTGGCGCGTAGAAGCTAGACACCGTCTCGGTTCGCGACATGCTTGAGGTGTTGATCGCTGGCGAGCGCGACGCCGGACAACTCGCTGATCTGGCCCGCCGCCGGGTGCGGGTCGAACACGGCGCCTTGGTCGAGGCTTGACGGGCCGATTTCGATGACCACCACGCGGAGCGGAGCCGGATGCTTGCTCACCCGATTGACACCCTCAGCGCGTGGATCGAACCCTAACCACTCGTATCGACGACCAACTGAGCGTCCTGATCGACGTGGCAGCCACAGCGGCGACACCAACGCGAGCGCGGCCGGCGGCGGGCCAGGCCAGATCATCGTCGACGACACCATGGCTGCCCGACAGACGCTTGCGGCGATCGAGTGTCTCGACGAGATCGCCGGCGTCGGGCGGCTCGGCGTACAGCTGATCCTGGCCGCATCGGCGCCGATATGGCCCCAATTCCCGACCGCCGCGCGCCTGGTGCAAACGGCAGTCGCTACCGGATTGGTTCGCGGTCAGCCCGCGGTTCAGTACGCGTTTCCGCACAGCGGCGGGACGCAGGTGCGTGGCGGCCACCCGTCCAGGTCTCCTCCGGGGCTATCTGTCGTTGCCGATCTCGTGGTCGGCGAATTGGCCATACTCGGGTAGCCGGAGCGGCTGCTGCGGGAAGCTGGTTTGCGGAGGGTGAGGGGGGCCTACGTTGCGGGCTCATCGGCATGGCGGCGGTGCGCGGCAAGGAAGTCATCGACGATGCGCTCACAGTCTTGACGATCGATGGCACGCAGGCCGGTGAGTCGAGCGAACGCGAGTGGCCCCACGAGTTGACACAGGATCAGCTGCGGGTCGAATTCATCGAGGTCGGCGCGGGCTTTGGGGCTTTGCAAAAGGCGATCGAACGGCTGGCGATACTGGTCGACGATTCGTGTCCGCAGCGCGTGCCGATCGTAGGTTTCCTGGGTGCTGTTCGGTGTTGGGCCAAGCGCGACCCAGGCCAGTGTGGTGACGTGCAGCGGTGCCTCCTGGAACAGCGTGGCTTGTCGGCTCAACAGTTCGATGAGTTGGTCGCGCAACGGTCCCGTCCCCGGCGGAGGGTGGACTTGCGGCAGCAGCCGTTCAAATGTGGCGGCCAGCAGTTGAGTGGAGCTGCTGAAGTGGCGATACAGGGTCGTGCGCGCGACTTTGGAGGCTTTGGTGACCGCGTCGATGGTGACGGCTTCGATGCCGCCGGCGCTGAGGAGTTCGGTGGCCGCATCCAATAGCCGGGTCCGTGAGCGTAGCCGGCGTGGGTCGACGTCGTCATCGTCGTCGACGGGGAATTCAAGGGCGTCGCGCTCCATGTAGTCACCGTAAGCCCCGCCCGTACCTGGCCCGCACCGAATCGTGCCTGCATCGGGCGATTGACCCGTCCGCAACGCAATTAACACTACTGGTAGTGGTGTAGCGCTACTAGTAGTAGTGTAGCGCTACTAGTAGTCCACTTATGCATATCCGTCTTTGCGCCCGGGGGAGGATTCATGTCAGGCAACGGGCCGAACGATCCCTGGTTCACAAGCTCCTCGATGCTGCCACTACATGCCATGTCGTCTGGCTGTCGAACGAACTTTCCGAGTTGTGCGAGCGAAATCGCGCAGACGAAGAGCGATGGTCCGCGATGAGTGTGCTGCTTGCGCCAACCAAGCCTCACGTGTGGACGCGTGCGGTTCGGGCTTTCAAGCGCACCGGCCGCGCGATTACCAGTGGCGTGCACCGACCGCCGCCGGTCGAGCAAGGCCGCGTGCGTCCACGTCATTACCCGCCTCGCTGCTGCTCATACCTCGACGACGACCTAATGAACCGCGAAATGTATGACCACTTGCGCGAGGAGCCGATCAGACTAACCTCCCGGCTGGCATTTCGCCTACGCCGCTCATGAAACTAACAAGGTTTCGACGATGGTGCATCGGGATCGTCAAACCACCTGCGCGCCAAGGGCGTTACGTGCTGTTGGTTAGGACTCAGACCAACGCCCCGCGGACGCCGCCGTATAAGTGGATTGCAGTCGCGACGCTGCTCGTACTCGCGGTGATTTTAGCCTCGGTGTACGGGCAATTCCGCGGTGCCTTCACCGAAAAGACGCAGCTGACCATGATCGCCGCCCGCGCCGGGCTGCTGATGGATCCGGGTTCGAAGGTGACCTATAACGGGGTGCAGATCGGCCGGGTGGGGTCGATTTCGGAAACCGTTCGCGACGGCAAGCCCGCCGCGAAGTTCACCTTGGAGGTGTATCCGCGGTATTTGGCGTTGATTCCATCGAACGTGAACGCCGATATCAAGGCGACGACGGTGTTCGGTGGTAAGTATGTGGCGTTGACGACGCCGGCCAATCCGTCGCCGCAGAAGATCTCGACGCACACGGTGATCGATGCCCGCTCGGTGACCACCGAGATCAACACGCTGTTTCAGACGATCACCTCGATCGCGGAGAAGGTGGATCCGGTCAAGCTGAATTTGACGTTGAGCGCGGCGGCGCAGTCGTTGACGGGGCTGGGGGAGAAGTTCGGTCAGTCGGTGACCAACGCCAACGCGTTGCTTGATGATGTGAATCCGCAGATGCCGCAGGCGCGCAGGGATATTGCGCGGTTGGCGGCGCTGGGGGATACCTATGCGAACGCGTCGCCGGATTTGTTGGATTTCTTGGACGACGCGGTGATCACCTCGCGCACCATCAATGCCCAGCAGAAGGATTTGGATCAGGCGTTGCTGGCGGCGGCCGGGTTCGGCAACACCGGTGCGGAGTTGTTCAACAAGGGCGGGCCGTATTTGGCGCGCGGTGCCGCCGATCTGGTGCCCTCGGCGCAGCTGCTGGACACCTACAGCCCCGAACTGTTCTGCGCCCTGCGCAACTACCACGACATCGTGCCCATCACCGGTGCCTCGGAGGGCGGATTCAACGGCTACTCGTTGAACATGGACACCGAGGTGCTCTCCGGGCTGGGACTGATCGCGAACCCGGTGTCCGCGGCGCCCGTCATCGCTTCGCTGGTGGGCGGTGTCGCCGGGGTGGTCGGTGGGGCGCCCAACCCCTACATCTACCCCGAAAATTTGCCGCGGGTGAACGCCCGCGGTGGGCCCGGCGGTGCGCCGGGGTGCTGGCAGCCGATCACCCACGACTTGTGGCCCGCACCGGAGTTGGTGATGGACTCCGGCAACAGCCTTGCGCCGTACAACCACCTGGACACCGGATCGCCGTATGCGATCGAATACGTCTGGGGCCGCCAGGTAGGGGATAACACAATCAACCCATAAAAATGGGCATTGCCGCATAGAGTGGGCGATGATCTTTTGTGGTGGGAGGGTTTTCGTGTGCGAGCCCAGTCAGCATCCGGGACAGCTCTCGACGCAATCCCGCGCCGACGCCGATCTGGTCATCCAGCAGATCCCGGCGATGCAGCATCACGTGGTGCAGATCCCAGTCAGGCTCATCCAGGGCGCAAGCAATATCGGCCAGTGGTGATTGGCTTCGCGGGGCGCAGCCGATTCGCGAGCCGGAATTCCACTGCGGCCTTTGTTGAACACTCGCGTGGAATCGATGAGCATTCGCATGGAATGATCGAGGCGACGACCCGCACTTGGCATCATGCCGCCAAAACCGCTAAATGTCGCACCGGAGCGAATGACACACTGTAGTGGCGCCGCAAAAGGGTAATCGCAGACCGGGCCGCCCGCCTGCCGCGACCGCCGGCGACGCGCGCGAGCGAATTATCCGAGCTGCTCGTTTGGTGTTTAGCGCACGCGGCTACGACGGCGCGACGCTCCAAGACATCGCCGCGCGCGCCGACCTGAGCCGGCCGGCGATCAACCACTACTTCTCGAGCAAGCGAGCGTTGTATCAGGAAGTGCTGGTTGAGACCAACGAATGCGTCATCGGAGCCGGTGTTAAACATGCGGACATCGAGAATTCGCTGGTGGCTCGCCTGATGGCGTTCATCTCCGCGATGAGAGCCGGTTCGGAAAATTTCGCCGGGTCTGCGTTTTTGGTCACTGGCGTACTCGAATCGCAGCGCCATCCCGAATTGGTTGGCACCGAAAACGATCCCCTTTGGATCATTCGGAAAGTATTGACACGCTTCGTCAACGATGCGATTGAGCGCGGCGAACTCGCTGCGGATATTGATGCATCGGCAATGGTCGAACCGCTGCTCGTCGTGGGTTGCGGCGTGGGGGTATACGCGGGCTACGTCCGGACTTACCCAGAGATGGTGGCCATGACCCCAATGCTGCGCCAACTCGTGGAAGGGGCGCTTTGCCCGCCCACCCGAGGACTAGCGGGACGGCCGTTACGGTGGTGACCCGTTGTGCTCAGCCGTGCTGAAGCCGACCATCCCCCGTCGAAGATCGCCAAAAACTCACCCGACGCCACCACGGTGATGGACGGCACCGCCCCCAACGACGCCGTCCCGCTCATCCGCTTCCTGGTCAGCGATCCTGATTCGGTACATGCGGCCGCGCCTAGGCAGGCTGACCCTTTTGCAGCGCGAACGCCTGACTGAGCCGTCCCGGTGAGTCCGGAGACTGCATTCGTTGAATCACCCTGCCTTTGGTGGGGTGCGTTTGTGATCGTAGTAGAGCGTCTCGACGGCCTCGGGAGTGAAGTCGTCGAGGTACTCGTGGGGGCGTTCGGTGTTGAACCAGACCACCCATTCAGCGGTCGCCAGCTCGACCTGGTTGACGTCGCGCCACGGGCCTTGCCGGCGGATAAGTTCGTTCTTGAACGAGCCGACGGTGGTCTCGGCCAGCGCATTGTCCAGCGCATCGCCAACCGAGCCGACGGAGGGATCCACGCCCTCATCGATGAGCCGCTGGGTGAAGGCCACCGAGGTGTATTGACTGCCCGCGTCGCTGTGCGCAATCAGCCCGTGCAGACTGGTGGTGCCGTCCTGGGCGCGAGTGAAGAACGCATGCTCGATAGCGTCGAGGACCAGATCGGTGGTCATGGATCTGGCGGCCCGCCAGCCTAGGATCCGGCGGCTGTAGGCGTCGATGACGAATGCGACGTAGACGAATCCCATCCAGGTCGACACATACGTAAAGTCGGCCACCCACAACCGATTTGGCGCCGCGGCATAAAAGCGGCGGTCCACCAGATCCGGGTATCGCCGATGAGTGTCGTCGGCGATGGTGGTCTTGTGCTTGGATCCGTACCGCGCGCCCTCCCAACCGTTCTCGCGCATGATCCGCTCCACCGTGCACCGGGCGACATCGTGACCCTGGCTGCGTAGCCAGATCCACAACTTGCGTGACCCCAGCGTCTGGACGAACTTGCCCTTTTCTTGTCTTCCCGCGCCGCGGTGATGATCTCGACCAGCTCGGCGTCATGGATCTGCCGTCGTGTCGGGGTCTTGTTGATCCACTCGTAGTAGGTCGACGGGCTGATCGGCACGCCATGCTCAGACAGCACCGCACACATGGGCTCGACACCCCAGCGCAGCCCGGCCCCGCCGTTGGAACCGGCCACCTGGTGGTCCTTGTGTTCGGCGATGAACCGGATCACCGTCTCCCGGGCCGGTCGAGCTCGGCCCCGAAGAAAATCGCCGCTGCTTTCAAGATCTCGTTGGCCCGGCGCAGCTCGGCAATCTCCTTGCGCAGCGCCTTGTTCTCCTCGGCCATCGCGGAGGTCACACCCGGCCGCTGGCCGGTATCGACCTCCGAGCGGCGGATCCAGGTCCGCAACGTCTCCGGTGTGCCGATCCCCAACATGCCCGTGACCGCCGTGATCGCCGCCCACTGCGACGGGTACTGCGGGCGCACCTCAGCGACCATGCGCACCGCACGTTCACGAAGCTCGTCGGGGTACTTGCTGACACGTCCCATAACCCAGATCCTCCCAAGATCGGGAGTCTCCGGAAACGCCGGGACGGCTCAGACTGGTTTCTTTGGCTGGTTCATCGACATCGCACGGGGCGCAGCGCCCCGCCCCCTGAAGGCCTGCAGGACTGGCCTGTCAAACTACGGTCGGCTCGTCCTCATGCGTTATAAGAGTCTCTGAAGGGACAGCTTGGATGCTGGGTCGTCACTGGTGCCGTCAAGCGCGGATACGTTTTTCCGACATGACGACCAAGCAGACCGCGCTCGAGAGGACGACACCCACCGGAATCCGGGCCGGACGATACGAAACAGCCGACGACACTCTCCTTGCCTTCCTCCAAGCCCTCTGATTATGCCGACCTCACGGCTGCGGGCACCGCCTCCACCAGGCGCAACACCGACCATGTCGGCAGAACCCAGACGTCGTCATAAAAGGGATCCATCACCGCCGCCTCGGGCAGTTCGGTGGTGGTGGCGGTCTTGAATCCGGAGAATCCGTCCATGGCAACGACGTCCACACCATCGCGCCAGTCCTGTGGCCGGTCGGCCAGCCAGTCGGCGAATGCTCGTTTGGAGCGTCCTTCGACCATGTCGAGCAACCGCGCCGGACCGGTCTTGTCGCGCACGGGGGTCAAGTCGATGATGACGGTGACGTACTTGTCGGCGCGACGGGTGTGCCGCCACACATGCTCGTCGACGCCGATCACCGCGACCCCGTCGAAGCGGGCCGCATCGGCGATGAGCACCCGGCGGCCTTCGGCCAACACCGCGTTGTTAGCGGTGTTCCACGACACCGCGAGCGCTTCGGCGACTCGGGCCACCGACAGATGTTGGCAGACCAGGGCTTCCAGTGCCCACCGCAGGCCCCGGCGGGACAGCTTGGCCCGCGGCTCGGCGGCCTTGCTGGTGTCTTGGCGCCACACATGAGCGCAGCCGGCGCACCGATACCGGCGGATCGTGACCAGCAAGCATGTGGGCCGCCACCCGAACGGCTCATGAGCCAGTTGCCGGGTCACGGTGTCACGCACCGCGCCCTGCTCGCCGCAGCGGCGACACCACGAGTCGTCGTCGATAATCCGGCAAGCCAACACCGCCCGGTCCGGCTCCAGGCGTTGTCCGGTCACCTCCAACCCGAGCTCGTCAAGGCGGCAGAATGTGCTCAGATCAGGGCACGCGAAGGTAGCGTCAGGCACGTCGAGGTCTTTCAGATGGGCGGTGTGAGAACTCCCATCATCGGAAGACCTCGACCCCTATCCCGGCAGCGACGCGCCGACCACCTCTACACCCTCAACTGCGAAGAGCCGTCAACGCGTCCAACAGGCCACCTGCGACATCGCGGCCGCACCAGGGATCCGCTCTACGGCGTGCGCCGCACCCTGCGCACCCGATTCCCGCTGCTCACCGCCCGCCAACGCACCCGCCTGGAGGCGGTGTTCGCCGACGACAACCACCTCCCCGTGCAGCTCACCTGGGGCGTCTACCAGCGCATCATCGCGGCCTACAGCCACCCCGACCGGCGGCGCGGCAAGACCATGATGACCGCCATCATCAATGAGCCCCTTTGTCGCTAGGACTATTTGTCCACCGTATTCGGCGACGCTGCCATCGAGAAGAAAGAGCCGTTCTTAATGCTTCTGTGGATTACAAGAAATTGTCCTGGCGCGCTCGCAACTGAAAGTAGCTCGTAGTCAAGCTCAAGCTCACCGAAGTCTCTATGTCGGAGCTGCTTGACCTTGCCGTCGGAGACATTGACATCGTGGCTGTTCCACATCTGGACGAAGTCGCTGCTCTTTTTGGAAAGTTCGAGGACGATATCGGTGATATCTGGCTGATCAATATCGATACCTGCGGTGCGGTGCACGGTGGCGATGGCGGTTTTGACGTATGATTCCCAGTTCACCCAGAGGGTTTTCGCCTCGGGATCCAGGAACAGTAAGCGCAAAACGTTCCCTGTGATCGTGAATTGGGAGAAGAGCTCTGAGGCTTGCGGGTTTTCGGCCAGCACATCGCACCGGCGGTTGACTATGTAGGCCGGACCGAGTGTCCAGGCTTGCATGATGAGAAGCAAATACTCAGCCGGGTTTTGCTGCGAACTGGCCTTCTGCCGCCAGCGGTGTCGCGGGGTCGCGAGGTCATACAGATAGGTCGCCTCACTGGGAGACAGGCCGAGCGCGATCACCAAGGCGTCCAATATCCGCGCGGACGGGTGGTTTTCTCGTCCTTGTTCCAACCGCGCGTAGTAGTCGGCACTGATGCCGGCCCGCACGGCCACCTCCTCGCGGCGCAGCCCAGGGGTGCGCCGCCGTCTCGCAAGATCGCCGTGGCGCTGCTGGTTGGGTGTGATCGCCTCGCGGCGCGCCCGAAGAAATTCTCCCAGTGTCTTGGTCACGAAGCGATGCTAGCCAGCGCGGCGTCCTGGGTGTCAAATTCCTAGGTTAAGCTCCCCCTTCCGCGACCTGCGGTTCCTCGCCACCATATGTACTCGTGGCATCAATCGACCGCTTGGCCGAAGGGAACAGGGTTTTAGGCCGCTTGCTGATATCGACACGGGCGGAGGATGGGCCTGAGCATGGGCGGGGCTACCCAGCGCGGATACGGCGGTACGGCGAAGGGTCGGTTCGTTGCCTGGTCGCGACCACACCGACGACGTACTCGGGTCAACGCCCCAAACGTAGCAGCCTGGAGTGACAGCAACCCGAACCGGAAGGACAACGACTTTGCTGGGCATTCTCAAGCGGGCGTGGATTCCGCTGGTGATCGTCGCGGTTGCGGCCGTCGGGGGCTTCGTGGCTTACCGATTGCAGGGTGTGTTCGGCTCGCACCGAGTCGCGGAGGTGGGCCCGGTCGAGCAGATTGTGCCGATCAACGTCAAGCGCGTGGTTTACGAGGTTACCGGGCCCCCGGGCACGGCGGGTGTGGTCAATTACCTGGACGAGAACGCTCAGCCTCAGCGCGCAAGTTTCACCACCTTGCCGTGGTCATACACCGTGACCACGACCATGCCGGGAATGTTCGCCAACGTGGTGGCACAAGGGGACAGCAACATGCTCGGTTGCCGGATTCTGGTCAACGGTGTGGTGCGCGACCAGCAGTCCGTAGCCCGTTTCGACGCACAGGTTTTCTGCTTGGATAAAGCCGCATGAGCGGCGGCCACGCCGAGCGGCCTCTTGCGGCGCGGATGTTGCGGCGGTTGGCGGTGCCGATCGTGTTGGGTTGGCTGGTGTTCGCCGTCGTCGTCAGCGTCTTCGTGCCTCGACTGGATCTGGTGGAACGGCAGAACTCGGTCGGCCTGTTGCCTAAGGATGCTCCGTCGCTGATCGCGATGAAGCGCATGGGCAAAGTTTTTCACGAGTTCGACTCCGACAGCGTCGCGATGGTGGTGCTGGTGGGCGACAAACCGCTGGGCGACGAGGCGCGTCGCTTCTACGACGATCTGGTGCGCCGGCTCGAGCGCGACACCGCGCATGTCGAGAAAGTGCAGAACTATTGGGGGGAATTGGTCACGGCGGGCGGCGAGCAGAGCGCCGATAGTAAGGCCGCTTACGTGCAGCTCAACCTCGCCGGCGACCAAGGCTCCTCGCGGGCGGATGAGTCGGTGCACTCAGTCGAGCAGATCGTGGCGCACTCTCATCCGCCGCCGGGTATCAAAGCATATGTGACCGGTCAGGCGCCGCTGACCACAGACTTGACTGAAGCCGGCGACCGGGGTCTGGCCAAGCGCACGGCGATCACGATCGCCGTGGCCGCGCTGATGTTGCTCATCGCTTACCGGTCGATAGCCACCTTGCTGATCGTGCTGGTGGTGATTTTTGTCGAACTGGCCACCGCGCGGGGAATCGTGGCATTCATCGGCAACTTTCACGTGATCGGCTTCACCACGTTCGCGGTCAGTCTGCTCATGGCGCTGGCCATCGCGGCCGGCACGGACTACGCGATCTTTTTTCTCGGCCGCTATCACGAAGCCCGTCAAAGCGGCGAAGACCGTGAAACCGCTTACTACACGACATACCGTGGAGTTGCCCATGTCGTGTTGGGTTCCGGGCTAACGATCGCCGGCGCGATGCTGTGTCTGCGGTTGGTCCGGCTGCCCTACCTCAATACGTTGGCGATTCCGTGCGCGGTGGCACTGGTCATCGTGATCGCGGCCTCGCTGACGTTGATGCCGGCTCTGCTGGCCATCGACGCGCGGTTCGGCTTACTCGACGCGAAGCGAAAGACCAATATTTACCGGTGGCGGCGACTAGCGACGGCCACGGTGCGCTGGCCCGCCCCGATCCTTGCCAGCGCTGTGGTTGTCTCAATAGTCGGGGGGCTGACCCTGCCGGGGTATCACACAAACTACGACGACCGCTATTACGTTCCCGCGAGCCTAGCGTCCAACGTCGGCGACCGTGCCGCCATCCAGCATTTCACCCATGCCCGGCTGAATCCGGACCTGTTGCTGGTCGAAGCCGACCACGACCTGCGTAACCCGGTGGACATGCTCGACCTGGATAGGATTGCGGCGAGTATCTTCCGGGTGCCGGGCATCGCGCGGGTGCAAAGCATCACCAGGCCGCTGGGATACAACATCGAGCACGGCACCATACCGTTCGCGATCGGCATGCAGCCCGTCCCGATCCGGGAGAACCTGCAGTATCTGAAGGACCGCTTGGCCGATATCCTGCGGCTGACTCGAGATGACCTCGGCGTCCAGATCGCGACGTTAGAGCGCATGTACACCGTGGAAAAGGAACTATCCGGGTCGATTAGCGACAGCGCTCGCGTCACAACTGACACCGCTGCAATCACGGATGGAATACGTGACCATCTCGCAGATTTTGACGATTTCTGGCGGCCACTTCGCAGTTACTTCTACTGGGAAAAGCACTGCTTCGACGTTCCGATATGTTGGTCACTGCGCTCCGTCTTCGACGCGTTGGATGGCTTCGACAAACTCGCCGAGAATTTCCACAAGCTGGCCAAGGACCTCCAACAAAGCGCTGACGCAACACAAGAGATGGTGACGTTGATACCGCCGATCATCGACGTTGCAAAGTCTATGCAGACTACCTTCTTCACGCTCTACAGCAGTTTTTCGGGGCTGATCACTCAAATGGACCGCATGACCGACACCAGCACACTCATGGGCGAATTCTTCGACAAAGCAAAAATTGACGGCCTCTTCTACATCGCGCCAGAAGTGTTCGACAGCCCTGACTTTAAGACCGGCCTCAGGCTGCTGGTTTCCCCCGACGGCAAATCCACCCGTATGATCATCACCCACAACATCGACCCCGCCAGCCCCGAGGCGATCTCCCACGTCGACGCAGAACTCAAGGCCGCACGCGAGGCGGTCAAAGAAACCCCCTTGGCCAGTGCGAAGTTATACCTGGGTGGCACGGCGGCTACTTACCGAGATATCCAAGAATCCACCAAATACGACGTCATGACCGAGGCCATCGCCGCGCTCATCCTGATCTTCATCGTCATGCTGGTCATCACCCGCGCGCTAGTCGCCTCGATGGTCATCGTCGGCACAGTCGTGCTCTCGCTAGCGACCGGCTTCGGCCTGTCGGTGCTGTTTTGGCAACACATCTATGGCTTGGAACTGCACTGGATCACCTTGCCTTTCGCAGTCACCATTTTGCTGGCCGTGGGATCTGACTACAACCTGTTGCTGGTCTCGCGGTTCAAGGAAGAAATCGGCGCAGGACTGAAGACCGGCATCATCCGGTCCGTAGGCGGCACCGGCGGAGTCGTGACCACGACCGGCTTGGTGTTCGCCTTCACCATGGCCTCTTTGGCGGTCAACGAGCTGTACACGCTCAAACAGGGCGGCACCACCATCGGGCTGGGCCTGCTCATCGACACGCTGATCGTGCGCTCGCTGATGATCCCATCCACCGCTACCCTGTTGGGGCGCTGGTTCTGGTGGCCGCTACGGGTACGCTCCCGCCCAGCCAGCGAACTGCTCCGATCTGTGGGCCCCCGTCCACTGGTGCGCGCCCTGCTCCTGAGGGGGTAGTTTCCCGACTTGCCACTAACCTCAAAACCTTGTGCCGGACGCATCATTTGCTGAAGACGTTCTGGGGCTGGCGCGACGAGCAGCTGCCCGACGGCACGGTCATCTGGCGGCTGCCCGACGGGCACACGTACGTCACGACCCCGGGCAGCGCGCTGCTGTTCCCCAGCCTGTGTGCGCCCACCGGCACCCCGCCCCGACGCGCGGTCGTCGCCGACGAGCGCTGCGGGGAGCGCACCGCGATGATGCCCCGGCGGCAGCGCACCCGGAGCCAGAACCGCGCGCACCAGGTCGCCGCAGAACGCCACCGCAACCGCCAGGCCCGATACCCGGCGGTCGACCGCGGTCAGCAACCAACCCAAGCCGGGCCCGCCCCACCCGACGACGACGACCCACCACCCTTCTGAGGCGCCCGGATCTAGAATGAAGCGCCCTTTGATGCTGCCGTGCAGCCCGGCCGGGACGAGGTAGGTCATGAATGAGCGCGGGCCCAGTCGACGTTTGAAGGCCGCCTTCGCCGGGGCCGCGAGCGCACTCGTGGTGGCGGGATGCGCCACCTTCGTCGACGGGCAGGCTCTGTCGATGCTCAACGACCCGTTCCGCGTCGCGGGCCTGCCCGCCACCAACGGGCCGAGCGGGATTCGTACCAACGCGCCGAGCCCGAACGGCACGGTGGTCAACACCGACAACGGTCCGATCGACAAGCTGTCGTTGCTGTCGGTCAACGACATCGAGGACTACTGGAAATCGGTGTACAGCCAGTCATTGAAGGGGACCTTCGTCCCCGTCGGCAAGCTGGTGTCCTACAACTCGAAAGACCCCGACAGCCCGATCGTCTGCCACAACGACACCTACAAGCTTGTCAATGCCTTCTACACCTCGCGCTGCAACCTGATCGCCTGGGACCGCGGCGTATTCATGCCCGTCGCGGAACGCTATTTCGGTGACATGTCCGTCAACGCGGTGCTCGCGCACGAGTTCGGCCACGCATTGCAGCAGATGGCGAAACTCGTGACGCGCAGGGACCCCACCATCGTCCGCGAGCAACAGGCCGACTGCTTCGCCGGCGTCTACCTGTTCTGGGTCGCGGACGGCAAGTCACCGCGCTTCACGCTGAGCACCGCCGACGGGCTGGACCACGTGCTGGCGGGCATCATCACCACCCGCGACCCGGTGATGGACACCGACACGGAGAACGACGACGAGCACGGTTCCGCGCTGGACCGGGTGAGCGCCTTCCAGATGGGTTTCATCAACGGCGCCTCGGCGTGCGCGAGCATCAACAAGAAGGAGATCGAGCAGCGCCGCGGCGACCTGCCGAACGCGCTGCGGGTCGACCCCGGCGGGGACCCGGAGACGGGCGAGGTCCCGATCAATGAAGACACCCTGACGACCCTGATGGAACTGCTCGGACAGATCCTCACCCCGAACACCCCGCCGACGCTGTCTTATCGGCCGGCCGACTGCCCCGACGCCAAACCCAGCCCGCCGGCGTCTTACTGCCCGGCCACCAACACCATCGTGGTGGACCTGCCGGCGCTGGCGGCGCTGGGCAAGGTCGCCGACGAGAAGGAACAGACGCTGCCGCAGGGCGACGACACCGCCCTCTCGGTCGTGATGTCGAGGTACGCGCTCGCGGTCCAGCACGAACGCGGCCTGGCGATGCAGAGCCCGTGGACCGCGCTGCGCACCGCGTGCCTGACCGGGGTGGTGCACCGCAAGATGGCCGAACCGATCGACCTGCCGTCCCATAAACAGTTGGTCCTGACGGCCGGCGATCTCGACGAGGCGGTCGCCGGTCTGCTCACCAATCACCTTGTGGCCAGCGACGCCGACGGTACCTCGGTCCCGGCGGGCTTCACCCGCATCGCCGCGTTCCGCGGCGGCGTCGGGGGCAAGACGGACGCGTGCTACTCGCGCTATCCCGGGTGACGGGGTAGGCCGGGCGCCAGCAGGTGCAGCGCGGCGTCGACGGCCAGCGCCGGCACGTCGAGGGTCTTCGAGCGCAGGTCGTGCCGGGCTCCGGCGATCTCGACGACCTCGGCCGGGGCGGCGATCAGCGCGGCGGCGGCGCGCACTTCGGCCGTGCTCCCGAAGGGATCCGAAGTGCCGTGCGTGAACACGGTGGGCACCCGGATGTCGGGCAGGTGCTCGGTGCGGGGGCGTTCCGGCTTGCCCGGGGGGTGAACCGGATACGAGAACAACGTCAGTGCGTCCACGACCGCGTCGCCCGAGGCGACCGCCATGGACGTCTGCCGGCCGCCATAGGAATGGCCGCCGGCGAGCAGCGGGCCGCCGGCGAGGCCCCGGCACAGGGTAATCGCCTCCGCGATGCCGGCCCGGTCGGTCGCCGCCGAGCCCGACGGCGGACCGGTGGGGCGGCGGCGCCGGAAGGGCAGGTTGTACCGGATCGCGAGCCAGCCCCGCCGCGCCCATTCGTCGCAGATCTGTTGGAGTAGCGGGGATTCCCTGTTGCCGCCCGCGCCGTGGGTGAGCACCACGACGCCGTGCGGATCGTCCTCGGGTCGGTGTGCCACACCCGCGATCTGATCGAGGGCAATCATGACAGCCGGAACAGGGGAGAGACCGGACCGTGGCCGTGGCCCAGCGGGTAGGCGGCCCGCAGGGACTCGGTGACCCAACGCTTTCCGAAGCCGACGGCGTCCGGCACGGTGAACCCGTGCGCCAGCGCGCAGGCGACCGCGGACGCCAGCGTGTCCCCGCCGCCGTGGTCGTTGCCGGTGGGCACCCGCGGGGCCTCGTACTCGTAGAAGTCGGCGCCGTCGTAGAGCAGGTCGCAACTGCGTTCCGACGACCGCAGGTGCCCGCCCTTGACCAGCGCCCAGCGGGGGCCCAGCGCGTGCAGCGCCTTCGCCGCCGCCCGCTGCGAGGCCGAGTCCACGACGTCGACGTCCACCAGCAGCCGCACCTCGTCCAGGTTCGGCGTCACCAGGGTGGCCAGCGGAAAGAGTTGGCCGCGGAGGGTATCCAGCGCCTCTCGTGCCAGGAGGGCATCCCCGTGCATAGAGGCGCAGACGGGGTCGACGACGAGCGGAACGCCCGGCGCGAGCCGGCGCCAGGTGTCGGCGACCGAGGTGACGATGACCGACGACGCGAGCATCCCGGTCTTCGCCGACTGGATGCCGATGTCACCGACCACGGCGTCGATCTGGGCGGCCACCACGTCGTCGGGAACCTCGTGAAATCCTTTGACGCCCAACGTGTTCTGCACGGTAACGGCGGTGACGGCGACGCAGGCGTGCACGCCCAGCAGCGCCATCGTGCGCATGTCGGCCTGGATGCCCGCGCCGCCCCCGGAGTCCGATCCGGCGATGGTCAGCACGCGCAGCGGCGTGGTGCCCGGCGGCGCGAGCGGCAGGTAGCTCACTGGGTGATCGGCAGGTACACCCGGTTGCCGTGCTCGGCGAACTCCCGTGACTTCTCGTTCATCGCGGCCTCGATCGCCTCTTCGCTGTCGAGGCCGTGCGCGGCGGCGTAGTCGCGGACGTCCTGGGTGATGCGCATCGAGCAGAACTTCGGCCCGCACATCGAGCAGAAGTGGGCACTCTTGGCGGGTTCCGCCGGCAGCGTCTCGTCGTGGTACTCCCGCGCGGTGTCGGGATCCAGGGACAGCGCGAACTGGTCCCTCCAGCGGAACTCGAAGCGCGCCTTGCTCAATGCGTCGTCGCGCTCCTGGGCGTGCGGATGGCCCTTGCCCAGGTCGGCGGAGTGCGCCGCGATCTTGTAGGCGATCACGCCGTCTTTGACGTCCTTGCGGTCGGGCAGCCCCAGGTGTTCCTTCGGGGTCACGTAGCACAGCATCGCGGTGCCCGCCTGGGCGATGATGGCCGCGCCGATCGCCGAGGTGATGTGGTCGTAGGCCGGCGCGATGTCGGTGGCCAGCGGGCCCAGCGTGTAGAAGGGCGCCTCCTCGCACAGCTCCTCTTCCAGCCGCACGTTCTCGACGATCTTGTGCATCGGGATGTGGCCGGGGCCCTCGATCATCACCTGCGCGCCATGGGCTTTGGCGATCTTGGTGAGTTCACCGAGCGTGCGCAGTTCGGAAAACTGCGCGGCGTCGTTGGCGTCGGCGATCGACCCGGGCCGCAGCCCGTCGCCGAGCGAGAACGTCACGTCGTAGCGCGCGAAGATGTCGCAGAGCTCCTCGAAGTTGGTGTAGAGGAACGACTCCCGGTGATGCGCCAGGCACCAGGCCGCCATGATCGACCCGCCGCGGCTGACGATGCCGGTGACCCGCTTGGCGGTCAGCGGCACGTAGCGCAGCAGCACGCCGGCGTGCACGGTCATGTAGTCCACACCCTGCTCGCACTGCTCGATCACGGTGTCGCGGTAGATCTCCCAGGTCAGCAGCGTCGGATCACCGTTGACCTTCTCCAGCGCCTGATAGATCGGCACGGTGCCGACCGGCACCGGCGAGTTGCGCAGGATCCATTCGCGGGTCTCGTGAATGTTCTTGCCGGTGGACAGGTCCATGATGGTGTCGGCGCCCCACCGGGTGGCCCACACCATCTTGTCGACCTCCTCGGCGATCGACGACGTCACCGCCGAGTTGCCGATGTTCGCGTTCACCTTGACCGCAAAGGCCTTGCCGATGATCATCGGCTCGATCTCGGGGTGGTTGTGGTTGGCCGGGATCACCGCGCGGCCGCGCGCGACCTCGTCGCGCACCAGTTCGGCGGCCACTCCCTCGCGGGCCGCGATGAACGCCATCTCGGCGGTGATCTCGCCGGCGCGGGCGCGCTGCAGCTGGGTGCCGCGGTCGCGGACCACTCCCGGCCGGGCGGGCAGGCCCACTGCCAGGTCGATCACCGCGTGTGGATCGGTGTAGGGCCCGGAAGTGTCGTAGAGGTCGAAGTGTTCCCCGGTCGACAGGTTTACCCGCCGGACGGGGACCCGCGCTCCGGGCACGCCCTCGATTTCGCGGTAAGCCTTGGTGCTGCCGGCGATCGGGCCGGTGGTAACCGAAGGAGCGGTGGTGGAAAGGGTGTCGGTCATTTTCATCTCCCTACGCCGGCATTACCCGGTCAGGTTCGTACGGTCGACGGCCCCAAGCCGTCCTCTCAGCGCACTCGGCGTGCGCTCCCGCGTCTGGTGGATGGTCCGCACGCGACGTTACTCCCTACAGCGCGGTAGCCGCTCAAATGCCTGGGTGGAAAGATACAAACGTGCAGCAGCCCACGCGAAGGACCGATCCGGTCGAGGCTGCCAGCACGGGACACCTGAACGTCGGCACCATCCGCTTCTGGTTTGTCGGTCAGCGCTGGGAATGGTCCGACGAGGTGGCCCGGATGCACGGCTACGAACCCGGCACCGTGCAGCCCACGACGAAGCTCATGCTCGCGCACCGGCATCCCGAGGACCGGCCGCACGTGCAGGAACTGCTCGACTACGCGCTGCAATCCGAGGGAACCTTCTCGAGCCGGCACCGGTTCGTCGACACCGCGGGCAGGGAGCACGACGCCATTTTGGTCGCCGATCGCATGCTCGACGACACCGGGAAGGTGGTGGGCAGCGCCGGTTACTACATCGACCTCACCGACACCTTCGACGAAACGCGGCACGAGACCCGCAGGGAGGTGCTCGACGCGGCCCTTCCCGACCTCTTCGAGAACCGTGCGGCGATCGAGCAGGCCAAGGGCGTGTTGATGTACGTCTACCGGGTCAGCGCCGAGCAGGCCTTCCGGGTGCTGCAGTGGCGGTCTCAGGAGACCAACGTGAAGCTGCGGTCGCTGGCCAAGCAACTTCTCGCCGAGATCACGGCGCTGCCGGGTCCCACCGCCCTGGTGCAGAGTGAGTTCGACCACGTGCTGCTCACGGTGCACGAACGGGTCGCCGACGAATCCGGTGATTGAAGACCGGAATTTCGGGAATAACCCAGCCCAGCAACCGGATAGGCTCTAAGCACCGTCGATGGCGCACGCCGAGCATCCGTGCCGCGAGGGTGCAACGAACGAAGCTTCGAGGCGGCGAGAGGCACGGGGAATGTTGGCGGTCGATCACGAGGCCCGGGAGGACGCTGTGGTGGTACGGGTCAAGGGTGACGTCGACTCGAGCACCGTCGACGAACTGACCCCCCACCTGACCACCGCCCTGGAACTGGCCGCGACCCACCCCGCCCGGCTGGTGGTCCTGGACCTGCTGCCCGTGACGTTCTTCGGCAGCGCGGCGCTGAACGCCGTCCTCGATTGCCATGAGGCGGGCAAGGAGGCCGGCACGGCGGTGCGCCTGGTAGCCGACGGCGACAACGTGCTCCGCCCCATCCAGGTGACGGAGCTCGACCGGATCCTCGACATCTACCCCACGCTCACCGAAGCCCTTCATCGCAAGCAACAGCGATGAACGCCCGCCTGCCGGGCGACTTGGCGGTCGCGGTCAGTCTAGGCGGGGAGATGGGCCGTCGCTTCGCCGAATTCGACTGGACGACACACGCATTGGGCTCACCGGACGAGTGGTCCAGCGAGGTCCGCGCGGCCGTGGCGATGACGCTGACGTCCCGGTTTCCCATTGTGCTCTGGCTGGGCCGGACGGACCTGTTCCTGGTGTACAACGACGGCTACGCCCAGATTCTCGGCGACAAGCACCCCGCCGCCCTCGGCTGCCCCGCGAGGCAGGTGTGGTCGGAGATCTGGGAGGAGATCGGCCCCATGCTCGCCGGCGTTTTCGCGACCGGCAACGCCACCTGGTCGGACGACCTGATGCTGCCGCTGGTCACCGGGGGCCTCCCACTCGAGCGGTATTTCACGTTCACCTACAGCCCGATCCTGAGCGGCGATGGCGGCGTCTCGGCCATCTTCTGCGCCGTGATCGAAACGACCGAACGGGTGCTCAGCCAGCGGCGCCTGCATCTGCTCAACGCCGTCGCCGCGGCGACCATGGAGGCCCGAACCGTCAACGAGGCCGTCAGCGCGGCCGTCACCGCCTGCGCGGCCCAGCCCGCCGACCTGCCGTTCATGGCCGTCTACGTCCAGGACGCGGAGGCCGGCGAGATCACCCTGCGCGGAGCGACGGCTTCCGTGCTGCCGCTCCTGCCGCGGGAACTCGGCCAGCTCACCGTCTGGGACGCGGCGTCACGCCCGCGGACGGAGCTGCGGCTCGTCGACGGGGTGGCCGACGCGATCCCCGGCATCGCGGAGGTCCTGGGGGACGGTTGCTGCGAGCAGGCGGTGGTGCTGCCGCTGGGCGAGGGACCGACCGCCGGGGCGCTGGTGGTCGGCACCAGCGCACGCCGTCCCCTCGACGACCAGTACCGCGGCTTCTGCCAACTGCTGGCCGACCAGCTGTCGTCGGCCTTCACGTCGATCGACTCCTACGAACGGGAACGCGAACGCGCCGACGCGCTCGCGGAACTCGACCGCGCGAAGACGGCGTTCCTGACCAACGTCAGCCACGAGTTCCGCACGCCACTCGCGCTGCTGCTCGGCGCGATCGACGACGCGCTGTCCGACGCCCCGCCGGGCAGCGCGCTGGCCGATCGGCTGGGCACCGCGGGGCGCAACGCGCGGCGGCTGCAGCGCCTGGTCGACTCACTGCTCGACTTCTCCCGCATCGAGGCCGGCCGGGCCAACGCGCAACTGGTGTGCACGGACGTCGGAGCGCTCACCGCGCACATCGCGTCGTCGTTCTCGGAGCTGTGTCACCGGGCGGGACTGGAGCTGACGATCGACTGCGACCCGGCGCCTGCGGACATCGACCCGGGGATGTGGGAGACGATCGTCCTGAACCTGCTTTCCAATGCGGTGAAATACACACTGCGGGGCGCGATCTCGGTAGCGGCGAGCACCGACGCCACGCACTGCCTGGTCACCGTCCGCGATACCGGGGTGGGGATCGCGGCCGACGACCTGGGCCGCCTGTTCGAGCGGTTCTACCGGGCCGAGAACGCACGCGGCCGCAGCGTGGAGGGCACCGGCATCGGGCTGTCCCTGGTCCGCGGGCTGGTCGAGCTGCAAAACGGCACCGTGCAGATCGACAGCGAACTGGACCGTGGGACGACCGTCACCATCCGGCTGCCACAATCGGCGGGCGCCGCAGCCGGACAGAACCCCGCGATCGCGCCGGACGAGACCAATCCGTACCTGGCCGAGGCGCGCCAGTGGCTGACCTCGATCTCGGAGCCCGACCGCGCGTCCGAGGCGCCCCGCCGTTCGCGGCAACTGGTGCTGATCGCCGACGACAACGCCGACATGCGGGCGCACCTGGACCGCGTGCTGTCCGCCCACTGGGACACCGTGCTCGTCGCCGACGGGGAGTCGGCGCTGGCCGCGGCCCGCAGGCTGCGCCCGGACGCGATCGTCACCGACGTCATGATGCCGGGCCTGGACGGCTTCGAGGTCCTCGCGGGCATCCGCGCCGACGCCACGCTGGCGGCCACGCCGGTGCTGATGCTGTCCGCCCGGGCCGGAGCCGAGGCCGTGACGGAGGGTTTCGCCGGCGGGGCCGACGACTATCTGCCGAAGCCGTTCCGGTCCCAGGAGCTGGTCGAGCGGGTGGCGTCGAGGCTATCCGCGGTCGCCCGGGAGCGTGATCGGCAGCGCCGCGAGACGCAGCTGCGGCTCGCGTCGGACCTGGTGCAGCTCGACTCCGCGCTGCAGGCCAGCGACTCGGTCGCGGGCATACTCGACGCCCTGCTGCGTTCGCCGTTCGGTTCGGGCGGTGCCGCCGCCGCGGCGATCGGGGTGCTCGATGACGAGCGACACATCCGGTTCGAATACGCCGGTGACGTTCCCGTCGAGCTGCGCGACCGCTATCACGTGACCGCGCTGGACTCGCCGCTGGTGGGGTCCGACGTCGTGCGTGGCGGTGAGCCGATGATCGTCCCCGACACGCTCGACCTGCCGCCCCGCTACCAGCACGCCGCGCAGGACACCGCCGACAGCGTCCGCGCGTGCGTCGCGCATCCCCTGCGCGACGGCGCCGATCGCGTCGTCGGCGTGCTGCTCCTGCTGTGGCCGGCGCCGCGCCAGTTCGAGCCCGCCGAACGCGAGACCTTCGCCCGGATGGCGGAGCTGACGTCCTCGGCCCTGGACCGGATCCGCGTCATGGCGCACGAGCACCGCATCGCCATCGACTTCCAGGAGCACCTGCTCGACCTGGACCACAGCTCGACCGCCGCGGTGGTCGCCGCCGTCTACCAACCGGCCGGGGAGGCCATGCGGGTCGGCGGCGACTGGTATTCGGTCACCCCGTTGGACCGATCGAGCAGGATCGCGATATCGGTCGGCGACGTCGTCGGGCACGGCCTGTCCGCCGCGATCGTGATGAGCCGGCTGCGCGCCGCGGTAGCGGCCTCCGCCCTCACGGCCGCGGAACCGGCCGCGGTGCTCGGCGCCCTGGACAAATACGCGACCAGCGTCACCGGGGCGCGCTGCGCGACGGTGGCCTACGCCGTCGTCGACACCTCCGACCCCGAACGCGCCGCCCGCCTCGGCTACAGCTGCGCGGGCCATCCCTATCCCCTGCTGGCCACCCCGGACGGCCCGCCGGTGTTCCTGGAATCCGGCCGGCGCCCGCCGGTCGCGGTCCGGGAAACACCAGGCGACGGCGCCCGCGGCCCGACCGCGGAGGTCGACCTGCCGCCGGGCAGCCTGGTCGTGCTCTACACCGACGGGCTCATCGAGCGGGTCGGCGAGACCCTGGACGAGGGATTCGCGCGGCTGCGTTCCGCGGTCGCCGACTGCGCCGACCGTCCCGTGGAGTCCGTCTGCGCCGAGGTGCTGAGCCGGATGGCCCCGCCGGGTGGTTACCGCGACGACGTGGTGGTGCTCGCGCTGCGGCCGAGCCACACCGCCGCCCGCAGCTTCGCCACCGTGCTCCCCGCGGTGCCCGCCCAGATCCCCGTCGGGCGCGGGCGGCTGCGGGACTGGCTGGCCGGCATCGCCGTCCCGCCGCAACGCGAAATGGACATCCTGCTGGCGATCGGCGAGGCCGTGACCAACGCGATCGAGCACGGCAGCCGCAGCGAGCCGCGCAAGACGGTGTCCGTCGAGGCGTTCCTGCGGGAGGGGACCGTCTCGGTCACCGTCAGCGACACCGGCCGGTGGCTCGGCGACTCGTCGGCCAGCCTGCGCAGCCGGCGCCGCGGACGCGGCCTCACGCTGATGAGCGGCTTGGCCGACCGCGTCGACACGGTACGCACCCCGGCCGGCACCCAGGTGACCCTGGAGTTCGACCACGCGGTCGCGACGAACCCGATCGGTTAGGCCTCCTCCATCGCGTCGCCGAGTTCCTCGAGGATCTTGTTGTGGTGGTTGGCCGCCAGCAGGTGCCCGGCCGCGATCACCACGGCCACCGGCCAGTCGATGAGCTCGAACGCGGCCAGGGCGGCCAGGCCCCCGAAGTAGGCCAGCTGCTCGGGCCGCGGTATCTCGACCGAGCCGAGCACCGGCAGGTTCACCACGAACGTCTCACCCTCACGGATCTTCTCCACCGCGTCGCGCTGTGACGTCCCCCGCCGCGCCTTCTTTTCCGCCATCATTTGCCTTTCCGTAACGAAGGATTTGCCCCGTCGCCGAGTGCCGCAACCACCGTCGGACCTATGGCTAAGACCGACTCCGGGATCGACTCCGTGACCGATCCGCTGGCGTCGTCGATTGCTTCCGTGCTGAGGGTGCCCCTGGTGGAACTTTATGCGCTGTTGTGGCGGGTCGGCGTCGTGGATGTTCGGCGGGACGGTCGGGCGCGTCCGGCAGCCGTCGCGGCGTGTCCGAACTGCTCATCCGTTCCGACACCCGGTTCGCAACGCCGATCGCGACCGTCGCCGCAGCCGCGGTCCCCAGGGCCTGCGCCCACCCGACCGGACCGAGCGGCGTACAGCCGAGCAACTGGCTGACCACCGGGATGCTGATGATCGTCCCCATCGCCGCGAGCGAGCCCCCGGCGGTGAGCACCACCAGCGGGGCGCGCGACTCCAGCAGCGTCTGACCCAGCTCGGCGCCGACCAGCGCGACCAGCGCCACCGTGGAGGCGCGCTGCGGGCGCCCGGTGACGCTCGCCATCGTCCAGGCCGCGGTCGTCGCGGCGGCGGTGGTAACGCCCCGGATCGCCACGGCGCGCCACAGCTCCGGCTGGTCCGGGCCGCGCTTGGCGGGGTCGACCGGGCCGCTGGGCTTGCTCACCGCCAGGGCGGCGGCGGGCAGCGCGTCGGTCATCATGTTGACGAGCAGCAGCTGCCGCGTGTTCAGCGGTGACGTGCCGGTGACAGCGCTGCCGATGATCGCGAACAACACCTCGCCGGCGTTGCCGCCGAGCAGCACCGACACCGCGGACTGCACCCGCTGCCACAGCTGACGCCCTTCGATGATGGCGTGCAGCAGGCCCTCGATGCGGGCGTCGACCAGCACCACGTCGGCCGCCATGTGGGCCGGGTCGCTGCCGCCGGCGACGACGCCGATGCCGACGGTGGCGGCCCGGATGGCGGCGGCGTCGTTGGAGCCGTCGCCGACCATCGCGCACAGCACGCCGGCGGCCTCGAGCGTCTGTACGACCTGGACCTTGTTCTCGGGCGTCATGCGGGCGAAGATGACCCGCTCGGTCACGACGCGTTCCTGGTCCTTACGCGACAGGGCGTCCCACTCGGCGCCACTGATCACCTGCTCGGCGGTCACCGACAGGCCCAGCTCGCCGGCGATGGCCTTCGCGGTGATCGGGTGGTCGCCGGTGATCAGCTTGACTCCCACGCCCTGTTCCCGAAGGTTCGCGAGCAGCTCGGCGGCCTCGGGCCGGGGGGTGTCGGACAAACCGAGGAACCCGGCCAGGGTCAGCCCGTCGCCGGCGAACTCCGCGATGGCGTCGGGGTCGTCGCCGATGGCCCGCGCCTCCTGCGGGCTGAGCTCGCGCCGCGCCACCGCGATCACGCGCAGCCCGTCGGCGGCGAGCCCGCCGACGGTCTCGTCCATCGTCGGGTCGGCGTCCGCGCAGGCGGCCAGCACCACCTCGGGCGCCCCTTTGACGGTCAGCTCGCGATCGGTGACCGAGGCGGAGAACGACCTGCCGGACCGGAAGGGCAGGTGGGCCCTGACCTGCCCGGTCTCCGGGACCGGTTCCGGTGCCACGGCCCGGGCGGCCTCGACGATCGCGGCGTCGGTGGCATGCACGTGCGGGTCGCCGTTCGACGCCGGCGCGGCGTGGGCGGCGCAGCGCAGCACCTCGTCGCGGGAATGGCCGGAAGCCGGGTGGACCTGCGCCACCCGCAGGCGGTTCTGGCTGAGGGTTCCGGTCTTGTCGAAGCACACCACGTCGATGCGGCCGAGCGCCTCCACCGAACGTGGGACGCGGACCAGGGCGCCGAATTTCGTCAGCCGGCGCGCCGACGCCGCCTGCGCCAGCGTCGCCACCAGCGGCATGCCCTCGGGCACCGCGGCGACGGCGATCGCGATGCCGCTGGCCACCGCCTGGCGCAGGGTCGAGCCGCGCAGCAGTCCTAGCGCGCCGACGAGGCCCCCGCCGGTCATGCTGACGGGAAAGGCCCGGTTCGTGAGCTGGCTGAGCTGGTGCTGCAGGCCGATGTCCGAGGAGCTGTCGGCCGACACCAGTTCGGCGGCCCGGCGTTCCTGCGTGTCGGCGCCGACGGCGGTCACCACCGCCAGCGCGGTGCCCGCCACCAGGGTGGTGCCCGCATAAACCATGCACCGGCGCTCGGCGAGGTCGGCGCCGGGCGTGGCCTCGACCTGCTTCTCCACCGACAGCGACTCGCCGGTCAGCGTGGACTCGTCGACCTCGACGTCGACCTCCTCGAGGATGCGGGCGTCGGCCGGCACCACCTCGTGGGTCCGCACCTCGATGATGTCGCCGGGCTCGAGCTGCGCGGCCAGGACGTCGGTATAGACCCGCTCCCCGTCGGTGCCGGAGGTCACCTTCCGGGCGGGCGGGATCTGTTGCGCGAGAAGGATGTTCAGTCGGTTCTCGGCGCGCAGCCGCTGGCTGGCCGCCAGCATCGAGTTCCCGGCCAGCACCGAGAAGACCAGCACCGCGTCGACGGGCGAGCCCAGCACCGCGCTGGCCGCCGACCCCAGCGCCAGCACGGGCGTCAGCGGGTCGCTCAGCTCCGCGCCGACGGCCTTGACGAACTGCCACAACGCATTCTCGGCCGGTTGGCCGAACTGCGCGGTCTCCCGGGTCGCCGGCAGCCGCGCGCCCGTCGCGAGCGTTCTCTGCACCTGGTCGGGTGACATGGCGTGCCATTCGTGCACGGCGGCGGGCCGCGGCGAGTCCGCGCCGACGATGCCGCGCGCCAACAGGTAACCCGAGAACAGGCCCGCGGCCGCGCCGGTGGTGACCGGGCCGCGCCCGACGCCGCGGACACCGGGGATCATCAGCAGTGAACCCATGGCCGTTGCGCCGGCGGATATCTCGACGCCGCGCCGCGCGGCGGCCCTGGCCGCCGGCAGCGCGTGCAACACCCGCCAGGCCGCCGCCAGATCGGGCAGGAGCAGGTCCGCGGACCACAGCGGCGGCCCGGAACCGGGCTGCGGCAGCACGCCGAGCGCGACGTCAGCCGACCAGATCGCCTGCGCCGCAGCCGATGACAGCACCGCCACGACGCGGCCGGCCTCGCGCAGCTCGGCGACCGCCTGGGCGAGGGCGCCGTCGACGGACCGGCCGGCCGGCCGGATGTCGTCGAACGCGGCCCGCAGCTCGCCGAGCGAATCCGCTTCCACGGACACCAGCTCGGCTTGGGTGTGGCGCGCCTCGGCGACCACGGCCGACGCCAACGGGTCGTGGGCGAGGGCGAAGAGTGCCTCCACCGTCACGTCCGGCCCGCTTGCCGATATCCCGGGGACCGGGCGCCAGCCCGGCTTCAGGCCGCTGTTCTCCAGCATCAACTGGGCGCGGTTCCACGCCGCCGGCAGGTCGCGCTCGTGGGCGCCGCGGATGCGCGCTACCCGCAGCGTGTCGCTGCACAACACGCGCGGGTCGATGACGATCGCGTCCACCCGATGCAGGTGGCGCAGCGCCTCGGGCCGCAGCGGCAGCACCCCGTGGCGGGCGGAGAGGCCCTGTCCGAGCCCGGCGGCGAAGGCCTCCGGCGTGGTGCGGTTGGCCGCCGGCGTGGTCACCAGGAGCGCGGTCGCGGCCGTCAACGGGTTGCGGCTGGTGGCGCCGACCACCGCGGCGCTGAGGGCCTGGGCCAGCGCGAAGCGACTGGCGTGGCGTTCCCGGGGGCGGCCGCGCGGCGGCTTGAGCCGGGTGAGCTCGCCGGCGCGGGGCTGGTCGGCGTATCTGGCCAGGTCCGGCTCGTACCGTTGCCACGCGCGCGCCTCGGCGCGCGCCTCGGCCGCTTTCAGCGACTGCATCAACAGCCCCACCGACAGGGAGGCCGGAGATTGCGTCACCGTTTCCGCGGCCGTCACGGCCAGCGTCATCAGGGTGTCGGTCGCCGGCCGGCCGATGCGGTCCTCGATCAGTCGGCGCAGCCAGGGCTGGTAGTCCACCGCGACGACGCCCGCCAGGGCGGCGACCGGCACGCGCGGCCACCGCAGCGCCCGGCCGGTGAGCGCGATGCCCAGTCCGGTGGCGGTGGCGGCCACCGTCACCGCCCTGGTCGCCAACACCACGCCGTCGCCCGGCAGGCTCGCCGCGGGAACCGTCACGGGCGTGAGTTCGTCCGCCGCGCAGTCCCTTTCGGCACGATCGACGATGCGGCACAGGTCGCGCAGCGAGGTGTCCGCGCCGGCGAGGCCGACGATCACGCGCGACAGGGGATAGTTCAGGCTTGCCGACGTGGTGCCGGGGTGCGCGTCGATCGCGTCGAGCACGCGGCGGCCGAGCCGGTCGTCGTCGAGGCCGCGCACCTCGATCCAGGCGCGGTCCTCGCCGCGCCAGCAGCGCCGGCTCAGCGTGGTCTCGTAGGAAAGGTCCCCCGCGATCGCCCGGGCGCCCTCGCGGACCGGGATGGCGGCGATGCCGACCAGGGTGGTGGCCGCGTTGACGCCGGTCGCGACGGCACGTACGGGCAGCGTTCGTCGTATTGAGGTGGCAATGCTCAAGCTGGCTCTGCGGGCCCTTCTAGTTGGTGCTGCGCAGTTCGGTCGTGCTACCGGCGGCGCGACGTCGGGCCGTCTTCTTCGCGGGCGCCGGCTTCGCGGCGGCCTTCGGTTGGGCCGGCTTGTCGGGCGCCGCCGCCACGGGCACGGGCTTGAGGTTTGCTTTCGCGGGCGGCTGCGCCTTGCGGGTGAGCCGTTGCAGCAAGAGCGCGCCGCCGCCGACTGCCAGCAGTATCGGCCACTCCACCAGGCCGGCCACGCCGAGCGCGCCGAACGCCACGGCGGCCGCGGGCGCCGAGTGGCTGCCGCTGCTGATCCCGCGCTTGACGCCCTCCGCCGCCCCGGTCACGCCGCCGACGACTCCGTTCACGGCCGCGCCACCCGCCGCGCCGGCCGCCGCGGTGGTCGCGGTCGCCGCCCGGTTCACCGCCTGACCAACTCCCCGGACCGCCCCGCCGATGACACTCATGATGACTCCCTGGCTATTGATGCTCTTGCGGCACGTGAATAATGTGAAAGCCTGCCACGTTGTGTACCCGCAGACAACGCGAGTACGCATCTTATTTCCCCTGCGTTAACCCGCACAGGCCCTATTCGCGCCGGATGTCGACGAACACGGGCGCGTGATCGCTGGGCGCCTTGCCCTTGCGTTCGTCGCGGATGATCTGCGCGTCGGTCACCCGCCCGGCCAGGGCCGGCGAGGCGAGGATGAAGTCGATCCGCATGCCCTGCCTCTTCGGGAACCGTAGCTGCGTGTAATCCCAATACGTGTAAACCCCCGGACCGGGCGCGAAAGGCCTTACCACATCCGCGAATTGGGCGTCGACGATGTCGTTGAACGCGCGGCGCTCCGGTGCCGAGACGTGGGTGGCGCCGGCATAGAACTCGGGGCTCCAGACGTCCTCGTCCGTCGGGGCGATGTTCCAGTCGCCGACCAGCGCGATCTGTGCCGCGGGATCGTCGCGCAGCCAACCGGAGGCGGTATCACGCAGTGCCGCAAGCCATTCGAGCTTGTAGGTGTAATGCGGGTCACCGAGCGCCCGGCCGTTGGGCACGTACAGGCTCCACACCCGGATGCCGGCGCAGGTGGCGCCCAGCGCGCGCGCCTCGGCCGTGGCGGCCACGTCCGGCTTGCTGCTCCAGGTGGGCTGCCCCTCGAAGCCGATCTGCACGTCCTCGAGCCCGACCCGCGAGGCGATCGCGACGCCGTTCCACTGGTTGAACCCGACGTGGGCCACCTCGTAGCCGAGCTCGAACAGGGGCAGGGTGGGGAACTGGCCGTCGGAACACTTGGTCTCCTGCATGGCGAGCACGTCCACGTCGGCGCGGGACAGCCAGTCGACGACGCGGGGCAGCCGGGTGCGGATCGAGTTGACGTTCCAGGTGGCCAGGCGGAGCTTGGGGGCGGCGTCGGCCATGGCTAGACGGTATCCCAGCCACCGGGCCTGGCCGGGAAGTAACGGCGGCGGTGGTGCGGCCGGAAGCCCAGCGCCGGGGTGGGCGCGTCATCGCCGTCGACAACGAGGTAACCCCGCGTGGCCCCACGCTCCGCGCCCCAGGCCAGCAGGGCCGCGCACAACGCGGACGCGGCCCCGTCGTCGGTGGCCCGCAGCCCCGAGAGTCCGACCCAGCGGGTGCCGTCGGTCGCCTCGGTCACCGCCGCCCGCGCGGACGCCCCGTCCGGATGCGCGCCGGACACCGCCTCGCCGTCGCAGGCGTCACCCGGCCGGGCCGACAGTGCGACGGCGGCGTCCGTCCGGCCTACGGTCCCCACGTCACGCACCAGCACGCGTTCGGTGCGCTCGCTCGCCGCCCCGGGCGATACGGGCAAGAGGCGGTCGGGAACGGCCAGCCGCGGCGTCAGGCCGCGCCGGTCGTACCACGCGACGATCGCCGGCATCGAGCCGAGCGAAGCGGAGATCTCAAGCGGCAGGGCGGAATTCGTCGCCAACCCCGCTCCGGGCGCGGCGCGTAGCAGCCAGCCGTCCAGCCAGGCCCGCTCGGCACCGGGGGAGGCCGCCGCGGCCGCGTGCTCGAGGGCACGGATGTCGGAGGTGCGCACCGGCGCGTCGGTCAGCACCCGAAGGGCCGCCGCGTCCGCGGGCGCGAACTCGACGACGGCGCCCGTCTTGGTCCCCACCCGCACAACGGGGCCGACCTCCAGCAGGTGCCCGACCGCGTCGGTGAGCGGCGGAACCGATCCCGCCGGGCGGCGGTAGCGCACCGCCACCCGCGTGCCAAGCGGCGGCCACGCAATCATCAGTGCCCGAACGGGTCCGGGTCCTCGCCCGGCAACCAGGACAGGCCGGGAACGCCCCAGCCGTGCCCTTTGACCGCACGTTTCGCGCTGCGCGCGTACCGGCCGATGAGGCGGTCGAGGTAGAGGAAGCCGTCCAGGTGCCCGGTCTCGTGCTGCAGCATCCGCGCGAACAGGCCGGTCCCCTCGATGTCGACCGGCTTGCCCTCGGCGTCGAGCCCGGTGACCCGCGCCCACTGCGCCCGCCCGGTGGGGAACGACTCGCCCGGAACCGACAGGCAGCCCTCCTCGTCGACGCCCGGGTCGGGCATGGTCTCGGGGATCTCGGAGGTCTCGAGGACCGGGTTGATGACGACACCGCGGCGGCGGTTGGCCATCCCGCGGTCGTCGGCGCAGTCGTAGACGAACACCCGCACCCCGTGGCCGATCTGGTTGGCGGCCAACCCGACGCCGTGCGCGGCATCCATGGTGTCGTACATGGTTTCGATCAGCTCGGCCAGGCCTGCCGGCAGCGATCCGTCGGCGCCGACCGGCACCGGCGTCGTCGGGGTGTGCAACACCGGATCGCCCACGATGCGGATGGGTACGACTGCCATGGTCGGCTAAGGTACCGCACGACGCGCGGGTCTTGATGACGGCTTGAGGGTTCGCGGCGTGATTCAATAAGCGCCGAAACATGCCCCTAGGTAAGTCAAATCAAGTCGAGCAGTTCGAGAATCTCCGGAAGGGTCCAGGGGAAGCGATATGGACAGCGCCATGGCGCGGGTAAATCGAGCGGGGGACGACGCTGAGATCGCCGATGGGCTCACCCGCCGCGAACACGACATCCTGGCGTTCGAGCGGCAGTGGTGGAAGTACGCCGGGGTCAAGGAAGACGCCATCAAAGAGCTGTTCTCGATGTCGGCGACGCGCTACTACCAGGTGCTGAACGCGCTCGTGGATCGGCCCGAGGCGCTGGCGGCCGATCCCATGCTGGTGAAGCGCTTGCGGCGGCTGCGTGCGAGCCGCCAGAAGGCGCGGGCGGCCCGCCGGCTCGGCTTCGAGGTCACCTGACTAGCTACAGTGGGGCTCGATGAAAGAGCGAGTTCCCGACTCCACGGGTCTTCCGCTGCGGGCGATGGTGATGGTGCTGCTGTTTTTGGGCGTCATCTTCCTGCTGCTCGGGTGGCAGGCCCTGAGCTCGTCGGGGAAGTCTGACGACGATTCGTCGTCCGCGTCCAGCGTCAGCCCCAGCTCGTCGCAAACGTCGACCAGCGCCAAGCCGGCGGCCGCCAACCAGGCCGAGGTGCGCGTCTACAACATCTCCTCGAAGGAGGGGGTGGCCGCGCGCACCAAGGACCAGCTCACGTCGGCGGGCTTCAAGGTCACCGACGTCGGGAACCTGTCGCTGTCCGACGTCTCGACCACCACGGTGTACTTCACCGACGCCGAGGGTGAACACGCCACCGCCGACGCCGTCGGCCAGCTGCTGCAGGCGCCCGTCCAGCCGCGCATCCCGGCACTGAACAACCAGCCGCCCGGCGTCATCGTCCTGGTTGCCGGCTGAGGCTCGCCCCGCGCGTTAGGCTTCCGCTATGCCTAGGCCCGACGGTCGTCACATCCTGCTCGCACTCTCCGCGGCCACCTGCGTCGCGGCGGTAGCCGCATGCTCGTCGCCCCAGCACGCGTCGACGAGCCCCGGCACCACGCCGGCGGTGTGGACGGGCTCGGCCGCCCCGTCGGCGGCCGTGGGGCCCGAGGCCGCCCAGCCCGCCGCGCAGGGCCTGATGGCGCGGCTGCGAGGCCCCGACGGGGTCGAGGTCGCCGCCGCCAAGTTCGACTTCGGCAACGGTTATGCCACCATCACGATCGCGACGAGCGGCCCCGGCCGCCTCGGGCCCGGGTTGCACGGCGTGCACATCCACAAGGTCGGCAAGTGCGAGGCCAATTCGGTCGGCCCCACCGGCGGCGCTCCCGGCGATTTCCTTTCCGCCGGCGACCATTTCCAGGCGTCGGGGCACACGGGCGAGCCGGCCAGCGGTGACCTGAGCTCCCTGCAGGTTCGCAAGGACGGCACGGGCGAGCTGGTCACCAGCACCGACGCGTTCGCGATGGAAGACCTGCTCACCGGCGAGAAGACCGCGATCATCATCCACGCCGGCGCCGACAACGCCGCGCCGACACCCGACGGGATGACCATGACCACCGGTGACCCCGGCAAGCGGGTGGCGTGCGGTGTTATCGGTGCGGGCTAGCGGCCGCGGCACCCGGATCGATTTCGCGCCCTCCCCGCGGCCGACCATCGGTGTCGAGTGGGAGTTCGCGCTCGTCGACGCGCATACCCGCGACCTGAGCAACGAGGCCACCGCGGTGATCGCCGAGATCGGCGAAAGCCCGCACGTGCACAAGGAATTGCTGCGCAACACCGTCGAGATCGTCACCGGCGTCTGTAATAGCGCAGGGGAGGCGATCGAGGACCTGCGCGGCACGCTGGGGCCGGCCCGGCGCATCGTCCGCGACCGCGGCATGGAGTTGTTCTCGGCGGGCACCCACCCCTTCGCGCGGTGGTCCACGCAGAAACTCACCGACGCGCCCCGCTACGCCGAGCTGATCAAGCGGACCCAGTGGTGGGGCCGCCAGATGCTGATCTGGGGCGTGCATGTGCATGTCGGGATCTCCTCGGCGAACAAGGTGATGCCGATCATGTCGTCGCTGCTGAAGTACTACCCGCACCTGTTGGCGCTGTCGGCGTCGTCGCCGTGGTGGGGCGGTGAGGACACCGGCTACGCCAGCAACCGGGCGATGATGTTCCAGCAGCTGCCCACCGCGGGGCTGCCGTTCCAGTTCGAGACCTGGACGGAGTTCGAGGGCTTCGTATACGACCAGAAGAAGACCGGCATCATCGATCACATGAACGAAATCCGTTGGGACATCCGGCCATCGCCGCATCTGGGCACGCTCGAGGTGCGGGTCTGCGACGGGGTGTCCAACCTGCGCGAGCTCGGGGCGCTGGTCGCGTTGACGCACTGCCTGGTGGTCGACCTGGACCACCGGCTCGACGCCGGCGAGACGCTGCCGACCATGCCGCCGTGGCACGTTCAGGAGAACAAGTGGCGCGCCGCGCGCTACGGGCTCGACGCGGTGATCATCCTGGACGCCGACAGCAACGAGCGACTGGTGACCGAGGACCTCGCCGACGTGCTGACCCGGTTGGAGCCGGTTGCCAAGTCCCTCGACTGCGTCGACGAGCTCGCCGCGGTGGCCGACATCCCGCGCGCCGGCGCGTCCTACCAGCGGCAGCGGCGGGTGGCCGAGGAGCACGACGGCGACCTGCGCGCGGTGGTCGACGCGCTGGTGGGTGAGTTGGAGATCTGATGCTGAATCCCATTGAGCTGCCGATGTTTCCGCTGGAGACGGCGATGCTGCCCGACGAGGACCTGCCGTTGCGGATCTTCGAGCCACGCTACGGCGCGCTGGTGCGGCACTGCACCGAGAACGGCGACCCGTTCGGCGTGGTGCTGATCGCCAGCGGCCGCGAGGTCGGCGGCGGCGATTCGCGCTGCGACGTCGGCGTCGTCTCGCGGATCGTCGAGTCGGTCGACCAGGGCGGTGGCCGGTACACGTTGCGCTGCCGGACCGGGGAGCGGATCCGGGTGGCGGAATGGCTGCCCGACGATCCCTACCCGCGGGCACTGGTGTCGCTGTGGCCCGACGAGCCGGGCGGGGCGGTGAGCCGGGCGCAGCTGCGCGACGTCCAGGATCGGGTGATGGCCCTGTTCGAGCGGATCGCGCAGGCGCGCGGCGCGGTGCTGCCCGACCGGGACGTGCTGCTGGGCCGCGACCTTGGCCGGGATGCCGGCCAACGCCTCTTCGAGCTTGCCTCCCGGATCCCGATCGGCACCGCCGACCGCTATTCGGTGCTGGCGGCCCCGACGGCCGCCGGCCGGCTGGCCGCGCTCAGCGAGGCCGTGAACGCGGTGGCCGACATCGTGGAGTTTCAGCTGTCCGAATGAGCACTGACGTGACGGTGGAAGTCGACGAGGGTGTCGCCGTGCTCACCCTCAACCGCCCCGAGCAGCGCAACGCCTACACCGCCGACATGGGCGCGCTGCTCGGCCGCGCCTACCGCGAGTGCGACGATGACGACGACGTCCGCGCCATCGTGGTCACGGGCTCGGGCTCCGCCTTCTGCGTCGGCGCCGACTTCTCCGGCGGTGCCGCACCGTTCGACGCCCCGGAGGACGGCGACGCGTTCTCGGCCTCGCCGATTGACCCGGCCGCCTTCGAACTGCGCAAACCGGTGATCGCCGCGCTCAACGGCCACGCCATCGGGATCGGCCTGACCATCGCACTGCAGGCCGACATTCGCATCGTCGCCGTGGACGCCAAATACGGTGTGGTGCAGGTGCGTCGCGGCGTGATCCCCGACTGCATGTCGCACTGGACCCTGACGCACCTGACCAACCTTGGCGTGGCCGCCGACGTGCTGCTGACCGGACGGACGTTCACCGGGGCCGAGGCCGCCGCGCTGGGGATCGCCAACCGGGCACTGCCCGCCGACCAGGTGCTCGCCCACGCGCTGGACACGGCCCGCGACATCGCCGTCAACGTGGCGCCGATGTCGGCGGCGTTGTGCAAGCGGCTGTTGTGGGACAGCGCAATTCACGGCTACACCCCGCGACAGGTCGCCGGGCTGGAGACGCAGCTGCACCACCGGGTAATGGGCAGCGAGGATGCGCGCGAAGGTGTGGCCGCGTTCGTCGACAAGCGGGCCCCGCGGTTCAGCGGGCGCGTTTCGAGCGACTGGACGGCTTTACCGGATCCTCAGCCGGAACCGTGAGCAGCTCGGCGAGCGCGACCCCGAGGTTGTGCAGGTTGGTCGGCAGCGAGTAGGTCCCGTCGAGCGTCCAGTTGAGGATGCCGCCGGAGAGTGCGCCAACGATGATGTCGGCCAACGTTTCCGGGTCGTGGCCCGCGGTGACTTCGCCGCGCGAGACGCCCTCTTTGATGAGTTCGGCGAACGTCTCGTGCAGGTTGAATCCGCGCTGAATGCCGTAGCCGGTGGTGGCCATCATCTCGCCGATCAGCTCGCGGTACGTGTCACCGGAGGAGACCAGCGTGGTGCCGATGTCGTCGAAGACCCCGATCAGCCGCGCCGGGATCGGCTCGCCGGCGCGGTCGAACACGACGTCGTGCAGATTGACCAGCCGCCGCTCGGCAAGCGCGCGGATCATGTCGCCGCGGGTGGCGAAGTGGTTGAAGAACGTCCGGTTCGCCACGTCGGCTTGTTCGCAGATTTCCTCGATGGTAGTGGCCGCGACGCCCTTGCTCAGAAACAGGTCGAAGGCGGCGACGAGGATTTTCTCCCGCATCTCCAGCTTGCGCCGTTCGACCCTGTTCACGTCAGCAGTCTATTGCGCGCACAACTGCTCGCAGAGCGTCCAGAACTCCGTTGCGCGTTGCTCGTCGCGGGCATACGGCGCGACCGCGTCGTCGACCGCGCAGTCCTGCAGGTACAACCCGCCCCGGCCGTCCAGCTCCGGGCTGACCGCGGCCCACACCTGGGTGGCCGCGCCGTGTTCGGGCATGACGAAGTCGAGATGTCCGTCGGTCCGCTCGCCGCGTGTGGTCCCGCTGGCGACGACGAGCTTGCGCAGCTGCGAAAAGTCCTCGCGGGACATGTAGCGGGCCAGCGATGTCGCCACGGTGCCGGGGTGCACGGCGAAGGCGCGCACCCCCACGTCGCGCAGGCGCCGGTCGGCTTCCACCGCGTGCAGGATGTTCGCCGTCTTGGACGCGCCGTAGGCGACGAACTTGTCGTAGTCGCGGCGCTCCCAGTTGGGATCGGCGAAATCGACGTCGCCCATGATGTGGCCGCCGGAGGACAGGATGACCAGCCGGGCACCGTGGGCGGCGGTCAGCTGCGGGATGAGCAGCCGGGTGAGTTCGAAGTGGCCGAAATGATTTGTTCCGATTTGTATTTCGAATCCGTCGCGGGTGCGGCTGAACGGGGTGAACATGACGCCGGCGTTGTTCATCAGCACGTGGATCACCGGTGCCATGCCGGCGATCGCGGCGGCCGCCGCGCGCACGCTGGACAGCGCGGTGAGGTCGAGTGGCACCGTCGAGGTGCGGGCGCCGGGAACTTCGTCGGCTACCCACTGGGCCGCCTCGGCCAGGGCGTCGCGATTGCGGGCCGCCAGGATGACGTGTGCGCCCGCGGCAGCCAGGGCGCGGGCCGACTCGCGGCCCAGCCCGGACGAGGCGCCGGTGATCACACATGTCTTGCCGGACAGGTCGATTCCCTCGACGACCTGCAACGCGCTGCGGGGTCCGGTCATGCCCGTGCGAGCTGCCACAGCGGAACGACGACGTCGGGGTCGCATTCCTCGTCGACGATCCACTTGCACATCCGACGGATCGGCTCGATGGCGTCCTGCGGCATCGCGATGGCCACGCTGCACGCATAGCCCAGGCTGGTAAGCCGCTGGGCGCCGAAGAGCGGCAACGTGTTTCGCAGCTGACGCTTGAGGGACTCGGGGTAGATGCCGATGGTCTGCGTGTAGGCGTTGACCGCGGCGGTCACCTTGTCGATGTTGTCCACCGGCACGATGTTAGCGACCCGTCCCGAGAGCATCGGCGAATAGTCAACCGGCTCATCGATTTGCGAGACGACGATGGCGCCCTCGCGGCGCTCTCCGCCGATCACGCGGTAGAAGTCGTCGGCCATCCGCGACGACTCGACGTGGTCGAGCAGCTCGCGGTTGGGGTACCGCGCCGGGGTGCTGATGAACGTGGGCAGCGACACCAGCTCCTGGTAGATCATTTCGCCCAGGCGATTCGCGTTGGCCACACCCGCGGGGTCGGTCCCGCTGAGTACGTAGATGACCCGGGCGTTGGCGCACCCCTCCTGGTTGGCCACACCGATGTCGACGGCGGCGCGGCGGGCCACCTCGCGCATGGTGTCGGAGTCGGCGAACGCCTCGGCGCCGATGATCGTCGCGCTGCGCTTCGGGTCGAGAGCGATGAGTTCCAGGCCCGGCTGGATGTAGCGGGTGACGTGCTTGACCGACGCCAGTCCGCCCCACGCCACGATCTTCTCGATGTGCTGGGGCTGGTAGAGCTTCTCTTCGACTTCGAGGTCGCCGCCCTTCCAGTACCCGACGGCCAGATGCTTGGTGATCGGGTGGTTCGGCGCCACGTCGGCCAGGGTGCGGGCGATGGCGATCGCGGTGAGCGGATCGTTGGACGGTGCCTTGATGATGACGTCGGATCGGGTGATCACCGATCGCAGGATCGTCACCGCCGAGACGAGGCCGCCGTTGCCCGCCGGGATGTGCAGCACCCGGGACCCGAACGCGCGCACCCGCAGTTCGCGTCCGTCGTGCAACGTGTGCGGCACCCAGCCGTTGAGGTAGTCGAGCCCGACCTGGGTTTCGGCGATTTCGAGGACGTTGTTGCGGGAGAACAGCGGCCGCAGCACCAGATAACTGTTGCGCATCATCTCCGCGGGCAGCACGTTGGCAATCATCGAGGCCTCGTAGGCCTCCTGCAGGTGCCGGTTCGTCTCGAAATCCAGTGCGTCACCGAGGGCTTCGAGCACGTCGAGGATGTCGTCGAAGCTCAGCTCGTAGAGGTCGCTCAGCTGCGCCGGGCTGCGCAACGGCAGCCGATCGACATACTTGGCCATGTCGGGCGCGGCGAATTGTGAAGCGCCGATGCGGGTGTCGAACGGCACCAGGTCGTCGGTGATGACCTCGCCCCGCAGGAACAGCGGGACGGTGTATGCGATCACAGGTCGACGCCCTTCATGAAGTTCACCGCCTCGTTGTGCACCTCATGTGTTGCGGCGCAGGTGATCCGGTCGTCCTCCACACCCCGCTTCTCGCTGTAGCGCATGATGTCGTGCTCGAAGGCGACGCTGGCCTGCCCGCACGGGCACTGCAGGTCCCAGTCGATCGTCACCTCGTCGCCGGAGATGACGCCGCCCCAGTGCGCGCGCAGCAGGATGTCGTAGACGGCCGCGCGGCCCGTCTGCACACCGGTGCGCGGAAGCGGCTCGCTGGTGTCGGGATCGAGCACGAACGGTATGACCCACGGCGCGACGTGGTAGCGGCCCTCGCTGCACCCCCAGTGAAACGTGCTCGACTCGGAGAAGCCGTAGCCGACCTGGATGCGGTCGACCCCGAGGAATTCCTTGATGACATCCATGAAATCGTCAGGCAGCACAACGCCTTTCATGCCACCGCCGGTGAGGATCGCCGAGTCGGGGGCAAAGACGTCGCGCACGCCGCGGTCCAGGCCGGCCCTGGCGATGTCGTACATCTGGCCGAAGGCGCTGGTCATGAACACCCGCTTGCCGCGCAGCTGCTCGGAAAGCCGGGTGAAGAACTCCTCGACGTCCTGGGCCTGGCGCGCCTGCATGGCGATGAACTCGTCCTTGCGGGCGGCCAGCGCGGGGTCGATCTCCAGCCGGTCCAGCTCGCCGCGCGACGCCGCGGCGCGCATCTTGGAGGCGAGAAACATCAGGTCGGTATCGACCGCGCCCGGGTAGAGCGCGTGAAACCTGCTTTCGTCGCCGCCGGTGAAGCCGCGCTTGAGCATGTTGGCGATGCGCAGGTGGCCCAGCTTGCCGCTGGCGAAATTCGGCCACACCACGTCCACCACCGGGTTGAGTTCGGCATCGGTCGGTTCGTGGCCGAATGTCTGGAATAGGCAGATCTTCCACAGCGTCATGCCTTGTTCGGCGCCGCGTTTGTCCTTGGGCAGGATCGAGATGGTGCCGGTGGTACCGCTGGAGGTGATCACCTCCAGCGGGGTCTGCGCGTCGAGCCGGTCGATCCAGTCGTCGATCCCGGTGCACCCGGCGGTGTCCACGTGGGACAGGTCGTAGCTGGTGAGCTTGTCGAGCCACCTGGTCATCAGATCGAAGCGCTTCCTGTCGATGAGTACCGGCGGATACGACTTGAAAGCTGTATGTGAAAAGAGCAGCGGCGCAACGTCGTTGAATTCTACGAGCGCCTTGACGCCAAGCCTGTCGGCCAGCTTGCGCAGCATCTCGATGCTGTCGTAGTGCTCCCGGAAACGGATGCCCATCGCCTCGCGCTGCAGTTCTTCGAGCTCCCCGCGGTCGATGCTGTGCATCCGCGTATAGGACTGTGCGAAGAAGCCGATCGGGTCGTTCATGAACTCACTCACCGGCCGCGCTGCCGTGACTGTCATCGGATGCCTCGCTTCATCGCCGGGCCGGTCCGCCTCACGATAGCGGTCAGTGCAGTCACAGGCAATAGTGCAGTCAACTGCAAGGACGGAGACGCGAGTGGACGTCCCGGATCGGCGCGTCGGCGCGGGCGGTGCTACAGAGCTTTGGCGAACGCGCGCAGCGAGTCCACCTGCCCCGGATCGAGCGAGGGCCGAACGACTTTGCGCGCGGACGCGAGGTCGGCGGCCGTCACGTCGGTGGCGTCGATCGACCGGCGCATCGCGGTCAGGGCGGCCTCGCGCAGCAGCGCCACGCAGTCGGCGGCGCTGTAGCCGTCCAGCTCGGCGGCCACCTCGTCGAGGTCGACGTCGGCGCTCAGCGGGACGGATTTGCCCGCGGTGCGCAGGATTTCGCGGCGCGCCGCGGCGTCGGGCGGCTCGACGAACACCAGCCGCTCCAGCCGACCGGGGCGCAGCAGCGCGGGATCGATCAGGTCGGGCCGGTTGGTCGCGCCCAGCACGACCACGTCGCGCAGCGGGTTGACGCCGTCGAGCTCGGTCAACAGCGAGGCCACCACCCGGTCGCTCACGCCGGAGTCGAAGCTCTGGCCGCGGCGCGGCGCCAGCGCGTCCACCTCGTCGAGAAACACCAGCGAAGGAGCGGAATCCCTTGCGCGCCGGAACAGCTCGCGCACGGCGCGCTCGCTGCTGCCCACCCACTTGTCCATCAGCTCCGAGCCCTTGACGGCGTGCACGCTGAGCTGCCCCGTGCTGGCCAGGGCGCGGACCACGAACGTCTTCCCGCAGCCCGGCGGCCCGTAGAGCAGCACGCCGCGCGGCGGCTCGACACCCAGCCGGGCGAACGTGTCGGGATGCTGCAGCGGCCACAGCACCGCCTCGGTCAGCGCCTGCCGCGCCTCGACCATGTCACCGACATCGGCGAGCGTCACGTTGCCGACCGTCACCTCCGCGCTCGCGGAGCGGGACAGCGGGCGGATCACGGTCAGCGCGCCGAGCAGGTCCTCCTGGCTCAGCTCGGGCGGTCTGCCGTCGGCGCTGGCCCGCGACGCCGCCCGCAGCGCGGCCTCCCGGATCAGGGCCGCCAGGTCGGCGACGACGAAACCCGGTGTGCGACTGGCGATCTCGGCGAGGTCCAGGTCGCCGACCGGCACCGGCTTCAGCAGCGACTCCAGCAGCGCCTTGCGTGTGCCGGCGTCGGGCAGCGGCAGGCTCAGCTCCCGGTCGCACAGGTCGGGGGCGCGTAGGCGGGCGTCGAGCTGGTCGGGGCGGGCCGAGGTGGCGATCAGCGCGACGCCCTCCGTGGCCACGGCGGTGCGCAGCTCGCCCAGGATCAGGGCGGCCACCGGTTCGGGGGTGGCCGGCAACAGGGCGTCGACGTCGGTGATCAACAGCACGCCGCCACCGCTGCGCACCGCCGCGACCGCCGCGGCCACGGCGCGCAACCGCTCCTCGGCGTTCAGGGCGCCGACCTCCGGCCCGTCGACCTTGACGAGCCTGCGGCCGTCGCACACCGCGCGCACCAGCGTCACCTTGCCCACCCCGGCAGGGCCCGATACCAGCACCCCGAGGTTCGCGCCGGCGCCCAGCGTTCTGAGCAGGTGCGGTTCGTCAAGCGCGAGCTTCAGCCATTCGGCGAGCTTGGCGGCCTGCGGCTGGGAGCCCTTGAGCTCCTCGACGACGGTTTCCGGGCTCGCGGTGTCGACCAGCTCCTGCGACGGCGCCGGGGCGCCGACCGGCACGCCCGCACCCCACGTGACCAGCGAGTTCGGCTGCACGCTGACCGGCCCTGTGGGGTCGACGCCGGTGACCGTCAGCAGTTCCGAGGTCCAGCTGATGCCCACCGAGGCGGCCAGCGCAGCGGCGGCCGTCCGGCCGCCAGGAGATGTCGACGTGCCCGGGCCGAGGTCGCGGGGGAGCAGCGACACGGCGTCGCCGACGGTGAGCACCTTGCCCAGCAGGGCTTGCCGCAGGGTCATCGGCGAGATCGACCTGGCGGCCAGCGACGATCCAGACAACGTCACCGACCGCGCGCCGTACACCGTGACCGGGCCGACGAGCACCGGCATATCCTCGCGCAGCCCGGCGTTGGACAGCGTCACGTCGTCGAGCAGCGCGGTGCCGACCGGGGACTCGGGGCCGGTCAGCCCGACCACGGCGGCGGTGGTGCGCGACCCGGTCAGCGACACGGCGTCCCACTCCCGGATGCCGAGGGCGGCGACGACGTTGGGATGGAGGCGGACGACGCCGCGGCGGGAGTCGACGGCGGACGTGTTCAGCCGTGCGGTCAAGGTCAGTTGCCGGGCCGCGCCGGGCGTCATGGCACGCGCCCGCCCGGTTTGCGCAGCCCCAGCCGGGTCACCGATCGGCGGTTGGGGTGCGCCCGGCGGTTGGCGCGCCGCGCCGCGCGGCGCTGCTCCGGTTTGTCCGTCCAGGACTCCGGGTGGGCGGCGAGCCAGCGCTGGTTGCGGACCGCGAACGGCACGTGGCACAGGTAGGCGACGATGATCACCCAGATCAACAGGTAGGGGGCCAGCACCGCGGCCGCCGCCGCGATCGCCAGCAGCGCCAGCAGCGGGGCGGCCCAGTTCGGCGGCACCGCGGCGGCGTGCATCTTGCGCATCGGGATCTTGCTGATCATCAGCATCGACGTCCCGGTGATCCAGATGCACAGGAACGTCGTCGACGTCCACCAGCCCGGCCCGAACTGCAGCTTGAGGCCGATGAGGCCGATCATCGACACCGCGCCCGCCGGCGCGGGCATCCCGACGAAGAACTCGTGCGTGTAGGCGGGCTGCCTGCCGTCGTCCTGCAGCGCGTTGAAGCGGGCCAGCCGCAGGACCACGCACACCGCGTACAGCAGCACCACGATCCACCCGGCCGGCGACTGGGCGAACAGCGTCAGGTACAGCACGATCGCGGGCGTCACGCCGAAGTTCACCGCATCGGCCAGCGAGTCGATCTCCTCGCCCATCCGGGACTGCGCGTCCAGGATCCGGGCCACCCGGCCGTCGAGGCCGTCGAGGATGGCGGCGGCGGCGATCAGCGCCATCGCGGCCTTGGGCTGATGCTCGAGCGCGAACTTGATCGACGTCAGGCCCGCGCAGATGGACAGCACGGTCATCGCGCTGGGCAGGATCTGCAGGTTGACCGACCGCCTGGCGCGGGGCTTGCTGATCATGGCAGGACGGCCAGCACGGTCTCGCCCGCGAGCGTGCGCTGCCCCACCTGCACCACCGGTTCGGCGCCGGCCGGCAGGTACGTGTCCAGCCGGGAGCCGAACCGGATCAGGCCGTAGGTGTCGCCGATCGACAGTTTGTCCCCCCGCCGCGCGTCGCACACGATGCGGCGGGCCAGCAACCCCGCGATCTGCACCGCCACCACCTCGGCGCCGTTCACGGCCCGGATCCGCAGGCTGGTGCGCTCGTTGTCGGTGCTGGCGGCGGCGAGGTCGGCCGACCCGAACCGGCCGGGCCGGTGCTGCACGTCGATCACCTCGCCGCTCACCGGCGCCCGCTGCACGTGGGCGTCCAGCAGTGAAAGGAAGATGCTGACGCGCGGCAGCGGCGTGTCCGGCATGCCGAGTTCGCCGGGCGGGGCGGCCGTGTCGATCACGCACACCACGCCGTCGGCCGGCGCCACCACGACGCCGGGCCGCGACGGCGGCACCCGCGGAGGATGACGGAAGAAACCGGCGCAGGCGCCGGCGGCCAGCAGGCCGGCGCGGCGCACCCACCGGTGGCGGTGCCCGGCCAGGGCCACCCCCAGGCCGGCGGCGACGAACGGCCGCCCGGCCGGGTGGACCGGCGGGACGGCGGAGCGCACCAGCTCCAGCACGTGCTGCGGGCTGAAAGCCGGGTCCTGCGCGGTCGGACCGATCGTGCGGGGGCGTCGTGCCACGCGGCCATCTTACGAAAGGCGCGGGATTCGCCGCGGGCCGCAGCGGGAACGCCATACTTCGACATGCGATCGGGGACGGAGCTGCGCCGCGCGAAGGTCGGCGTCACCGCAGCGTTCCTCGTCCACGCCGTGTTGTTCTCGTCGTGGGCCGCCCATATCCCCCGGATGAAGGCCGAATTCGGGTTGTCCGACGTGGCACTGGGTACCGCGCTGTTCGGGTCGCCGCTCGGCTCGGTCGCCGCGACGGTCCTCTGCCACTGGGCGCTGCCTCGTTGGGGCAGTCGCCGGCTGGTCCGCCTCACGCTCGCGGGGTACGCCGCCGCCGGGACCGCGGTGGGGCTGGTTGGTTCCGGCGCGGCGCTGTTCGGCGCGCTCGCGCTGTGGGGCTTCTTCCAGGGGGCGCTCGACGTCGCGATGAACACCCAGGCCGCCGCGGTCGAGCGGTTGGCGCGCGCGCCGATCATGGCGCGTTTCCACGGCATGTGGAGCGTCGGCGCGCTGCTCGGCGCGTTGCTCGGGGCCGCGTGCGTCGGCGCGGGCATCGGCCTGGCGCCCCAGCTGGCCGTCCTCGGCGTCCTGGTCCTCATCGGCGGGGAGGCGCTCACCCGCCACCTGACCGCCGACACGGAACCCGGCTCGCCGGAGACGGTGCGGACAGGCCGGGGCTGGTTCACGCCGGCCGTGGCGATCCTCGCGGCGGTGGCGTTCGTGTCCTTCCTGTGCGAGGGCGCCGCCACCGACTGGTCGGCCACTTATGTGCGCGACGTCATCGGCGCCGGCGCGGGTGTCTCCGCGCTGAGCTACGCGGCGTACACGTGCACGATGGTCGTCACCCGGTTCGGCGCGCTGCGCCTGCACGCGCGGGTGCCGAGCCGTCGACTGCTGCCGGCCCTCGCGCTGGTCGCCGCGGCGGGCATGAGCGTGGCGCTGGCGGCGGGCGCCGCGGGCGCCGCCGTCGTCGGCTTCGCCTGCCTGGGCGCCGGCGTGGCGCTGCTGGTGCCGAGCGCCTTCAGCGCCGCCTACTCGGCCGGCGCGGCCGGATCATCGATCGCTGTCGTGGCCGCCACGGGATGGGTCGGCTACCTGTTGGGACCGCCGCTGATCGGGCATCTGGCCCGGCTGTTCGGCCTGTCGGCCGCGCTGGTGACGATTCCGGTGATGATGACGATCGTGGCGATCGCCATCCGCTGCAGCCCCGCCTTCGACCGGCTGGCCGCGCCTAGGTGAGGTCCCACACCGGCAGCCGCGCCCCGGCGGCCACCTCCACGACGTCCTCCGGGATGTCCAGCAGCCCGTTGGCCGACGCCAGCCACCGCAGGTGATGCGATGCCGGCGGGCCGTAGCTGATCACGGTGCCGGCCTCGCGGTCGAGGATCGCCCGGCGGAACTGGCGCTTGCCGCGCGGCGAGGTCAGCGACTCGGCCAGGACGGCGTCCCGGCGTGGCCGCTCGGGGTCGGGCAGGCCCATCGCCCGGCGCAGCGCGGGCCGGATGAACACCTCGAAGGAGACCAGCGCGCTGACCGGGTTGCCGGGCAGGGTCACGATCGTGGTGCCCGCCACGCGGCCGATGCCCTGCGGCATCCCGGGCTGCATGGCGACCTTGACGAATTCGACGCCCTGGTCGCCCTCCCGCCCGAAGGCGTCCTTGACCACCTCGTAGGCGCCGGCGCTCACCCCGCCGCTGGTGATGATGAGGTCCGCGTCGGCGGCGTAGCGGTCGAGCAGCGCGCTGAACTGCGCGACGTCGTCCTCGGCGGTGGCCACGGCCGCCACCTCCGCGCCGGCGTCGCGGACGGCGGCCGCCAGCATGATCGAGTTGGACTCGTAGATCTGGCCCGCCCGCAGTGGGTTGCCCGGCGTGACCAGCTCGGACCCGGTGGACAGCACGAGCACCCGTTGGCGGGGAGTCACCGGCAGCTCCGCCAGGCCGAGCGCCGACGCCAGGCCCAGCGCCGCCGGCGTCACGACCTGGCCCCGGCGCAACACTGTGGTGCCGGCCGCGACGTCCTCGCCGGCCTGCCGGATGTGCTTGCCGGCCTCTCGCGGCTGCCGGATCGCGACCGTGTCCACGCCGCCGTCGGTGTCCTCGACCGGCACGATAGCCGTTGCCCCGGCGGGCACCGGCGCGCCGGTCATGATCCGGTGCGCGGTCCCGGGCCGCAGGGTCAGTTCGTCGGTGCGCCCGGCGGGGATGTCCTCGGGCACCGGCAGCACCACCGGCCGCTCCGGCGTCGCGCCCGACGTGTCCTCGGCGCGGACCGCGTAGCCGTCCATCGCGGAGTTGTCGAACACGGGCAGCGCCAGCGGTGCCACCACGTCGTCGGCCAGAACGAGGCCCAGGGCGTCGGCCAGCGGGACCGCGACGGGCGGCCGGGGGCCGATCAATCCGGATACGACACGCTGATGTTCGTCGACTGAGCGCACGCGGCCATTATTCGCCCGTCAAATTCCGAACCGGACGCCGGTGAGTTCTTCGGAAACCGCCCAGAGCCGGCCCTGCAGCTCCTCGTCGTGCGACTGCGCGCTGGATTCGACGAGCTTGGGCCGGCCGCGCTGCTCGAGGAAGCCGCCGGGGCCGTAGTACTGCCCGCCCTGAACGGCGGGATCGGTGGCCGCCCGCAGCGTCGGCAGCGCTCCCATCGCGGGGCTCTGGAACAGCACCGGACCGAGCACCGCCTTGAGCGGCTGGAACACGCCGGGCAGGTTGCGGGCCAGGTCGGTGTTGGAGCCGCCGGGGTGGGCGGCCACGGCGATGGTCTTCGCGTCGGGGCGGGCCGCCAGCCGGCGCTGCAGCTCGTAGGTGAACAGCAGGTTGGCGAGCTTGGACTGCCCGTAGGCCGCGATCCGGTCGTAGCGGCGTTCCCACTGCAGGTCGTCGAAGTGGATCGCGGCCCGCAGCCGGTGGCCGAGGCTGCTGACCGTCACCACCCGGGAATCGCGCACCGGCAGCAGGTGGTCGAGCAGCAGGCCGGTCAGCGCGAAGTGGCCGAGGTGGTTGGTCCCGAACTGCAGCTCGAAGCCGTCTTCGGTGGTGGACTTCGGCGTCCACATCACGCCCGCGTTGTTGATCAGCAGGTCGATGCGCGGGTAGGCCTCGCCCAGCGCGGCGGCGGCGGACCGCACCGAGTCCAGCGAGGACAGGTCGAGCCGCTGCAGCGTGACGTCGGCGCGCGGACTGGCCGCCACGATGCGCGACAGTGCGGCGTTGCCCTTCTCCAGGTCGCGCACCGCCAGCACGACGTGCGCGCCGCGGAAGGCGAGTACCGCCGCCGTGTGATAACCGATGCCGGTGTTCGCGCCCGTGACGACGGCGATGCGGCCGCTCTGGTCCGGCACGTCGGCCTGCGACCAGTCGCGGGTCTCTTGGTCGTGGGAAGCCATGGCAGCCATGGCCCAAAAATACTCAGCCGTGTGCCCCGGGCGGCATGGGTAGAGTCGAGAACGTGATTACCGGGCTCGCCCATTCCGGGGTGTGCGTCCCCGACTGTGAGGCCGCGGTCGCCTTCTACCGCGACGTGTTGGGCCTGCGTGTGCTCTCGCCGCCGTACGTCATGGCCGGTAACGCCATTCGCAACGACATGGGGGAGTTGGTGTCCGACCCCAGCATGAAGGCGGCAATCGTCGGCTTTCCCGGCGACGGCGACCGGGTGCTCGAAGTCATCGAGTACCTCGGCGCCGACGGCACCGCTCGGTGCGCGGCCCTCACCGAGCACGGGCTGTCGCATGTCGGGCTGATCTGCGAGGACATCGACGCCACCCGGGCGGAGCTGGAGCGTAAAGGGGTGCGGTTCCTGGTCAGTGGCATCGCGGAGGTCGCGCGGGTGCGCACCACCTGGTTTGCCGACCCGTGGGGCGTGGTGTTCATCCTGGTGGAAAAGAGCCGGCCGCAGCGACCCTACTTCGCCCAATGGGACTGACGGTCGGCATCATCGGCGCCGGCGCCGGCGGCATCGCGATGGGCATCCAGCTCGCGGAGGCGGGGCACGAGTTCACCATCTTCGACCGGGCCGACGGGTTTGGCGGCACCTGGCGCCACAACACCTTTCCCGGCGCGGCCTGCGACGTCCCGTCCCACCTGTACTCGTATTCGTTCGCGCCCAACCCGCGGTGGAGCAAGACCTACGCGAACCAGCCCGAGATCCTCGCCTACCTCGAGGGGGTCGCCGCCCGGTTTGGGCTGGGCCCCCGCCTGCGGCCCGGCACCGCGATCGCGTGCGCGCGCTGGTCGGACGCGCGGCGGCGCTGGACGCTGACGGCGGACGACGGGCGCGAGCACCACTTCGACGCCGTCGTCTGCGCCGTCGGGATGCTCGACGTGCCCCACGTCCCCGAGATCCCCGGGGCGCGGCGGTTCCGCGGCCGCCAATTCCACTCGGCGCGCTGGGACCACGGCAAGTCGACCGACGGCGAGCGGGTGGCGTCGATCGGCACCGGCGCCAGCGCCGTCCAGTACGTGCCGGCGATCGCGCCCAAGACCGCACACCTGACGGTGTTTCAGCGCACCCCGATCTGGATCGCGCCGCGGTTCGACTTCCCGTTCACCCCCGAACAGCAGGACCTGTTCGAACGCGATCCCGCCGCGGCGCGCAGGCTGCGCGACGAGGCCTTCGACGCCTACGAGTCGGCGAGCTTCGACGTCGGCGACGCGCAGACCCGCGAGGCGACCGAGTTGGCCCGCAGCTACCTGATGCGCAAGGTGGCCGACCCCGAACTGCGGGCGAAGCTGACGCCCGACTACCCCGTCGGCTGCAAGCGCCCGCTGATGTCCCGCGACTGGTATCCCACACTGTCGCTGCCCAACGTCAGCCTTGAGACCACCGCCATCGCCGAGCTGACCGAGCGCGGCGTGCGCACCGCGGACGGCGTCGAGCACCGCGTCGACACCATCGTCTACGGCACCGGGTTCACCGCGGCCGACTACCTGGCCAGCATCGACGTGTACGGCGCCGGCGGCCGGCACCTGCGCGAGGAGTGGCGCGACGGCGCCGAGGCCTACCTCGGCACTCTGGTGGCCGGCTATCCGAACCTGTTCACGCTCTACGGCCCCAACACCAACGGCGTCAACTCGATCATCTACATCCACGAGGCGCAGACGACGTTCGTCCGGCGCATCCTCGAGGTGATGGACGCTCGTGGCGCGCGCACCGTCGAGGTCACCGCGGCGGCGCAGCGGCGCTACAACGACGAGATCCAGGCGGCCATGTCGGGCAAGGTGTGGCTCGCGTGCGCGAACTACTTCCGCCACCCCAGCGGCAAGGTCGTCACCCAATTGCCTTACAGCGGACGGACATTCTTCGAGCGCACTCGCGAGCCGGTCGACGGCGACTACCGCTTCGCGCGGTAGCAGTCGCCGGGCGGGCCGGCTGCTGCGCGGCCCTCGCGAAATATCCCGCGCGCCGCCGGGGGAAGCGCGGTTCTCCCTTGAGGCGTTCACCCGCCCGGATCGGGGCGCTCATCGCCATTTCGATTTTCTGCCGCGCGTTGGCCGCGGCCCGCTTCGAGCGCTTCTTCGCCAGCACGGCCACACCCTACGCAGTGATCGGGGTGGCCGGGTTACTGCAACCAGAAATTATCGTGGCGAACAAACCACTCGCGGCGTTCGTGGTCGGTCATGTCGGCCAGCGCCGCGAAGCCCTCGAAGTAGGTCTCTCGCGGCGCGCCCGGCGCGAAGAGCATCAGGATCGACGCCGGCTCGTTCGCCCCATTGCGGAAGCCGTGCACTCCGCCGGGCGGCACGTAGAGGAAGTCGCCCTGGTGGCCGTCGGCCCACCGGGTGCCGTCGTAGAGCTTCATCGTGCCCGAGAGTACGAAGAACGCCTCGGACATGGCGCGGTGAAAATGCGGCCCGGGCCCACCGCCGTTGGGCGGGAGGTCGACCCGGTACAGGCCATAGTCGCCGCCGGTGTCCCGCTGGTTGGCCAGGTAGTGGTATCGGACGCCGGAGGTCTCGTAATCGGGTGGCGCCCCGCCGTTTTCCGGGGCCCGCTTGAGCCGGGCGCTGACCTCCGGCCGATCCTTCGTGTATCGCGGCGGGGGATAGGGCGGCACGACCAGGGACATGCGCCCAGCCTGCCAGCTAGCATCGCCGGTGTGGAGGGGCCGGCGACCGAAGAGAGCGTGCGGGTGCGGCGGCTCCTCGACGCCGAACGCCGGGCGGCGCAACTGTTCGACGAGATCGACCGCCGCGCCATGATTCGTCCCGGCGTCGGCGAGCGGGAGCTGTCCGACGAAATCGGACGCCTCGCGGCCGACCTGTTCGGCGTGACCCGGCACTGGCACCGGCGGATCGTGCGGGCCGGCGAGAACACCATGCAGCCCTTCGCCGAGCGCCCGCCGGACCGGGTGATCGCCGCGGACGACATGGTCTTTCTGGACCTGGGCCCGATCTTCGAGGAGTGGGAGGCCGACTTCGGCCGCACCTTCGTGCTCGGCGGCGATCCGGCCAAAACGGCCCTCCGCGACGCACTTCCACGGGTGTGGCGGGCCGGGCGCGAATACTTCGATGACCACGAGGGTGTGACCGGCGCCGAATTGTTCGACTTCGTGGTCGGTGTGGCCCACGCCGAGGGCTTCGAGTGGGGCAGCCCGATTGCCGGTCACCTGGTGGGCGAATTCCCGCACCGCAGGATCGCCGGTCCCGGCCGGCAGTGGTACATCATGCCCGGGTCGGGCAGGCCGATGCGGCGCACCGATCCCACCGGCCGCGTCTGCCACTGGATCCTGGAGATCCATCTGGTCGATCGCGCCCGCGGCTTCGGTGGCTTCTACGAGCAGCTGCTCGACCTGCCCTGACCCGGCCCGCTCAGTCGACGGGGTAGGTGACTCCCGTGAGCTCCTCGGAGACCTCCCACAGCCGCCGCTGTAGGTCGGCGTCGTGGGACTTGTCGCTGGAGCCCACCAGCTTCGGGTGACCGCGCATCTCGCCGAAGCCGTCGGGCCCGTAGTACTGGCCGCCGAGCACGCCCGGGTCGGTGGCGGCGCGCAGCGTCGGAAGGGCGCCCGTTGCCGCGTCCTGCGAGATCAGGCCGAACAACGGAGTCGCGAACCGCTCGACGAGCGGGGGAAGGTTGCGCGTCAGCTCGGTGCGCGAACCGCCGGGGTGGGCGGCCGCCGCGATCGTCGTCCCGCGCGGGGCGAGGCGGCGCTGCAGCTCGTAGGTGAAGAGCAGGTTGGCCAGCTTGGCCTGCCCGTAGGCGGCGACGCGGTTGTAGCTGCGTTCCCACTGCAGGTCGTCGAAGTGGATGTCGGCGAGGATGCGGTGGCCGAGGCTGCTGACGGTCACGACCCGTGATCCCGCGACCGGCAAGAGTCGATCCAGCAGTAGACCGGTGAATGCGAAGTGCCCGAGGTGGTTGGTGCCGAACTGCAGCTCGAAGCCGTCCTTCGTGGTCGACTTCGGTGTCCACATCACGCCGGCGTTGTTGATCAAGAGGTCGATGCGGTCATGGGCCGACCGGAGCTGCTCGGCGGCGGCGCGGACGGATTCGAGCGAGGTCAGGTCCAGTTCCTGGAGGGCGACGTCGGACTGGGGGCTGGTGGCCGCGATCCGCGCGGCGGCGTCCTTGCCCTTGTCCAGGTTGCGCACCGCCAGCACGACGTGCGCTCCGTGGGCGGCGAGCGCCAGGGCGGTCTCGTAGCCGAGGCCGGTGTTGGCCCCGGTGATGACGGCGACCCGGCCGGTCTGGTCGGGAATGTCCGCGGTGGTCCATTTGGCCATGGAAGGCTCCTCAACTAGTAGACTAAACGGGGCGAGCGCTCCGGTTGATCCGGACTATACGGAACGCACGCCCCGTTTGCAATCCGAGGTGAGAAGAATGGCGCAACCCGTCCGACCGCTGCGCGCCGACGCGGCGCGCAACCGTGCGCGCGTGCTGGAGATCGCGTACGACACATTTGCGGCCGACGGGTTGTCGGTGCCGATCGACGAGATCGCCCGCCGCGCCGGGGTCGGCGCCGGCACCGTCTACCGGCACTTCCCGACGAAGGAATCGCTGTTCGCGGCGGTCATCGCGGACCGCATGGGGCACCTCATCAACGAGGCGCGAGCCCTGCTGACCACCGAGGGGCCCGGCGAAGCGCTCTTCACCTTCCTGCGCCGCACCGTTTTGCGGTGGGGTGCGACCGACCGCGGCCTGGCGGACGCGCTGGCGGGCCTGGGCATCGACATCGAGACCGTCGCGCCCGACGCCGAAGAGGCCTTTCTGGACGTCTTGGGCGACCTGCTGCGCGCCGCGCAGGAAGCCGGCACGGCGCGGCGGGACGTCGGCGTGCGCGAGGTGAAGGCGCTCCTCGTCGGGTGCCAGGCGATGGAGGCCTACAACCCGGCGCTGGCCGAGCAGGTGACCGACGTCGTCATCGACGGTTTACGCGCGCAGCGATAAGGGGTGGACCTTCTTGCACTCGGCATAGGCGAGTGCTAAGAATGACGTTGGCACTCGCGACCGCTGAGTGCTAGGTCGGGACGGTGAGACCAGCAGACACCTGGGGTCGTCCGTCGCGGGCACTGCACCCGGCCAGCGTAAGTAATGGGGTGGCCACCCGTGGTCACCCGGTGTCATTCCCGATCCGGAGGAATCACTTCGCAATGGCCAAGACAATTGCGTACGACGAAGAGGCCCGTCGCGGCCTCGAGCGGGGGCTCAACGCCCTCGCCGACGCGGTAAAGGTGACGTTGGGTCCCAAGGGCCGCAACGTCGTCCTGGAGAAGAAGTGGGGCGCCCCCACGATCACCAACGATGGTGTGTCCATCGCCAAGGAGATCGAGCTGGAGGACCCGTACGAGAAGATCGGCGCCGAGCTGGTCAAGGAAGTCGCCAAGAAGACCGACGACGTCGCCGGTGACGGCACGACGACGGCCACGGTGCTGGCCCAGGCCCTGGTCAAGGAGGGCCTGCGCAACGTCGCGGCCGGCGCCAACCCGCTGGCGCTCAAGCGCGGCATCGAGAAGGCCGTCGAGAAGGTCACCGAGACCCTGCTCAAGTCGGCCAAGGACGTCGAGACCAAGGAGCAGATCGCCGCGACCGCCGCGATCTCCGCGGGCGACCAGTCGATCGGCGACCTGATCGCCGAGGCGATGGACAAGGTCGGCAACGAGGGTGTCATCACCGTCGAGGAGTCCAACACCTTCGGCCTGCAGCTTGAGCTCACCGAGGGCATGCGGTTCGACAAGGGCTACATCTCCGGCTACTTCGTCACCGACGCCGAGCGTCAGGAAGCGGTCCTCGAGGACCCGTTCATCCTGCTGGTCAGCTCCAAGGTGTCGACCGTCAAGGACCTGCTCCCGTTGCTGGAGAAGGTCATCCAGGCCGGCAAGCCGCTGCTGATCATCGCCGAGGACGTCGAGGGCGAAGCTTTGAGCACCCTGGTCGTCAACAAGATCCGCGGCACCTTCAAGTCGGTGGCCGTCAAGGCCCCCGGCTTCGGCGACCGCCGCAAGGCGATGCTGCAGGACATGGCGATCCTCACCGGTGGTCAGGTCATCAGCGAGGAGGTCGGCCTCTCGCTGGAGAGCGCTGACGTCGCCCTGCTCGGCAAGGCGCGCAAGGTCGTCGTCACCAAGGACGAGACCACCATCGTCGAGGGCGCCGGTGACACCGACGCCATCGCCGGGCGCGTGGCCCAGATCCGCCAGGAGATCGAGAACAGCGACTCCGACTACGACCGCGAGAAGCTGCAGGAGCGCCTGGCCAAGCTGGCCGGCGGTGTTGCGGTGATCAAGGCCGGGGCGGCCACCGAGGTGGAGCTCAAGGAGCGCAAGCACCGCATCGAGGACGCGGTCCGCAACGCCAAGGCCGCCGTCGAGGAGGGCATCGTCGCCGGTGGCGGCGTGGCCCTGCTGCAGGCGGCTCCCACGCTGGACGAGCTGAAGCTCACCGGCGACGAGGCGACCGGCGCCAACATCGTCAAGGTGGCGCTCGAGGCTCCGCTGAAGCAGATCGCCTTCAACTCCGGGCTGGAGCCCGGCGTTGTCGCCGAGAAGGTCCGCAACTCGCCCGCCGGGACCGGCCTGAACGCCGCCAGCGGTGAGTACGAGGACCTGCTGAAGGCCGGCGTTGCCGACCCGGTCAAGGTGACGCGTTCGGCGCTGCAGAACGCGGCGTCCATCGCGGCGCTGTTCCTGACGACCGAGGCCGTCGTCGCCGACAAGCCGGAAAAGGCGGCCGCTCCCGCGGGCGACCCGACCGGTGGCATGGGCGGCATGGACTTCTAGAAAGTCAACGAAAGAGCCCGGTCCCCCTGGGGGCCGGGCTTTTTCGTGCGCCGAGCGTGAGCGATGAGTAGCTCCACGGTCCGCATTCCGTCCACAGAGCCCACACTCGACGCACACATTGCGCCGGCCCCGCCGAAAACGCCCGCGCCGACCGCACGCTCAGCCCGGGATCGTCGCGTCCACAGCGATCGGCTGGCCGATGACGAGGTGCACATCAGGCGGGGAATGCGCCTGACGACCGCGGCCCGGACCGCGTTCGACATCGGCCGCGGCATGCCCGTCGCCAGGTCGGTACCGGTCCTCGACGGGTTGCTCAATGCGACGGGCATCGAGCCGGTGGCCGCCGCTGCCGTGGCTGACCGGCACCCGGGGACGCGCGGCATCCGGCGGCTGCGGGCCGCGCTCGGCGTGGACGACGGCGGGGCGGAGTCGCCGCGAGAGACCAGGCTGCGGCGACGCCGATCGAGTTCCGAGAGCTGCGGATCCGGGTCGACATGGGCTGGCGCGAGTGGCAGGCGGCCGTCGAGTACGACGGCATCCAGCACTGGGCGGACCGCTATCAGCGGTCGTGGGACTTCGAGCGAATCGCGCTGCTCGAAGCGGCCGGCTGGTCGGTGGTCAGGGTCAGCGCCGAGATGCTGTCGCGTCGGCCGGAGGCGATCATCGAGCGCGTGGTGACGAAGCTCCGCCAGCGTGGGGCCTTTGGATGAGATCGGGATGCTGGCCGAACGTAGGGCCCACGCTCGGCGCACACGTCAGGCGGGCAGCGAGAACACCACACAATCGTGCAGGCAGCCCTTGGCCGCCTCCGGGGAGTCCGGGTCGGCGTCGCGGTGCAACAGCGCGCGGGTCGGGACGACGTCCAAGTGGGCGGTCTCGCCGGTGCCGTCGGACACTTCGGCCGCACCGTCGACGATCAGCGAATACCCGCCCGGCTCGCGCGGTGGCCACAGCAGGGTGACCTCGGGGCGGCGTGCCAGATTCTCGCGGGTGCGGCCGCCGATGACCCCGACGTCCAGGACCGACCCGTCACGCAGCCGGGGCTCCACGGTTACGGTGTGCACGCGATAGCCGTCGTCGACGGTGATCAGATACGCGAACGGGTAGTCGGTAAGGGCGGCGGCGAACCGGTCCAGGTCGACCTTCTTCTTGGCGCGCATGGCTTCGAGGATAGGCCGCTACTCGGGGAGGAACGGCTCCCTGGTGCCCGGGTTCGGTGCGTCCGGGGTGCGGTCCTTCGGGAAGAAACCTGAGCTGGGAATGCCGGGCTCCCGGGTCACGGTGGTGTTGCGGAAGGCGGCGTCGTTCGTCGTGGGGACGACACTCGACGGGGCCGACGTCGTCGTGCGCAGGGCGGGCGGGATCGGGGTGGGCCCGCTGGCCGCCGCCGCCGCACTCGCCGACGCGCCCCGCGATTCGAGGCCCGCGATGGCGCCTCCGTCACCCGGGCCGCCGATGGCCGGGGCCGGCGGCGGGTTGAGGAGCGCCTGCGACGAGAGGCTGGCGTTGACGCCGCCGGTGTTGGCCGCGACCGAGTTGAGCAGGCCCGAGCTGAGATTGGCCGCCCCCGCGCCGCCGGTGACGTAGTGGGACGCGCTCAACTGGGTGGACTCCGCGGCACCGGAGGCGCCCAGGCCGTTGTCCTGGAAGAACCCGGTGTTGGCCGTGCCGGCGTTGAAGAAGCCGGTGTTGACCGATCCCGAATTCAGCACGCCGGTGTTGGACAAACCCGCGTTGCCGATGCCGAAGTTTCCGGTACCGGAGTTGAAAAAGCCGATGTTGTTGTTGCCCGAGTTGAACAAGCCGATGTTGCCGGTACCGGAATTGAAGCCGCCGAAACCAATCTGGTTATTGCCGGTCAATCCGATGCCGAAATCGTTGTTGCCGGTGTTGCCGAAGCCGAAGTTGTTGTTGCCGAAGTTGCCGAAGCCGAAGTTGTTGTTTCCCGAGTTTCCGGAGCCGACGTTCTGGGTGCCGCTGTTGCCCATCCCGATGTTCGAACTGTTACCGGACGTCAGCGGTACCGGCCCCCAATTTATCTGCCCGTTGCTGAACGAGAAGCCAAGCTTTTGCAGAGCCTGCTGCCACGGCGCCAGCTGCGCGGCGGCCGACGACGCGTCGGCGTGATAACCGAACATCGCCGCCACGTCGGCCGCCCACATCGCCTCGTACGCGGCCTCGGTGTCCATGATCGCCGGGACGTTGAATCCGAACCAGTTCGTGGCGGCCAGGGCCTGCACCAGCGCGCGGTTGGCCGCGACCACCGCCGGCTGCACGGTGGCCGCCACGGCGGCCTCGAAGGCCCCCGCGATGGCCGCGGCCTGGGTGGACGCCGCCTCGGCCTGGGCCGCTGCCGCGGTGAGCCAGCTGACGTACTGGGTGGCGACGGACATCATGGCGGTCGCCGACGCGCCCTGCCACGAGCCATTGACGAGATCCGAAGTCACCGAGAAAAACGACGATGCCGACGACGCCAGATTCTCGGCCAGCCCATCCCAGGCTTCGGCCGCGGCAAGCAGCGGCGCCGCCCCCGGACCGGCGAAAATTAGTGCCGAGTTGATTTCTGGCGGCAACCACGCGAAATGCGGGCTCGTCACGGACCCAACTTAACCGGGATGGGCGGCCCTTCGTGGCGTTATCGGGCAGGTACCGGAGTGGCTCGACGTCCCCGGACCAACTTGCCCGGACGGGCGTCGGTGGGAATACCCCTTTCGGCGATTATCTCCCCGGAAACGACCGTTGTCACGTATCCGTCGGCCGTTTGGTCTAAGCGGCGCCCCCCGGCGGGCAGATCGTAGGAGATCACCGGCTTGTGCAGTCGCAGGGCGGCGTGGTCGATCACGTTCAGGTCGGCCTTGAAGCCGACGGCGATGCGGCCGCGGTCGCCCAGCCCGGCGACGCGGGCCGGCACGGACGTCAGCTCGCGGACGGCCTCGGGCACCGTGAAGCGGCCCGCCTTGCGGTCGCGGGCCCAGTGCGCCAGGAAGTACGTCGAGTAGCTGGCGTCGCAGATCATCCCGTAGTGGGCACCGCCGTCGCCGAGGCCCAGGACCACGTCGTCGCGGTGCAGGAGTTGGCCGACCGTGTCCAGCGAGTTGTTCGGCAGGTTGCTGGTCGCGACCAGCAGGGTGGCGTGGCCATCGTCGTCGAGCAGCCGGTCGTAGGCCTCCTCCATCGGGCTGACGCCGCGCGCACGCGCCCGGGCGGCGATGGACGTCGACGGGTCGGGCTCGTAGTCGGGCGTGTCACCCAGCGGGTAGATCCAATCCCAGGCCTGCGCCACGTACAGGATCGGGTGCCCATGCCCGGGCTTGTCGGCCAGGATGCGGGCGCGCACCTCGGGCTTGCGCATCTCGGCGACCCGCTCGGCCAGCGGCAGGTGCGCGATCTCGCGGTAGCTGGGGTAGAGCACGAACGGGTTGGCGCTCAGCTCCAGCCCGATGATGAGCCCGATGGGGCGGGGCAGCAGCTGCGCGGTGACCCTCGGCTCGCCGCCGGCGTTGGTGTTGGCCTTCTCGATCATGGTGATGGCGTCTTCCCAGGTCGGGTCGCCGGAATTGGCCACGACCAGCGTGAACGTCACCGGCAGCCCCACGTCCTCGGCCACGTCGAACACCGTCTGCAGCACCGGCTGGTAGCCGCCGGCCGGGATGTCGGGCACGAACTGCAGCAGGCCGCCGCCGCCGTCGACCACGCCCCTGGCGATCTCCTCGATCTCCTCGCGGGCGGCGTCGTAGCTGGGGATCGGCGAGCCGCTCTCGGTCTTGTGGATGGTGAGCCGCGACGACGCGAAGCCCAGCGCGCCGACCTCCATCGCCTCCTTGGCCAGCGTCCGCATCTGCGCGAGGTCCTCGGCGGTGGCCGGCTCCCGGTCGGCCCCGCGCTGGCCCATCACATAGACCCGCAGCGGGGAGTGCGGCAGGTAGGCGGCCACGTCGATGTCGCGCTTGCCCGCCTCGAGCGCGTCCAGGTATTCCGGGAACGTTTCCCACGTCCACGGCAGGCCGTCGGTCATCACGACGCCGGGGATGTCCTCCACCCCGGCCATCACGTCGACCAGTACGTCGTGGTCGGACTGGCGGCACGGGGCGAAGCCGACCCCGCAGTTGCCCATCACCACCGTGGTCACGCCGTGCGCGGACGACGGCGTGAGGCGCTCGGACCAGATCGCCTGACCGTCGTAGTGCGTGTGGAGGTCGACGAATCCGGGGGTGACGAGGAGCCCGGTCGCGTCGATCTCCCGCGCGGCGCCGTCGGCGTCGACGGAGGGCCCCACCGTCGCGATGATGCCGTCGCTCACGGCGACGTCGCCGACGTACGGCTCGCCTCCCAACCCGTCGATGATGGTGCCATTGCGGATGATGAGGTCGTAGGCCATCTAAATAATCTACGGCCGGATGGTGGGTCGTGCCAGGCTCGTCGGCTGCCCGTACTGTCGCAGATATGGCCAGCCCCGACCAGACCGTTCAGGAACTGCTCCGCGACGCGTTCACCCGGTTGATCGAGCACGTCGACGACCTCACCGACGGCTTGACCGACGAGGTGTCCGACTACCGGCCCGCCCCGGGCGCCAACAGCATCGCCTGGCTGTTGTGGCACAGTGCGCGGGTCCAGGACATCCAGCTGGCGCAGGTCGCCGGCGTGGAACAGGTGTGGACCCGCGACGGATGGGTCGATCGGTTCGGCCTGGACCTGCCCCGCAACGACACCGGCTACGGGCACGGACCCGACGAGGTGGCGAAGGTGCACGCGCCCGCCGACCTACTGTCCGGCTACTACCACGCCGTGCACAAGCTCACCCTCGAATACGTCGCGAGCGTGACCGCCGACGAGCTGGCCCGTGTCGTCGACGACAACTGGGACCCGCCGGTGACGGCCAGCGCCCGGCTGGTCAGCATCATCGACGACTGCGCCCAGCACCTCGGGCAGGCCGCGTACGTGCGAGGAATTCGCTAGGTTCGCACGGTGCGGTTCGCGGTCACGGTGGTGCTGTGGCTCGCCACCACCGTCGCCCTGGCCGCGGCGATCCCGGCGGCGTGGACCCAGCTGCACGTCGTCGACGCCGACGGCTACGCCGCGCTGGCCCGCGAGGCGGCGGGCGACCCCGCCCTGCAGTCGGCGATGGCCTCGGAACTGACCACCCGGGTGATGGCGCTCGCCAACCAACGGGGCGGCCGCTACCCGCTCGATGTGTCGGAGGTGCACGCCGCGGCCAGCGCCTTCACCGCCGGCCGCGCATTCCCCCCGCTGTTCGCCCAGGCCAACCGGGCGGTGCACAGCTGGCTGTTCACCGATCCGGGTTCCGGCCAGGATGGCGACCCGTGGGTCATCGACGTGGCGCCGATGCTCAAGGACGGCGCCGTCGCGGTGCTGCTGAGCCGCCACCACGTGACCGTCCCCGACACGCTGACGGTCCCGGTCGCCGACTCCCTGCCGAGTTCTTGGCGGCAGGGCCGGCTGAGGCGGTTGGTCGCCTGGGGTCCGTGGGCGAGCGCGGGCGCCGCCGCGCTCGCCGGTTGCTGCGCGCTGCTGACGCTGACCGCCGCGCGCAGCCGTGGCAAGGCGCTCAGCAGCCTGGGTGTCTCCGCGTTGCTCGTCGGCGCGGTGGGCTGGGCCGGCATCGAGGTGGGTCGCGGTTACCTCAACGGCGCGCTCAACGCCACCACCGGCGACCTGCGCGACATGGCCGACGTGCTGGTCGGCCACGCCGTGGCCGGGTTGCACCACTGGCTGAACCTGACCCTGCTCGCGGGCGGCGCGTTGGTGGGAGTGGGCGTCCTCGTCGCGGTCGCGGGCGGCCTACGCCGAAAGCCGGAAGCCGGGCCCTAGCCGAACGTGAACGAGAAGACCTGCAGGCCGGGGCTGACCTGCAGGTCGAGTTGGTCGCGCCCCGCCGCCGGGTCGGCGACGATCTGGTGCAGGGTGGGCGGGCCGCCGATGGCCGTCGTGGTGGTCTTCCCGCCGCGGGTCACCGCGATCGTTCCGGTGCCGCCGACGACAACGTAGACGTCCTTCGCCGTGTAGTTGAGCCGGATCGCGGCGCCGGGCCCGTCGGCGGTGGCGCCCTGGTCGTCCAGGGTCCACCGGCCGGTCAGAGCGAACCGGTCGTCGGGCACCGTCGCGGGATAGCCGAACGTGGCGGTGCCCTTCTTGTAGTCGGCGCCGCCGCCGTAGTTGACGGCCCGGTCGACGCCCAGATAGGTCTCCGGGGTGAGCCGGGTGTGCGGGGTGGTGTCCTCGGTGTGCGCCGAGCCCGGCAGGCGTGCGTTCGGGTTGGCGTCCATGAGCAACTGGCGGATCAGCTTCTCGGTGACCTCGTAGTCGCCCTCGCCGAACTTGGTGTGGCGGACCGTTCCGTTGGCGTCGATGAGGTACTCGGCCGGCCAGTACAGGTTCTGGAAGCTGTTCCAGGTCGCGTAGTCGTTGTCCAGCGCGACGGGGTAGGTGATGTGGAGCGCCGCGGCGCCGCTGGCGACGTTGGCTGGGACCCGCTCGAAGGCGTACTCGGGGGTGTGCACGCCGACGACGACGAGTCCGTCGTCGCGGTAGCGGTTGTACCAGTCGACGACGTGCGGGATGGCGCGCTGGCAGTTGATGCACGAGTACGCCCAGAAATCGATGAGGATGACCTTGCCGCGCAGCGACGCCAGGTCGATCGGCGCGCCGCCCGGGGTGTTGAGCCACTGGGAGATCCCGGTGACCGGGGGAGCCTGGCCGCACCGCTGCAGCTGGTCGGCGCCGTCGGTGCAGTCGGCCAGTTGGCCCTTGGGCCCGGGGTTGAGCTCCTGCCGGATGTTGTTCGCGCCGATTCGCGCTTGCATGGCGGTCGTGTAGTCGGGGACGGCGCGCTGCAGCACCGCCGGCAGGTTGAAGACGAGCGCCACGGCCAGCACGATCATCGCCGCGCCGCCGGCGACCTGGATCGCGCGCTGCCGGCGGCGGAACGCCGCGACGCGTTCGGTGACGCCCCGCCCGGCCAGCGCGAACGCCAGCAGCGGCAGGGCGGTGCCGACGGCGAACGTCGCGGTGAGGATGAGGATCGGCATTCCGATGGAGGCGGTGCCGCCGGCGACCACGATGGCGGCCAGCACGGGGCCCGCGCAGGGCACGTACAGCGCGCCCAGGGTCAGCCCGAGCCCGAATCCGCTTCGGCCGCTTTTCGTTTCATGTAGCGGGATGCGGGCGAAGGGCCGCTCGACCAGCCGCTGCAGCGGCGGGAAGATGAGGCCCAGGCCGATCACGGTGAGCGCCACGAGCGCGGCCCAGCGGATCCCGTCCTGCGGCAGGTGCAGCGCCGAGAGCAGGGTCGAGCCGGCCAGGGTCACCACGCTGAAGCTGCAGACCAGCCCGGCGATCACCAGGTACGGGCGGGCGGCGGGGGTAGGCTCCTGTCCGCCGCCGACACCCGAGAAGAACACCACCGGCAGCACCGGCAGGATGCACGGCGAGATCCCGGTGATCAGGCCGCCGAGGAACCCGATCAAAGCGACAGTGTGCATGACTACCGGTCTAGTCGCTCAGCGCGAAGGACGAGTCCCGCGGCTGCGGCTCGACCGGCCGCGCGAGGACCCGCAGCGGCCGCGACCGCACCCGCATCGGCCACCAGAACCAGCGGCCCAGCAGTGCGGCGATGGACGGCGTCATGAACGCGCGCACGATCAGCGTGTCGAACAGCAGGCCCAGCCCGATGGTGGTGCCCACCTGCCCGATCACCCGGACGTCGCTGACGACCATGGACGCCATGGTGAACGCGAACACCAGGCCCGCATTCGTGACGACCTTGCCGGTGCCACCCATCGACCGGATGATGCCCGTCTTGAGGCCCGCGTGGATCTCCTGCTTGAACCGGGACACCAGCAACAAGTTGTAGTCCGAGCCCACGGCCAGCAGCACGATCACCGACATGGCCAGCACCAGCCAGTGCAGTTGGATGCCGAGAATGTGCTGCCAGAACAGCACCGACAGCCCGAACGAGGAGCCCAGCGAGACCGCCACCGTGCCCACGATCACCGCGGCGGCCACCAGCGCCCGGGTGAGGAGCAGCATGATGATGAAGATCAGGCAGAGCGAGGAGATGCCGGCGATCATCAGGTCCCACTTGGCGCCCTCGGAGATGTCCTTGAAGACGGCCCCGGTCCCGGCCAGGTAGATCTTGGCGTCCTCCAGCGGCGTGCCCTTGAGCGATTCCTCGGCCGCGGTGTGGATCTTGTCGATGCTGGCGATCCCCTCGGCCGACGCGGGGTCACCCCGGTGCAGGATGATGAACCGTGCGGCGTGCCCGTCGGCGGACAGGAAGTTGTTCATCGCCCGCTTGAAGTCGGCGTTCTTGAACACCTCCGGCGGCAGGTAGAACGAGTCGTCGTTCTTGGCGGCGTCGAACGCGTGACCCATGGCCGTCGCGTTGTCGCTCATCTCGTCCATCTGGTCGAAGATGCCGGACATGGTGCTGTGCATCGTCAGCATCATGGTCCGCATGTTGACCATGGTCTCGATCATGGTCGGGAACTGCGCCACCATCTGCGGCATCAGCCGGTCCAGCTCCTTGATGTCGCCGACGAGGACGTTTAGCCGCTCGTCGATCTCGTCCACGCCGTCCAGCGCGTCGAAGATCGACCGAATCGACCAGCAGACCGGGATGTCATAACAGTGCCGCTCCCAGTAGAAGTAGCTGCGGATCGGCCGGAAGAAGTCGTCGAAGTTGGAGATCTCGTCGCGCAGCTGGTTGGTGATCTGCTGCATCTCCTCGGTGTCGCCGACCATCTTGTGGGTGACCCCGACCAGCCGCGTCATCAAGTCGTACATGCGCTGCATGGTGTTGATGGTCGTGGTCATCTCGTCGGCCTGCTTGAGCATGTCGTTCATCCGGTCGCGCTGGTATTTCATGTTCTGCAGCTGACCCGCGTTTTGCATGCTGATCTGAAACGGGATCGATGTGTGGTCCATCGTCGTCCCGTCGGGCCGGGTGATCGCCTGCACCCGCGAGATCCCCGGCACCCGGAAGACTCCCTTGGCCAGCTTGTCCAGCACCAGAAAGTCGGCGGGGTTGCGCATGTCGTGATCGGCTTCGATCATCAGCAGCTCCGGCTTCATCCGGGCCTGCGAGAAGTGCCGGTCGGCGGCCATGAATCCCTCGTTGGCGGGGATGAAGCTGGGCAGGTACTCGCGGTCGTTGTAGTTGGCCTTGTAGCCGGGCAGGGTGAGCAGCCCCACGAGCGCGACCGCGCAGGTCACGGCCAGGATGGGCAGCGGCCAGCGCACCACCGCGGTTCCCACGCGGCGCCAGCCGCGCACCTTGAGTACCCGCTTCGGGTCGAACAGGCCGAAGCGGCTGCCGACGGTCAATACCGCGGGTCCCAGCGTCAGCGCGACCGCCACCGCGACCAGCATCCCCACCGCGCACGGGATGCCCAGGGTCTGGAAGTAGGGCATGCGCGCAAAGCTCAGGCAGAACGTCGCACCCGCAATGGTCAGGCCCGAACCCAGGATGACGTGGGCCGTCCCCCGATACATCGTGTAGAAGGCGGTTTCCTTGTCCTCGCCGGCCTGCCGGGCTTCCTGGTAGCGCCCGATGATAAAGATGCCGTAGTCGGTGCCGGCGGCGATCGCCAGCGACGTGAGGAGCGACACCGCGAAGGTCGACAGCCCGATCAGGCCGCTGTGTCCCATCAGCGCGACGGCTCCGCGCGCCGCGGTCAGTTCGAAGCCGACCGTGACCAGCAGCAGGAAGACCGTGACGATCGAGCGGTAGACGAACAGCAGCATGATCAGGATGACCGCGACGGTCGTCAGGGTGATCCGGACCATGGACTTGTCGCCGCTGTGGTGCAGGTCCGCGGCGAGCGCCGACACCCCGGTCACGTAGGCCTTGACCCCCGGTGGCGCCGGCGTGCCGTCCACGATCTTGCGGACCGCCTCGACGGAATCGTTGGCGAGCGGCTCACCCTGGTTGCCGGCCAGATTGACCTGGACCGTCACGGCCTTGCCGTCGTTGCTCTGCGCGCCCGCCGCCGTCAGCGGATCGCCCCAGAAGTCCTGGATGCTGAGCACGTGCGTCTTGTCGGCGCGCAGCTTGCGGATCAGGACGTCGTAGAACTTGTGGGCGTCGTCGCCGAGGAGCTGGTCGCTCTCCAGCACGACCACCGCCGAACTGTCGGTTTCCCCCTCCTTGAACGCGTGCCCGATGCGCTTCATCGCCACGAACGACGGCGCGTCGGTCGGGCTCAGTGACACCGAGCGCTCCTGGCCGACCTCCTCCAGCGACGGGACGAGCACGCTGATCGCGACGGCGACGCCGACCCAGAACAGGATGATCGGCACCGCGAAGCTATGGATGAGACGCGCGAACAGCGGCCGCTCGGTGTGCGGAGCCGGGGCGCTCACGCGGACTTCACCAGGCAGAAGGTGTATGCGTTGACCTCGTTGGAGATCCGCTCGGCCTTCACCACGTCGTCCACCGTGATGCGGCACCCGATGCTGTCGCTATTCCCTTGTGCCACAAGGTTTCCCATCACTGCGGCCTTGTCCGTGGTGATGCGCAGGGTCCACGGCAACGGGGCCTGGTCCACCCGCTGCGGATCGGCGTTGACGTCGAAGTAGCTGATGTCGGCGACCGTACCCGCGGGCCCGAACACCTCGTAGGTGATCCGTTTGGGGTTGAAGGGCTTGGGGTTCTGCAGGTTGCTGTCGGCGTACGACTCCCGCTTGCCGGAACCGAAGTAGCCGTGCACGCGGTCCACGATGAAACCCCCGACGGCGATCACCGCCAGGACCACCAGCGGGATCCAGAACCGCGACAGAAACCTGAAAATCTCCCGTCCCCTCACCGCTTGGCAGTACGCCGGCGGACGGTCCGGCCGGCCGCTCGAATGTGTCGGCTACGGAGGGCGGCGCCGCCTCGCGGCGCTCGCGACACGGACCCCAAAGCAGCCAAGGCTTGCCTAAGTAAACCACGTCCGTAATGGCCGCTCGGACCGGACCGTCGACGCTTCCGTTGCGCACCCAGAAGTGTAACGCATATCACGTGCGTAACGGAGGGGTTAACGCGCGCAATTATCCCTTCACAAATCACGATGTGTGCGTTGTGCAAATCACGCTGTGTTCATTACGCTCGGCCAGTCGCCGCCCGCGGCCACCAACTGGTTCCGCGCGGCCACACCGCATTGCTGACGGGGGCGGGCGCTTCGACCGTGCGTTCAGGTACTCGGCCGTGCAGCCAGGACGGGGATCGGGCGATATTTCCGCTCTAAGCGCACGCTCGACGGCCTGAGTGCACACTCAAGCGTCGGGGAATTGCCGCTGGTCGCCTAGGACCAGTTCCAGACGGACATGTCGCCCTTGGGGTACTGGTCGCAGACGTCGGTGGACTTGGCGACGACGCCCTTGTTGTTGAAGAAGATCTTCATGTGGTTCGGCCACGCGAACCACAGCGGGTCTCCGCCGGAACCCAGGGGTGGGTAGAAGTTCTCCGAGTAGTTCCGGCGGTCCGCGGCGGACAGCGAGTAGAACCAATGCGCCTTGTCGATCGTCGCCTGCTGGACGTTCGGGTGGTTGTTGAAGTCGATCATGTACCGCTGGTAGTACACCGGGCTGGTGTCCCGGGTGGCGGCCAGGATCTGCTCGGCATCGCAGTCGGTGTTGATCATTCGCCGCGGGATCGGGAAGTCTTCCGTCGAGTCGGCCCGCGCGGTGCTGGGGAGGGCCGTGGCGGCGACACCGAGAGCGAGGAAAAGGGCGCCTGCACGCAGGCTAGAGCTCAGCCGAGACATAGTTGTTACCGTAGCACCTTCAGGCCCCAAAGTAGAGCCTCAGCGCCATTTCGTAGCCCAGCTCACTATCCATCCTGATCAGGGACGATGACGTGGCTGGGGTCGGGCCGCAGCTCAGGCGGGGCCTGGCTGTAGTCCCCGAACGGGCCGTCGCGTTGCTCGACCGCCGCCCGCACGCCGCGGGCCTCGGCCAGCTTGATGAAGTCGAGGGCGTCCGGGGTGTTGCGCATCAGGCCGTCGAGGATCCCGCCCAGTGTCTGGGTGCTCGCCAGGCCCATGTTCTCGTAGGCCTGGTTGACGATCAGCTTCTGAGCCCGCAACTGCGACAGGGGGATTCGTGACAGCTCGGCGGCGATCTCGGCGACGCGGGCCGCCAAGCGTTCGAAGGGCACCGCCTCGTTGATCAGCTCGACCTCGGCGGCCTGGACGCCGGTCAGCGGCCGCCCGGTCAGCGAGTGCCACTTGACCTTCGCCAGGCTGAGCCGGTACAGCCACATCCCGGACAGGTACGCACCCCACATCCTGCTGTACGGCGTGCCGATCACCGCGTCCTCGCTCGCGATGACGAGATCCGCGCAGAGCGCGTAGTCACTCGCGCCGCCGACGCACCAGCCGTGCACCTGGGCGATCACCGGCTTGGACGCCCGCCAGATCGCCATGAACTTGCTTGTCGGCCCGGTTTCGCGGGCGGTCACCATCGCAAAGTCCTTGCCGGGATCCCACCGCCCGTCGGTCATCATGGCCTCGCCCCAGTGCTGGAACCCACCGCCGAAGTCGTACCCGCCCGAGAACGCCCGCCCGGCGCCGCGCAGCACGATGACCTTGATCTCGGGGTCCCGCTCGGCCAGACCGACGGCCGCCTCGATCTCGTCGGGCATGGGCGGGACGATGGTGTTGAGGTGTTCGGGGCGGTTCAGCGTGATGGTGGCGACCGTTTCGGCCGTCGTGTAGAGCAGGGTCTCGAAGTCGGGCATAGCCCGGCAGCCTACGGGTCGGGCTGACGGTCGTCGGGGTTCGAGGCGTAGATGCGACCGTTGATCTTGAGGTAGGGCGTCATCAGGTAGGCCGAGCCGACGATGATGGCGGTGAAGAATGCCGCGGCGAGGATGGCGTTGGGCCAGATCTTGCCCACCCCGATGGCGAAGCAGACGATGCCGAGTGCCGACGTCGTCCAGTAGTACCGTCGGCCGGCGCGGCGGTGGGAGATGTAGCGGAAGCGCGCCTGGGTTGCCCCGGCCGCGATGCAGATCAATCCGGTCACCAACAAGGTGAGTTCGATGCGTTCGGTCGCGGACACGTCGACGATCTTAGGTTCTGGACATCGGGTTCGCGGCCCTGCGGCACTCCCGCGGGGCCGCGACCCTGACCCGGTTCATCGCGCTGCGCCCAGCACCCGCCACAGGAACGCATAGGTCAGCGCCGACTTGAAGGCGACTTGTTCGTTGTCGGCCGCGCCGGCGTGGCCGCCCTCGATGTTCTCGTAGTAGAAGACCCGGTGACCGGCGGCCTCGAGGGCGGCGGCCATCTTCCGGGCGTGGCCCGGATGAACCCGGTCGTCGCGGGTCGACGTGGTGAACAGCACCGGCGGATACTCGCGGGTCGCCGAAATGTTGTGGTAGGGCGAGTATTCGGAGATGAACGCCCAGTCGTCGGGGTTGTCGGGGTCACCGTATTCGGCCATCCACGAGGCGCCGGCCAGCAACAGGTGATAACGCTTCATGTCGAGCAGCGGCACGCTGCACACCAGCGCACCGAACTTCTCGGGGTACTTCGTCAGCATGATGCCCATCAGCAGGCCGCCGTTGCTGCCGCCCTGGGCGCCGAGTTGCGCGACGGTGGTGACGCCGCGGTCGACCAAATCGGTGGCCACGGCGGCGAAGTCCTCGGCCACCTTGTGCCTGTCCTCGCGCATCGCCTGGGTGTGCCAGCCGGGGCCGTACTCGCCGCCGCCGCGGATGTTGGCCAGCGCGTACGTGCCCCCGCGGGCCAGCCACAACCGGCCCAGCACCCCGCTGTATCCGGGCGTGTTGGCGGATTCGAATCCCCCGTAGCCGTACAGCAGGGTGGGGCCCGGTCCATCCGCGTCGTTGGGGCGTACCACGAAGTAGGGGATCGGCGTGCCGTCCTCCGAAGCCACGAAATTCTGTGTGACCGAGAACCTTTCGCCGTCGAAGAAGGATGGCGCGGATTTGACCTGCTCGAGCGGGAGGTCACCGGCGCCTCGCATCAGCCGCGACGGCGTGACGAATCCGCTGGAATCGAGGAAGAATTCGTCGCCCAGGTCGTCGGCCGCGGCGATGACGGTGTTGGTCGCGGCCGGAACGCCGGGAAGGGTCTCACGCTTCCAGTCTCCGGGCGTGGCGACCTCGACCCGGCTGGCGACGTCGGCCAGGGTGACGATCAGCAGGCGGTCCCTGGTCCAGGCGTACTGATACAGGGCGGTGTGCTCGTCGGGCTCGAAGACCACCCGCAATTGCGCTGTGCCGGAGAGGAACTCTTCGTAATCCGCCGCCAGCAACGAACCCGCCGGGTAGCTCTCCTCCCCGACGTACCAGTCGGTGCGCAGCTCGACGAGCAACCACTCGCGGTGGATCGACACGCTGGAGTCGGTCGGTGTGTCGATGCGGATGAGCTCCGGCCCGCGGAGTTCGTAAACCTCTTCATTCCAGAAGTCGACGGCGCGGGACAGCAGGGTGCGCTCGAACCCGGGCGTCCGGTCCACCGCGACCGTCACCATGACGTCGTTGGGGGCGCCCTCGAACACCGTCTCGGCAGCGCTCAGCGGGGTGCCCCGGCGCCACCGCTTGATCACCCGCGGGTAGCCGGAATCGGTGAGCGTGCCGGGCCCGAAGTCGGTGCCGACCATGGTGGTGTCCCGGTCGGCCCAGGAGATGTAGGATTTGGCCTCCGGGAGCTGGAACCCGTCGGCGACGAATTGCCTTGTCGTCATGTCGAATTCCCGCATTATGGCCGCATCCGAGCCGCCCCGGGACAGCCCGATCAGTGCGCGGGTGTGGTCGGGTTCGATCACCCGCGCGCCTCCCCACACCCACTTCTCGTCGTCGGCCCGGCCGAGCTCGTCGACGTCGATCAGCACGTCCCAATCGGGTGAGTCGGTCCGGTAGCTGTCCAGCGTCGTGCGCCGCCACAGCCCGCGCGGGTTCTCGGCGTCGCGCCAGAAGTTGTAGAGGTACTCGCCGCGTCGGGTCACGTACGGGATCCGGGCGTCGGTGTTGAGCACCTCGAGCGCTTCGGCGCGCATGCGCTCGAAGTCCGGGCCGCCGAATTCGGCGAGCGTCGGTTCGTTGTGCGCCCGCACCCAGTCCAGCGGCTCGTCGCCGGTGACCTCTTCCAGCCACAGGTAGGGGTCGTCGGCGGAGGCGGGGGGTTGCGACGTCATGGGAGCCATTCTGTCCTCCGGCGGTAGTGTGAGCCGTATTACGCAGACGAACGAGGAGCCGAGAAGATGACTGTCTTCGCCCGTCCCGGAACCGCAGGGGCGCTGATGTCGTACGAATCCAGGTACGAGAACTTCATCGGGGGGCAATGGGTGGCGCCCGCGGCCGGCCGCTATTTCGAGAACCCGACACCGGTGACCGGTCAGCCGTTCTGCGAGGTCGCCCGCTCCGACGAGGCCGACGTCGACAAGGCGCTCGACGCCGCCCACGCCGCGGCGCCAGCGTGGGGCAAGACCGCCCCCGCCGAGCGGGCCGCGATCCTGAACAAGATCGCCGACCGGATCGAGGCGAACACGGCCGCGCTGGCGGTGGCCGAGGTCTGGGACAACGGCAAGCCGATCCGCGAGACGCTGGCCGCCGACATCCCGCTGGCCGCCGACCATTTCCGGTATTTCGCCGCGGCGATCCGCGCCCAGGAGGGCTCCCTGTCGCAGATCGACGACGACACCGTGGCCTACCACTTCCACGAGCCGCTGGGGGTCGTCGGACAGATCATCCCGTGGAACTTCCCCATCCTGATGGGCGCGTGGAAACTCGCCCCGGCGCTGGCCGCCGGCAACACGGTGGTGCTCAAGCCCGCCGAGCAGACGCCGGCGTCGATCCTGTACCTGATGTCGCTGATCGCCGACGTGATCCCGCCGGGTGTGGTCAACATCGTCAGCGGGTTCGGCGTCGAGGCCGGCAAGCCGCTGGCGTCCAGCGACCGCATCGCCAAGATCTCGTTCACCGGGGAGACCACCACGGGCCGGCTGATCATGCAGTACGCGTCGCAGAACCTGATCCCGGTCACCCTGGAGCTCGGCGGCAAGAGCCCCAACATCTTCTTCTCCGACGTCATGGCGGCCAACGACAACTTCCAGGACAAGGCGCTGGAGGGGTTCACGATGTTCGCGCTCAACCAGGGCGAGGTGTGCACCTGCCCGTCGCGCAGCCTGATCCAGTCCGACATCCACGACGAGTTCCTCGAGCTGGCCGCGATCCGGACCAAGGCGGTCCGGCAGGGCGACCCGCTCGACAGCGAAACCATGATCGGCTCGCAGGCGTCCAACGACCAGCTGGAAAAGATCCTGTCCTACATCGAGATCGGCAAGGGCGAGGGCGCCAAGGTCATCACCGGCGGTGAGCGTGCCGAGCTCGGCGGCGACCTGTCCGGCGGCTACTACGTGCAGCCGACGATCTTCTCCGGCAACAACAAGATGCGTGTCTTCCAGGAGGAGATCTTCGGGCCGGTGGTGACGGTGACATCGTTCACCGATTACGACGACGCGATCGGCATCGCCAACGACACCCTCTACGGCCTGGGCGCCGGCGTGTGGACCCGCGACGGCAACACCGCCTACCGCGCCGGCCGCGACATCAAGGCCGGCCGGGTGTGGGTGAACTGCTATCACATGTACCCGCCGCACTCGGCGTTCGGCGGCTACAAGCAGTCCGGGTTCGGCCGCGAGACCCACAAGATGGCGCTCGACCACTACCAGCAGACGAAGAACCTGCTGGTGTCCTACACCGGTAGGGCGCAGGGCTTCTTCTGATGCGCGCCGGCGACGACGCAGAGCGCAGCGATGAGGTGGGGGCATGCGGGGGAGAACGGCGCCATAGTGGCGCTCCGGCGACAGTGGTCGTCACCGCCGCGGCCGCCGAGCTGCTGAAGCTACTGCAGGATCGCCACGGTCCGGTGATGTTCCACCAGTCCGGCGGTTGCTGCGACGGGTCGTCGCCGATGTGCTACCCGCGCGGCGACTTCCTCGTCGGGGACCGTGACATCCTGCTCGGAGTCCTCGACGTGGGCGCCGACGGTGTTCCGGTGTGGATCTCGGGCCCGCAGTATCAGGCCTGGAAGCACACCCAGCTGGTAATCGATGTCGTCCCGGGGCGCGGCGGCGGGTTCAGCCTGGAGGCGCCCGAAGGGGTGCGGTTCTTGTCCCGCGGCCGCGTCTTTTCCGACGGCGAGCAAGCCGGGCTGCGGGCCGCCCCGGTCATCACGGGAGCCGCTTACGAGCGTGGCGCGCGCCCGTCGACGCGAGGTCAGGTGGTGGATACGGACCGCGGGGCGGCGCTGAGAACCTGCCCTCCCGCCCGCTAACCCGCAGTACAGTCGTCACCGTGGTGCCCCTTCCGCGTCCCTGGCTGCTGGCCAGCGCCATGCTGGTCGGCGCGGCGGTCGGGTTGCTCGCCGGGGTGGGATTCACGTTGGCGCACGCGGGAATTGGGCCGGAGTTCGCCCTGGCGCTGGTGGTCGGTGTCCCCAGCGTCACCGGGGTCCTGACGATCCTGTTCTCCGGGCGCCGCTGGGTGACGATGCTGGGGGCGTTCGTCCTGGCGCTGGCACCCGGCTGGTTGGGTGTGCTCGCGGCCCTGCAGGTGGCGTCCGGTGGCTGACCAGGACCCGGAGTCCAACCCGGGGACTGCGCCGTTCGTGCCGGATTTCTCGGACGACGAGGACACCGGGACGCACTCGTGGGTGCCGGACTTTTCGGACGACACCGGCCCGCAGCCCGCCGCTGGACAATCCACGCCCCCCGACGGCAGGGAACAACCCGAGGCGGGCGATGAGGAGCCGGCCGAGTCGGGCGGCGTGCCCGTGCAGTCGGTCACCGTTCCGGGCCGCTACCTCTACGTCAAGTGGTGGAAGCTGCTGCTGGTCATCCTCGGCGTGTGGTTCCTGGCGGCCGAGGTCGGGCTGGGCCTTTTCTACTGGTGGTTCCACGCGGTGGACAAGACGGCGGCCGTGTACGTGGTGCTCGTCTACGTCGTCGCCTGCACGGTCGGCGCCGTCATGCTCGCGATGGTCCAGGGCCGCCCGCTCGTCGCGGCGCTGTCGGTGGCGCTGCTGTCGGGGCCGTTCGCCTCGCTCGCCGCCGCGGCTCCGCTGGACGGCTACTACCGCTGTGCCCAGGTGGGCCACTGCCTGATCGGCGTCATTCCGTACTAGCGGTTTCGCTGTCCGCCCGGGCCACTAGGGTTGGGGGCGTGACTCACTATGACGTCGTCGTCGTCGGGGCCGGTCCGGGCGGATATGTCGCAGCCATTCGTGCCGCACAGCTCGGCCTGAACACCGCGATCATCGAACCGAAGTACTGGGGCGGGGTGTGCCTGAACGTCGGCTGCATTCCGTCCAAGGCGCTGCTGCGCAACGCCGAACTCGTGCACATCTTCACCAAAGAGGCCAAGACGTTCGGCATGAGCGGGGATGCGACCTTCGACTACGGGGTCGCCTTCGACCGCAGCCGCAAGGTGGCCGACGGCCGCGTCGCAGGTGTTCACTTCCTGATGAAGAAGAACAAGATCACCGAGATCCACGGGTACGGCAGATTCACCGAACCCCACACGATCTCGGTCGAGCTCAACGACGGGGGCACCGAGGAGGTCACGTTCGACAACGCGATCATCGCCACCGGTGCGAGCACCCGGCTGGTGCCGGGGACGTCCCTGTCGGCGAACGTCGTCACCTACGAAGAGCAGATCATGTCCCGGGAGCTGCCCGAGTCGATCGTCATCGCGGGGGCCGGCGCCATCGGCATGGAGTTCGGCTACGTGATGAAGAACTACGGCGTCGACGTGACCATCGTGGAGTTCCTGCCGCGTGCGCTGCCCAACGAGGACGCCGAGGTGTCCAAGGAAATCGAGAAGCAGTTCAAGAAGCTGGGCGTCAGGATCCTCACGGGCACGAAGGTCGAGTCCATCGCCGACGGTGGCTCCAGTGGCTCGCAGGTCACGGTCACCGTCAGCAAGGACGGGAAGTCGGAGGAACTCAAGGCCGCAAAGGTGTTGCAGGCCATCGGCTTTGCACCCAACGTGGAGGGCTACGGGCTGGACCGGGCCGGCGTCGCGCTGACCGACCGCAAGGCCATCGGCATCAGCGAATACATGCAGACGTCCGTCCCGCACATCTACGCCATCGGCGACGTCACCGGCAAGCTGATGCTGGCCCACGTTGCCGAAGCCATGGGTGTGGTGGCGGCCGAGACCATCGCCGGCGCGGAGACCATGCCGCTCGGCGACTACCGGATGCTGCCGCGCGCGACGTTCTGCCAGCCTCAGGTCGCCAGCTTCGGGCTGACCGAGCAGCAGGCCCGCGACGAGGGCCACGACGTCGTCGTCGCCAAGTTCCCGTTCACCGCCAACGCCAAGGCGCACGGCCTGGGTGACCCGAGCGGGTTCGTCAAGCTGGTGGCCGACGCCAAGTATGGCGAGCTGCTGGGCGGCCACCTGATCGGCCACGACGTCTCCGAGCTGCTGCCCGAGCTGACCCTGGCGCAGAAGTGGGACCTGACCGCCAACGAGCTGGCCCGCAACGTGCACACCCACCCGACGCTGTCCGAGGCGCTGCAGGAATGCTTCCACGGCCTGGTCGGCCACATGATCAACTTCTGAGGATGATTCGCAGCGACACCGCCGTGGGCGCCATCGCGGGCGCCGCCGCGGGTTACGTCCTGTGGCTGGCGGCCTTTTCGATCGCCGACGACAACGCGGCGGTGGGCCACTGGGCCCCGCCGGTGCTGCTGGGATCGGTGGTGCTGGCGGTCGGCGCGCTGGTGTGGGGTTCGGTGCAGCGCCGGCGTCGCAAGTACGTGTGGTCGGGGTTTGGGTTCGGGCTGCCGGTACTGCCCCTGGTGCTGACCCTGGCCGTGCTGGCCGACGTGTACTTCTAGTAGCGCGGATTGTCCAGCGGGATGTCGAGCGCCGACATCGTCGCGGCCAGCCCGTCGTATTGGGTTGCCAGCAGGCAGAATTCGATGAGCTGGCGCCGGTCGAGGTGACTCGCCAGCTCGCCCCAGGTCGCGGGGCTGACGGTGCGGTCCCGGACGAGCTCGTCGGTGGCCGCCAGCAGCGCGCGCTGCCGGGCGCTCAGCGTCGCGCCGCCGTCGCCGGCCTCGGGCCAGCCGAAGATCGCGGCCTGCTTGTCCGCGTCCAGCCCCTGGTTGCGCGCCATCCGGCGGTGGTGCTGCAGTTCGTATTCGCAGGCGCGCAGGTGCGCGACGCGCAGGATCACCAGCTCCGTGTCGACCGCGGGCAGCCGCCCGCGCAGCAGTCGGCCGCTGTAGATGCTCCACACCACGAACAGCAGGCGGTGCTGGCCGAGCGTGGTCATCAGGTGCATTTCGGGTGCGTGGACCGCCCGCGCCCCGAGCTTCGCGATCACCCAGTTCAGCGGGCCCAGCTCGCGCAACCGCCCGGACGGGATGCGACCGGCCGGTGCGGCCGAACCGTTGAGTTCGGCCGTCATGGTTGCTTGACCAGGTAGGGGGAGACGGTGCTGCGGTGCTCGTCCAGGTCCAGGGCGCGCCCCAGCGCGGGGAACGCGCGCTGGGGACAGTTGTCGCGCTCGCAGACGCGGCAGCCCGCGCCGATCGGTGTGGCAACAATGTTCTCGCCGGACAAGTCGAGTCCTTCCGAGTAGACCAGCCGGTGGGCGTGGCGCAGTTCGCAGCCCAGCCCGATCGCGAAGGTTTTTCCGGGCTGACCATACCGCGCGGCGCGGCGCTCCACAGTGCGGGCCACCCACATGTAGTTGCGGCCGTCGGGCATCTGCGCGATCTGCACCAGGATCTTTCCCGGGTTGGCAAAGGTCTCGTAGACGTTCCACAGTGGGCAGGTGCCCCCGCTGGAAGAGAAGTGAAAACCCGTGGCGGACTGCCGCTTTGACATGTTGCCGGCGCGGTCCACCCGGATGAACGAGAACGGCACGCCCCGCATCGATGGCCGTTGCAGCGTCGAAAGCCGGTGCGCGATCGTCTCGTAGCTGACCGCGTAGAACGACGACAGCCGCTCGACGTCGTAGCGAAAATTCTCCGCCACGTCATGGAATTGGCGGTAGGGCAGCACCGCGGCGGCGGCGAAGTAGTTGGCCAGCCCCAGGCGGGCCAGCGTGTGCGACTCGTCGCTGGTGAACTTCCCCTCCTCGACCAGGTTGTCGATCAGGCCGCCGTACTCCAGGTAGGCGAGCTCGGCGGCCATCTTGAACACCTGCTGCCCCATGGCGAGGTGATTGCTGATCTCCAGTGTCTTGGTGCGGGGGTCGTACCGGTGCAGCACGGTATCGCCCAGGTCGATCCGCCTGGTGATGTGCACCCCGTGCACCTCGGTGAGCCGACGGGTCAGCTCGCGGGCCAGATCGCCGTGGTGCAGGCGCATCTTGATCGTGAGGTCCTCGGCGGCGGTGTCCAACTCGTGCAGGTAGTTCTGGCGCTGGTAGAAGTAGTCGCGCACTTCCTCGTGGGGCATGGTGATCGACCCGCTGCCACTGCCGTCGGAGTACCGCTCCTCGGTGGCGGCGGCCAGCTGCGCGGTGGTGATCCGGTAGCGGCGGTGCAGGTTGACGACCGCCCGGGCCAGGACGGGGTGGGCGTTGACCATCTCGGCGACCTCGGTCGGGTCGACGTCGATGTCCAGGTCGCGGTCCATCGTCACCTCGCGGAGCTCGGCGACCAGCCGCGTGTCGTCCTGGGACGCGAAGAACGTCGCGTCCACCCCGAACACCTCGGTGATCCGGAGCAGCACCCCGACGGTCAGGGGACGGACGTCGTGCTCGATCTGGTTGAGGTAGCTCGGCGAGATGTCCAGCATCTGGGCCAGCGCGGCCTGGCTGAACCCGCGCTCGCTGCGCAACTGGCGCACGCGGGCGCCGACGAACGTCTTGGCCATTTGAGGCCAGCGTACCCGGCACTGCGAAGGCGCGCTTTGCAGACTTGGCACGGCCCGGGTGTGGTCCGGATTGGTGTTTGAAAGACGCGATTGGCATGATTCGCACCCAGATCCCCGGTACAACAGGGGGAGCGGACGAAAGGGAGCGGAGAGCGAAGCCGTGAGCCTGGACAAGACACTGATGCCGGTGCCGGACGGCCACCCGGACGTGTTCGGGCGCGAATGGCCGCTGCGCGTGGGCGACATAGACCGCACGGGCCGGCTGCGCCTGGACGCCGCCGCCCGGCACATCCAGGACATCGGCCAGGATCAGCTGCGTGAGATGGGCTTCGAGGAGACGCATCCGCTGTGGATCGTCCGGCGCACGATGGTCGACCTCATCCGGCCGATCGAGTTTCAGGACATGCTCCGCCTGCGCAGATGGTGTTCGGGCACGTCGAACCGGTGGTGCGAAATGCGGGTGCGCATCGACGGCCGCAAGGGCGGCCTCATCGAGTCCGAGGCGTTCTGGATCAACATCAACCGGGACACCCAGATGCCGTCGCGCATCGCCGACGACTTCCTGGAAGGCCTGCACAAGACGACGTCCGTCGACCGGTTGCGCTGGAAGGGTTACCTCAAGCCGGGGGGCCGCGAAGATGCGGCCGAGATTCACGAGTTCCCCGTCCGCGTGACCGACATCGACCTGTTCGACCACATGAACAACTCGGTGTACTGGAGCGTGATCGAGGACTACCTGGCTTCGCATCCCGGCTTGCTGGATGCGCCGCTGCGCACCACCATCGAGCACGAGGCGCCGGTCGCGCTCGGGGACAAGCTGGAGATCATCTCGCACGTCTACCCGGCCGGCTCTACCGATCAATTCGGCCCCGACCTGGCCGATCGCACTGTTACGACCCTCACATACGCGGTCGGCGACGAGACGAAAGCGGTCGCCGCGCTCTTCTCCCTCTGAGACCGCCGCGTGGGCGTCAAATGTCTGAATGACCTGCGAATTTGGGGTTACCAGCGGGTAGCTTCTGAAACGGTTAAGTTACACGCCAGATTCGCAAGATTTGCAAATTCACCCACGCTCGTTACTGAAATTGGCAAGAGAAACGGGTGGACCTGCATCAACAGCTGTGTCATTGTCGAGTTAGCACACCAGCGAAGTTGAGCCGCTAGCTACGCGCCGGTGAAGCTTTCAGCTAATCAGCAGTGAAGATCGTTAAGGAGCAAAGCCGCATGTCTGTCGTTGGCCAACCGAAGAGCGCCGAACAGATCCAGCAGGACTGGGACACCAACCCCCGCTGGAAGGACATCACCCGGAACTACACCGCCGAGGACGTCGTCGCGCTGCAGGGCAACGTTGTCGAGGAGTTCACGCTGGCCCGCCGCGGAGCCGAGGTGCTGTGGGACCAGCTGCACGACCTGGAGTGGGTCAACTCGCTGGGCGCGCTGACCGGCAACCAGGCCGTCCAGCAGGTGCGCGCGGGCCTGAAGGCCATCTACCTGTCGGGCTGGCAGGTCGCCGGTGACGCCAACCTCTCCGGCCACACCTACCCCGACCAGAGCCTGTACCCGGCCAACTCGGTGCCGCAGGTGGTCCGCCGCATCAACAACGCGTTGCTGCGCGCCGACCAGATCGCCAAGCTCGAGGGCGACACCTCGGTGGAGAACTGGCTGGCTCCGATCGTCGCCGACGGTGAGGCCGGTTTCGGTGGTGCGCTCAACGTCTACGAGCTGCAGAAGGCCATGATCGCGGCCGGTGCTGCCGGGACGCACTGGGAGGACCAGCTCGCGTCGGAGAAGAAGTGCGGCCACCTGGGCGGCAAGGTGCTGATCCCGACCCAGCAGCACATCCGCACCCTGACCTCGGCCCGCCTGGCGGCCGACGTCTGCGACGTCCCCACCCTGGTCATCGCCCGCACCGACGCCGAGGCCGCCACGCTGATCACCTCGGACGTCGACGAGGCCGACCGGCCGTTCATCACCGGCGAGCGCACCAAAGAGGGCTTCTACCGCACCAAGAACGGCATCGAGCCGTGCATCGCGCGGGCCAAGGCCTATGCTCCGTTCTCCGACCTGATCTGGATGGAGACCGGCACGCCCGACCTCGAGCTGGCGCGCAAGTTCTCCGAGGCGGTCAAGGACGCGTACCCCGACCAGATGCTGGCGTACAACTGCTCGCCGTCGTTCAACTGGAAGAAGCACCTGGACGACAGCACCATCGCCAAGTTCCAGAAGGAGCTCGCGGCGATGGGCTTCAAGTTCCAGTTCATCACGCTGGCCGGCTTCCACGCCCTCAACTACTCGATGTTCGATCTGGCCTACGGCTACGCCCGCAACCAGATGAGCGCCTACGTCGAGCTGCAGGAGCGCGAGTTCGCCGCCGAGGAGCGTGGCTACACCGCGACCAAGCACCAGCGCGAGGTCGGCGCCGGGTACTTCGACCGCATCGCGACCACGGTCGACCCGACCTCCTCGACGACGGCTCTGACCGGCTCGACCGAAGAGGGGCAGTTCCACTGACGAGGAGCGGCGTAGTCCGCGACGAGGAAGTGGAACTATCGGTGTGAGCCACTGACGAGGAACGGGCGTAGTCCGCGACGAGGAAGTGGAACTATCGGTGTGAGCCACTGAGTGACTGCACGCTTGGCGCAATAACAGGGAAGTAGCATAGGCCCCGCCCGGCCACCCCGGGCGGGGCCTATTGCGATGCACGACAATACGACTCGGGAGACAGAACAGTGAGCGACGCAGCGATAAAGCGGGTAGGGGTCGTCGGGGCCGGACAGATGGGATCCGGCATCGCCGAGGTCTCGGTCCGCGCCGACGTCGACGTGACGGTGTTCGAGCCCACCGAGGCCCTGATCACGGCGGGTCGCAACCGTGTCGTGAAGTCCCTGGAGCGGGGCGTCAGCGCCGGCAAGGTGACCGAGCGGGAGCGGGACCGGGCGCTGAGCAAGCTGACCTTCACCACCGACATCAAGGACCTCGCGGACCGCCAGTTGGTCATCGAGGCGATCGTCGAGGACGAGGCGGTCAAGGCGGAGATATTCGCCGAGCTCGACCGCGTCATCACCGACCCCGACGCCGTGCTGGCGTCCAACACCTCGAGCATCCCGATCATGAAGATCGCCGCGGCCACGAAGAACCCGCAGCGAGTGCTGGGCCTGCACTTCTTCAACCCGGTGCCGGTGCTGCCGCTGGTCGAGCTGGTCAGCACGCTGATCACCGACGAGGCCGCGGCCGCACGCACCGAGGAGTTCGCGAGCGCCGTCCTCGGCAAGCAGGTGGTGCGCTGCTCCGACCGGTCGGGCTTCGTGGTCAACGCGCTGCTCGTGCCCTACCTGCTGTCGGCGATCCGCATGGTCGAGGCCGGGTTCGCAACCATCGAAGACGTCGATAAGGCCGTCGTCGCGGGCCTATCGCACCCCATGGGCCCGCTGCGGTTGTCCGACCTCGTCGGCCTGGACACCCTCAAACTCATCGCGGACAAGATGTACGAGGAGTTCAAGGAGCCGCACTACGGCCCGCCGCCGCTGCTGCTGCGCATGGTGGAAGCGGGCCGGCTGGGCAAAAAGTCGGGCCAGGGCTTCTACAAGTACTGACGCCCGACTGTTGTGCGATCTTGCCGAGCCGACATTTCAGCGCACGGCGGCGCGTCTCCCGGTTAGTATACTCGCGTCCAACAGGCGAAGGGTATTTGCGAGCATGACCACAATGAGGCCTTTTTATGAAGAGTCGCAATCAATTTATGACGTTTCCGATGAGTTTTTCGCATTGTTTCTAGACTCGACGATGGGCTATACGTGCGCGTATTTCGAGCGTGACGACATGACGCTCGAAGAGGCACAGAACGCGAAGTTCGACCTGGCGCTCAGCAGACTGAATCTCGAGCCCGGGATGACAGTGCTCGACATTGGTTGTGGCTGGGGCGGAGCGTTGAAGCGCGCCATCGAGAAGCACGATGTGAACGTCATCGGAATCACTCTGAGCCGCAATCAATTCGAATACAGCAAGGCCAAGCTGGCCACGATCCCGACCGAACGCCACGTCGAGGTGCGCCTGCAGGGCTGGGAAGAGTTCGAGGACAAGGTCGACCGGATTGTCACGATCGGCGCGTTCGAAGCCTTCAAGAAGGATCGCTACGCCGCCTTCTTCGAGCGCGCCCACGACATGCTCCCCGATGACGGCCGCATGCTGCTGCACACAATCTTGGCGTATCCGCAAAAGCAGTTACGTGACCGCGGTGTCCCGCTGACAATGAATGACATCCGATTCATCAAGTTCATATACACGGAGATTTTTCCCGGCGGCCAGCTGCCCGCGATAGAAGACATCCTGGAATTCGCGGGCAATGCCCAATTCGGGTTGGAAAATGTCCAGCTGTTCCGACCGCACTACGAACGGACGCTCAACATGTGGGCGGCCAATCTGGCGGCGAACAGGGAAAAGGCCATCGCGACCCAGCCGGAGCAGGTTTACGACCGCTACATGCACTACCTGACCGGATGCGAGAATTTCTTCCGCAAAGGCATCTGCAATGTGGGGCAATTCGCGCTCGTCAAGGAGCCGCCCCGGTCGGTGTAGGCGCGCCGACCGGCGCGGTCACTTCTCGCAGGTGAACTGACAGACGTCGGTGGCGCCGTCGCGGAACAGCTTCGCGCAGCCCGTCAGGTATTTCATGTAGCGGTTGTAGACCTGCTCCGACTGGATCGCGATGGCCTTGTCTTTATTGGCTTCCAGCGCGGCGGCCCAAATCTCCAGCGTCCGGGCGTAATGCAGCTGCAGCGACTGAACGCGGGTCACCTTGAACCCGGCGGCTTCCGCGTGCTCTTCGACCAGCGGCGCCGTCGGGAGCCAGCCACCCGGGAAGATCTCGGCCAGGATGAATTGCGTGAAGTGGACGATCTCATGGGTCAGCGTGACGCCCCGCGCCCTCGCCTCCTTGAACGTGGGCCGCGAGATCGTGTGGAGCAGCATGACGCCGTCGGCCGGCAGCACCTTGTGGGCCATGGTGAAGAAGTGGCCCCAGCGCTGGCGGCCGAAGTGCTCGAACGCGCCGATGGAAACGATCCGGTCCACCGGCTCGTCGAACTTCTCCCAGCCCTCCAGCAGCACTCGGGTGCTCCGCGGGGTGTCGAGGTCGTCGAACATCGCCTGGACGTGCGCGGCCTGATTTTCCGACAGCGTCAGGCCCACGACGTTGACGTCGTATTTCTCAATGGCGCGTCGCATGGTCGCGCCCCAGCCGCAGCCGATGTCCAGCAACGTCATGCCCGGCTCCAGGCTCAGCTTGCCCAGCGCGAGGTCGATCTTCGCGATCTGCGCCTCTTCGAGCGTCATGTCGTCGCGCTCGAAGTACGCACAGCTGTAGGTCTGGGTGGGGTCCAGGAACAGCCGGAAGAAGTCGTCGGACAGGTCGTAGTGGGCCTGTACGTTCCCGAAATGGGGCGTGAGCTGCACGGACATCAGTAAGCGGGCCTTTCTTTATGCGGAAGCCAGACGGGCGGCCTAGCGGCGCAACCCCATCTCCCCCCGATGCATCCCCTGCATGCTAGCGGGTCGGGCGGTCCAAGTCGCCTTGCTGACCGCGAAATAGGTTCACATGTGACCCGACTAATTCGCAAAACGCGCAGGCAACAAGCCTGCGCCTACTCGCCGGACCGGTCGCGATGCTCCCGCGGCGGCACGATCGGAGACGGGTGTGGCTGCTCGCGGAACTTGTCCAGCGAGCCGCCGGCCTCGACGATCCCGCACAGCGCGCTCCAGCTGAGCATGGTCAGGTAGTCGATCAGTTCGTCGGCGCTCATCCGCGGATCGGAGATCCAGGAGTGCGTGGCCAGCTGCACACCGCCGACGATCATGTAGGCCCATGGCTCCACGCCGCCGGTGTCCATGCCGGCCTCCTGCATGCGCCGGCGCAGCATCATCGAGAGCATGCGGGCGATGATCCGCTCGGAGTCGGCGATCACCTTGCTCTTGGTCGGTGAGCTGTTGGCCATCACGAATCGGTACGGCTCAGGCTCGTCGGCCACGGTCTCGACGTAGACGCGGATGATCTCGCGGGTGAGCTCGAAGCCGTCCAGGTTAGAGGACAGCGCCCCGGCCATGTTGGGGATCAGCGTCGACTGCGCGAAGCGCATCAGCACGGCGGTCGTCAGGTCGTTCTTGTCGACGAAGTAGCGGTAGAGCACGGTCTTGGAGACACCGATCTCGGCCGCGATCTCGTCCATGCTGAGGAAGCGGCCGAGTCGGCGGATCGCCACGATCGTGCCATCGACCAGCTCGTTGCGGCGCTCCACCTTGTGTTGATGCCAGCGCCGTTTGCGACCATCCATCTTGACGGTCACAGCCGGGATTTGCTCTGCCACAGTCGCCGATTCCCATTCACTAGAACGTCCTCGATATTACGGGTCAGAAGGCCCGGTCGGCGCATGGGCCGCGGGTGGAAACGGCGCCGCGCGACGGTGTTGCCACCCCGATCGGTCCGGGCAGGACATGATGGACTTGTGGCACACAGAGCCGAGGCCCCGCGGGCGCACACGTCGTTCGCGGAATCTTTCGCCGGGGCCGACCCGGAAGCCGACGCGCAGCGGCGCGCGGCGCTGCGTCGCATGAAGACGGTGGCGCTGGGCTTCCTGGTCGGCGCCACCGGAATCTTCCTCGCCTGTCGGTGGGCCCAAGCGCATGCCACGGGTAGCTGGGCGGGGAGCTGGGTCGGCTATCTGGGCGCCGCCGCGGAGGCCGGCATGGTAGGCGCCCTCGCCGACTGGTTCGCCGTCACCGCACTGTTCAAGCACCCCCTGGGGATACCCATCCCGCACACCGCGATCATCAAGCGCAAGAAGGACCAGCTGGGTGAGGGGCTGGGCACCTTCGTCCGGGAGAACTTCCTGTCGCCCCCGGTGGTGGAGACCAAACTGCGCGACGCCGAGGTCCCCGGCCGGCTCGGCAAGTGGCTGTCGGAGACGGCGCATGCCGAGCGGGTGGCCGCCGAGACGGCGACGGTGCTGCGGGTGCTGGTGGAGCTGCTGCGCGACGAGGACGTGCAGCACGTGATCGACCGGATGATCGTGCGCCGCATCGCCGAGCCCCAGTGGGGTCCGCCTGTCGGGCGGGTGCTGGCCAGCCTGCTGGCGGAGAACCGGCAGGAGGCCCTGATCCAGCTGCTGGCCGACCGGGCGTTCCAATGGTCGCTGAACGCGGGGGAGGTCATCCAGCGAGTCGTGGAGCGCGATTCGCCCAGCTGGTCGCCCCGCTTCATCGACCACCTCGTCGGCGACCGGATCCACCGCGAATTGATGGACTTCACCGACAAGGTGCGACGCAACCCCGACCACGAACTGCGCCGCTCGGCCAACCGCTTCCTGTTCGAGTTCGCCGACGATCTGCAGAACGACCCGGCGACCGTCACCCGCGCCGACGAGATCAAAGAGCAGCTGATGGCGCGCGAAGAGATCGCCAACGCCGCCGCGACGGCGTGGAAGACGCTCAAGCGCCTGGTGCTCGAGGGGGTGGACGACCCGTCCAGCGCGCTGCGCACCCGCATCACCGACACGGTGATCCGGATCGGCGAGTCGCTGCGCGACGACGCCGACCTGCGCGACAAGGTCGACAACTGGCTGGTGCGCGCGGCCCAGCACCTGGTCTCCCAGTACGGCGTCGAGATCACCGCGATCATCACCGAGACGATCGAGCGCTGGGACGCCGGCGAGGCCAGCCGGCGCATCGAGCTGCACGTGGGCCGCGACCTTCAATTCATCCGGATCAACGGCACCGTGGTGGGTTCCCTGGCGGGGCTGATCATCTACGCCGTCGCGCAGCTACTTTTCTAGGGGTGCTAACAAGCGCTTGCAATTGCAAGCACTTGTTCGTAGTCTGATGGCGTTGTGACCGTCCATCAGTCTCAGGAGCCCGAGATGCCACCCGAGGAGAAGCTCTCCGCCAAGGTGTCGACCGTGGCCTCGGACGTGGCTTCGACCGTGGCCTCCGATATCGGCAGTTTCATCCGGGACCTACGCGAGAACGCCCAGGTGTCGGTGCGGCAACTCGCCGAACGCTCAGGCGTCAGCAACCCGTACCTGAGCCAGGTGGAACGCGGATTGCGCAAACCGTCCGCCGACGTCCTGAACCAGATCGCCAAGGCGTTGCGGATCTCTGCCGAGGTTCTCTACGTCCGCGCCGGAATCCTCGAGCCCAGCGAGCAGAGCCAGGTGCGTGACGCCATCGTCACCGATACGGCGATCACCGAGCGCCAAAAGCAGGTTCTGCTCGACATCTACGCCTCGTTCATCCAACAAAACGAAGTCACCCACGAGGAGCGTCCGACGCACGACAGCGACGGGTGAGGAGCGCCCGAACAGGGCTCCCACCGGCCGCTGCGGTTACCCGAAAGGAAGGGACCAAACTCCCCTAGTTTCCAGAACAAACACGTAGTAACGCTGATACCGAACACAATCCCTGAAAGGAACACCATGGCTGAAAACTCCAACACCGATGATTTGCGGGCACCCTTGCTGGCGGCCCTGGGTGCTGCCGACCTGGCCCTGGCGACCGTCAACGACTTGATCGCCAACCTGCGAGAGCGTGCCGAAGACACCCGCACCGACACACGCAGCCGCGTCGAGGAGAGCCGCGCTCGCCTGACGAAGCTGCAGGAGGACCTCCCCGAGCAGTTCTCCGAGCTGCGCGAGCGGTTCACCACCGAGGAACTGCGCAAGGCGGCCGAGGGCTATTTGGAGGCCGCGACCACCCGGTACAACGAGCTGGTCGAGCGCGGCGAGGCCGCCCTGGAGCGGCTGCGCAGCCAGCCGGCCCTCGAGGACGCGTCGGCGCGCGCCGAAGGTTACGTGGACCAGGCCGTGGAGCTGACGCAGGAGGCGCTCGGCACCGTCGCGTCGCAGACGCGCGCCGTGGGTGAGCGTGCGGCCAAGCTGGTCGGCATCGAGCTGCCCAAGAAGGCGGAGGAGCCGAAGCAGGTGGTGGCCAAGAAGGCCCCAGCGAAGAAGGCCCCGGCGAAGAAGGCTCCGGCGAAGAAGGCCTCGGCCAAGAAGGTCACCCAGAAGTAGGCACCCGCCATTTCGGGATCATCGACTCGCGGCTGCCGCCACGGCGACTCCGAGTCGACGTTTGGGACGAGGCGCGCATACGCTTAAGGGCGTGAACCACCTCGTGGCCGACGTGATGTTGGTCTTGCAGATCGCCGTGTTGGTGACCGCGGTATACGCGTTCGTGCACGCGGCGATGCAGCGCCCCGACGCCTATACCGCCGCCGAGAAGCTGACCAAGCCGGTGTGGCTGGTGATCCTCGGCGGTGCGGTGGCGCTGACCTCCATCCTGAGCTTCGTTTTCGGGGTGCTCGGCATGGCCATCGCCGCCTGCGCGGCCGGCGTGTACCTGGTCGACGTGCGGCCCAAGCTCCTCGAAATCCAGGGGAAGTCACGCTAGCGGGATGAAAGCCCTGCTGACCGCGCCCGCCGTGGCGCTGGTCGCCCTGCTGGGCCCGCTGCCGGCAGCGGCTCCCGTTCGGGCCGAGCCGGGAACCGGTGCGGCGAACCCGGCACCGGTGTCGCCGCCGTTCGTCGATCACACCGAGTGGGCGCAGTGGCATAACCTGCCCAGCCTGCGGGTGTTTCCAACCCCGTCGGGTCGGACGGCGTCACGGCAGACAGGCGCCGGAGCTTACGCGGACGAGGCCTGGTCCGAAGTGCTCGGCCTGTCCCCGGACGCCGACACCCCGGGCATGCGCGCGCAATTCGTGTGCCACTGGCAGTTCGCCGAACTGGCGCAGCCGGGCAAGACCAGTTGGAACCTGGAGCCGTGGCGGCCCGTCGTCGACGACGCCGAGATGGTCGCAACGGGCTGTAATCCCGGCGCCCCCGAGGAAGCGTTCTAGTGGCCACTCGACCCACCCGGGCCGAGGTCGCCGCACTCGTCGACCACACCCTGCTCAAACCCGAGGCCACCCGGGCCGACGTGGAGGCCCTCGTCGCCGAAGCGGCCGAACTGGGCGTGTACGCGGTTTGTGTCTCGCCGTCGATGGTGCCCGTCGCGGCGCGGTCCGCCGGCGGCGCGGTGCGCGTGGCGACCGTGGCCGGTTTTCCGTCGGGCAAGCACCTGTCCGAGGTCAAGGCGCACGAGGCCGCCCAGGCCGTGGTATCCGGGGCCGGCGAGGTCGACATGGTCATCGACGTGGGCGCCGCCCTGTCCGGGGACATCGGCGCCGTGCGCTGCGACATCGAGGCGGTCCGCGCCGCAATCGAGGGTGCCGTGCTCAAGGTGATCGTGGAGTCGGCGGTGCTCTTGGCACACGACGGGGACGGCAGCGGGCGCACGCTGACGGCGGTGTGTCACGCCGCCGAGCGGGCCGGGGCCGACTTCGTCAAGACGTCGACCGGGTTCCATCCCGCGGGCGGCGCGTCGGTGCGCGCGGTCGAGGTGATGGCCGGGGCCGTCGGAGGCCGGCTGGGCGTCAAGGCCAGCGGCGGCATTCGCACGGCGGCCGACGCGCTCGCAATGCTCGGCGCCGGCGCCACCCGGCTCGGCCTTTCGGGTACCCGCGCGGTGCTCGACGGGCTGGCTTAGCCGGTCAGAGGTTCGCGCCCGTCAGAGGTTCGCGAAGCAGGGGTCGTTGTCGTTGCCGGCCGGGATGCTGGCGTTCTGCGTGGAGAAGTGGCTGGTCACGCCGGAATCGGTCACCTGCACGCTGTCCGCGTGGATGCCCAGCGGGTAGTTCTTCGTCAGGTTCGAGGTGAAGTCGTCCAGCGTCGACTGCACCGACTCCTTCGGAAGGGTGAACCCGAGCGCGTTGAACGTGACGATCTGCAGCTCCAGACCGTTGCCCGACACCACCGGCTTGGCGGTGATGTTGTCGAGCATGCCCTTCAGCTCGATGGTGCCGTCAGCGGGATGGGTGGTCACCGAGTTCGTGACGAACGGCCCCAGCACCGGGATCGCGTTCTGCACCGAGTCCTTGATGCCATCCGTGGTCCAGGTGATGGTGGCGTCCAGCGAGCCGATCGTGCCCTTGGAGTTGGACGACGAGCCGATCCGGACGTCCCTGATGGTGAGGGCGAGCTTCATGCCCTTGGCGTCGCGGATGTTGTTCCCGGCCGTCGTCACCGAGATGTTGGTGTAGTGCTTCGTCGCCTGCTGCCACAGCATCAGCGGCGTCACCCCGAACGACGCGGTGGCCTGGTCCTTGACCTCGCAGGCCACGGCCTGGGCGACCTTACTGTCGGCGACGTGCCGAACGTACAGCTCGGCGCCGATGAGCCCGGCGATGACGAGCGCGGCGACGATGATGCAGACCAGCAGGATGGACAGCGGGTCGCGCAGGAAACGCCGCTTCTTCCTGGGCGGGGCTGGCTCGTCGCCGGGGGTCGGCAACTTCTCGGTCGGTCCCGCGGGCGGAATCGGCGGAGGCGGGTAGCCGGGACCCTGTGCGGGCGCGGTGTGGATCCGCTCGGTCTGGCCGGGAGCGGACAGCGGCGGCGTCTGGGCCGGGCCGCCGGTGTTGATGCGCTCGGTGGGCCGTTCAGTGGGCGGGCGGCCGAAGGGACCCTGGCTGCCGGGACGAGCCCAGGTCGACGGGCCCTCGTTAGCGGGGCCCTGGGGGCCCTGTGGGTTCGTCACCCGACCGATTGTGCCCTATCGACCTGAGCAAAGTCTGAGTGGTTGCGGAGCACCGCGATGGCCTCGCGTGCCTCAGCCACCCGGGCGATGTCGACGTCGGCCACCACCAATTGCGGATGCGGGCCGGCCGACGCCAGGACTTCGCCGATCGGCGAAACGACCAGGCTGCCTCCCACGCCGGTAGGCGCGCCGGAGCTGCTCAACGCCTGGCCGGGGTCGGCTTGACCGGCGGCGGCGACGAAGCTCATCGAGTCCAGCGCGCGGGCCCGCGCCAGCAGCGTCCACTGGTCGAGTTTGCCAGGACCCGAACCCCACGACGCGCAGACGGCGATCACCTGGGCGCCGCGCCGCGCCAGCTCGGTGTAGAGGGCGGGGAATCGGACGTCGTAGCAAACTGTCAGCCCGACCCGGACACCGTCGACCGTGATCACCACCGGCTCGCGGCCCGGGGCGACGGTGCGCGACTCGCTGAATCCGAACGCGTCGTAGAGGTGGATCTTGTCGTAGTGCGCGTCCGGCTCGTTGGGCGCGCCCGGTCCGGCCGCGATCAGCGTGTTGGTCACGCGCCCGTCGCCTGACGGCGTGAACATGCCGGCGATCACGGTGACGCCCGCGTCGGCGGCGATCCGCCGCACCCCGTCGGCCCACGGCCCGTCGACCGGCTCGGCGATCGGCAGCAGCGGGACGCCGAAGCGGCACATGGTCGCCTCGGGGAAAACCACCAGCCGCGCGCCCGCGTCCGCGGCCCGGCCGGCGTACTCGCGCACCAGCTCGAGGTTGGCGGCCGGGTCGGTGCCGCTGAGGATCTGCGCCAACGCGATTCGCATGAGCGCCAGCTTAGGCGCGCCGACGATGCGTGGCGCTAAGCGTTGTTGGCGATCCAGTCGGCGGTGAACTGCTGTTCCCGGCTGACCAGGTCGGCCAGGTGGGTGCCGATCAGCCTCTCCACCTTGCCGCCGATGATCGGGACCCGCACCTGGACGGCGATCTGGAACGCCAGCCGGGAGCCGTCGGAGTCGGTGACCGGCGTCAGCTCCGCCGTGCCCGACACCTTGACCGGGGTGTCGACTATCGAGCCGGCGATCAAGGCCGTCGCCGCGCCGTCGACGACAGGCCCCCAGCTCTCCTGGCGTCGGACACAGAGGTCGCCGCGGTGCAATTGCTTGACGAGGGCGTGCAGATTGTGACTGCGCACCACCTGCAGCGTGACCACCTCGACGCTGCCGTCCTCGCCGTCCTCGCCGCCGACCCGCATCAGCTCCAGCTTCGCCTCGTCGACGGGGATATCGGCCAGCCTGGCCCGCCAGTAGTCCTCCTCGAGGAAGGCCCGGTGCACTTCTTCGACGCTCTCGGAGTAGTCGGCCGACAAGTCGAATGAACGCGGCATAGCTGGCCAGGCTACCGTTACGGGCCATGAAAGGGAGCGGTGTCGGTTCGCTCTTCGCCGGTGCGGAGGTCTCCGAGGCGGCACCCCTGGCCCCGTTGACGACGCTGCGCATCGGGCCGATCGCCCGGCGCCTGATCACCTGCACGAGCACCGAGCAGGTGGTCGCCGTCGTGCGCGAACTCGACACCGAACGAGCCTCCGCGGCCCATCCGGTGCTGGTGTTCGCCGGCGGCTCCAACCTGGTGATCGCCGACACCCTCACCGACCTGACCGCGGTGCGGTTGGCCAACGACCGCATCACCGTCGACGGCAACCTGGTGCGCGCCGAGGCGGGCGCGGTCTGGGACGACGTGGTGGTCGCGGCCATCGAACGGCGCCTGGGCGGGCTGGAATGCCTGTCGGGCATCCCCGGCTCGGCCGGGGCGACGCCGGTGCAGAACGTCGGCGCCTACGGGGCGGAGGTCTCCGACACCATCACGCGGGTGCGGCTGCTCGACCGGGCGCGCGGCGAGGTGCGCTGGGTGCCCGGCGACGAACTGCGCTTCGGTTACCGGACCAGCGCTCTGAAGCGGGCCGGTCCCGAAGTTCCGTGGGTGGTGCTGGAAGTGGAGTTCGCGCTCGACGGGTCGGGCCTCAGCGCGCCGTTGCGCTACGGCGAACTCACGGGGGCGCTGGGCGTCGCGCTTGGTGGGCGCGCCGACCCCGGCGCGGTCCGGGAGGCGGTGATGCGCTTGCGCGCCCGCAAGGGAATGGTGCTCGACGCGGCCGACCACGACACCTGGAGCGTGGGCTCCTTCTTCACCAACCCCGTGGTGTCGGCGGAAGCCTACGAGCGGTTGGCCGGCGCAGTCGAGGGTCCCGTGCCGCACTACCCGGCGCCGGATGGCGTAAAGCTGGCCGCCGGCTGGCTGGTGGAGCGGGCGGGCTTCGGGAGGGGCTACCCGGACCCGGCGCCCGGCGGACCCGAAGCGCGCTGCCGGTTGTCCACCAAACACGCGCTGGCGCTGACCAATCGCGGCGGCGCCGGGACCGCCGACGTGATCGAACTGGCGCGCACCGTGCGCGACGGCGTCCGTGATGTGTTTGCTATCACACTGGAACCGGAACCTGTCCTGCTCGGCTGCACCCTGTAGCCCGGATTTCCGCAAACCGCGGTCCGACCTCGAATTGTCGCGGCGGGGTGGGTCGCCATCTCCCGGTATCTTTGGATGTCGTGAGTACGTCCAGCGCCCCACCGCCGATGAACCGGCGCATGGCTTTGACGGCTCTGGGTCTGGGTGTGCTGGCTCCCAGCGTGCTGGCCGGCTGCGCCGGCACCGTGGCCAAGCACGCGGAAAAGAAAGAGCCGCCGGCGGCCAGCCTCAAGTACCAGCCGGCCGATGCCAGCGAGAACGTCGTGCCGATCGCGCCGGTCAGCGTCGAAGTCCACGACGGCTGGTTCCAGCGCGTCGCGCTGACCAATTCGTCGGGCAAGGCCGTGGCCGGAACGCTCAACCAGGATCGGACCGTCTTCACGACGACCGAGCCGCTGGGCTACGACGCGACCTACACCTGGAGCGGGTCGGCCGTCGGGCACAACGGGAAGGCGATCCCGGTCGCGGGCAAGTTCACCACCGTGTCCCCGAACAAGAAGATCAGCGGGGCCTTCCAGTTGGCCGACGGACAGACCGTCGGGGTCGCGGCACCCATCATCATCCAGTTCGACGCGCCGATCAGCGACAAGGCCGCGGTGGAGAAGGCGCTGACCGTCACCACGAATCCGCCGGTCGAGGGCAGCTGGGCGTGGCTGCCCGACGAGCGGCAGGGCTCGCGGGTGCACTACCGCACCCGCGAGTACTACCCCGCGGGCACCACCGTCAACGTCGACGCCAAGCTCTACGGCGTGCCGTTCGGTGACGGCGCGTACGGCGCCGACGACATCTCGTTGAACATCAACATCGGCCGGCGGCAGGTGGTCAAGGCCGAGGTCTCGTCGCACCGCATCCAGGTCGTCACCGACGAGGGCGTGATCATGGACTTCCCGTGCAGCTACGGGGAGGCAGACAAGGCGCGCAACGTCACCCGCAACGGCATCCACGTCGTCACCGAGAAGTACGCCGACTTCTATATGTCCAACCCGGCCGCCGGCTACACCAACGCCCACGAACGCTGGGCGGTGCGGATCTCCAACAATGGGGAGTTCATCCACGCGAACCCGTCGAGCGCCGGCGCGCAGGGCAACAGCAACGTCACCAACGGCTGCATCAACCTGTCGACCGGCGACGCCGAGCAGTACTACCACACGGCCATGTACGGCGACCCCGTCGAGGTGACGGGCAGCACAATCCAGCTGTCCTACTCCGACGGCGACATCTGGGACTGGGCCGTGGACTGGGACACCTGGGTGGCGATGTCGGCGCTGCCGCCCCCGACGGCGCGGCCGCCGTCGACGCAAATCCCGGTCACCGCGCCGGTCACCCCGTCGACGGCCCCCAGCTTGTCGGGCACGCCCACGACGACGACCACCTCGCCAACCTCGACCTCGCCGACGTCGACGTCCCCTAGTTCGGGCCCCGGCGGTTGAACCGGGTCGCGCTGGCCTGATCGCGCGGCCGGATGACGACCAGGTCGAGATTCACGTGCGGCGGCCGCGAGGCCACGAACCCGATCACCTCCGCGACGTCGGCGGCCACGAGCGGCGCGATGCCGGAATAGACGGCGTCCGCCCGCTGCTCGTCCCCGTCGAAGCGCACCAGTGAGAACTCGGTCTCGACCGCTCCCGGTGCGATCTCGGTGAGCCGCACCGGCTTTCCCAACAGCTCGCCGCGCAGCGTGCGGTGCAGCGCTCCCTGGGCGTGCTTGGCCGCCGTGTAACCGGCCCCGCCGTCGTAAACCTCAAGCGCCGCAACGGAAGTGACGGTGACGATCAGGCCGTCGCCGGACTCGACCAGCTTGGGCAGCAGCGCGCGCGTGACGCGCAGGGTGCCCATCACGTTGGTCTCCCACATCCACCGCCAGTGCTCGAGGTCGGCGTCGGCGACGGCCGCCAGCCCCCGGGCGCCGCCGGCGTTGTTGACCAGCACGTCGACCCGGCTCACCTGGTCGCCCAGTGCTCGCACGGCCGCGTCGTCTGTGACGTCGGCCACAATCGCGGTGCCCCCGATCTCGTCGGCCAGGGCGTTCACCCGGTCCGCCCGTCGCGCCACTGCGACCACGTGAAAACCCTGCGCCGCAAGGGTTTTCGCGGTCGCCGCGCCGATTCCGGAGCTGGCCCCCGTGACCACCGCTGTCCGTTGAGTTCCGCCGGTTGCAGTCATCGGTCCAACTCTAATGAACGTGCTAAATTCTCGGTGTGCTCCACAGCGCCCTGTTCAACAACACCGCCGCGTGTCTTTGCGCGGCGAGTGCGTGTTGTTGCCGCGCACTTTGCCGCTCCTGACCCCTATCAGGCGTGGCCGAGGACCGGCCATTGGAACACAAGACAAAGGACGCTCGTGCGCTCGACTACCCTCACCCATACCCATTCCCCCGGCCGTAACGGCCAGCGGCGTCAGCACCGCCTGATCCTGCCGCCGGCACTGTACATCCCCGACTCGGCCGCGGCGGCGGTCTTCCGTGCCGTCCGGCTGCGCGGCCCCGTTGGCCGCGACGTCATCGCCGGCGTCACCTCGCTGAGCATCGCGACGGTGAACCGCCAGGTCATCGCCCTACTCGACGCCGGCCTGCTCCGCGAACGCGCCGACCTGGCCGTGTCCGGCGCCATCGGCCGCCCGCGTGTGCCGGTGGAGATCAACCACGAACCGTTCGTGACGCTCGGGATCCACATCGGCGCGCGAACCACCAGCATCGTGGCCACCGACCTGTTCGGCCGCACTCTGGACACCGTCGAGACCCCGACCCCCCTGAATCCGGCGGGCGCGGCGCTGGCGTCGCTGGCCGAGAGCGCCTCCCGGTACCTCAGGCGCTGGCATCGGCGCCGCCCGCTATGGGTCGGGGTGGCGATCGGTGGCACCGTCGACGGCGTCACCGGCCACGTCGACCACCCGCGGCTGGGCTGGCGGCAGGCACCGGTCGGCCAGGTGCTGGCAGACGCGCTGGGCCTGCCGGTGTCGGTCGCCTCCCACGTGGACGCCATGGCCGGCGCGGAATTGTTGCTGGGCATGCGGCGGTTCGCCCCGAGCTCACCCACCAGCCTGTACGTGTACGCCCGTGAGACCGTCGGCTACGCGCTGGTGATCGGCGGCCGCGTGCACTGCCCGGCCAGCGGCCCCGGGACGATCGCGGCCCTGCCGGCCCGCTCCGAACTTCTCGGTGGCACAGGCGAGTTGGAGTCGACGGTGAGCGACGAGGCGGTGCTGGCCGCCGCGCGACGCCTGCGGCTACTGCCGGCCGCGCCCGTCGGCCGCGTCAGTGGGCCGGCCGCCGCGATCACCGATCTGGTCCGGGTCGCCCGGGCGGGCAACCAGCAGGCCAAGGATTTGCTGGCCGAGCGGGCGCGGGTGCTCGGCGAGGCGGTCGCGCTGCTGCGCGACATGCTCAATCCCGACGAGCTCGTCGTCGGCGGCCAGGCCTTCACGGAGTACCCGGAAGCGATGGAACACGTCGAGGCGGCGTTCGCCGCGCGCTCGGTGCTGCCGCCGCGTGACATCCGGGTGACGGTGTTCGGCAATCGGGTGCAGGAGGCTGGGGCCGGGACGGTGTCGCTGGGCGGACTGTACGCCGATCCACTCGGTGCGATGCGGCGCGCCGGGGTCCTGAACGCGCGGCTGCGCGAGGTCGCGGCGGACGAGTCGTCCGCCTAGCGCGAGCGACCGGCCGCGCCCTTGGGCTTGCCGGAGTGGCGTCCTGTAAAGATGAGGTGTGCGGCACGATGAGGTCCTCCGGCGGGCAGACCCGCGCCGGGTAGCGGTGCTGGCGGTGCACACGTCGCCCCTGGCCCAGCCGGGCACCGGCGACGCCGGCGGCATGAACGTCTACGTGCTGCAGACGGCGCTGCATCTGGCCCGGCGGGGCATCGAGGTCGAGATCTTCACCCGGGCCACCGCGTCGGCGGACCCCCCGGTGCAGCGGGTGGCGCCGGGCGTGCTGGTGCGCAACGTGGTGGCAGGGCCGTTCGAGGGCCTGGACAAGTACGACCTGCCCACCCAGTTGTGTGCGTTCACGGCCGGAGTGCTGCGCGCGGAGGCGTCGCACGAGCCGGGCTATTACGACATCGTGCACTCCCACTATTGGCTGTCCGGCCAGGTCGGATGGCTGGCCCGCGACCGGTGGGCCGTGCCGCTGGTGCACACCGCCCACACGCTGGCGGCGGTCAAGAACGCGGCGCTGGCCGAGGGCGACGCGCCCGAGCCGCCGTTGCGCACGGTGGGCGAGCAGCAGGTGGTCGACGAGGCGGACCGGCTGATCGTCAACACCGAGGACGAAGCGAGGCAATTGATCTCGATCCATCGCGCCGACCCGGCCCGGATCGACGTGGTGCACCCGGGAGTGGACCTGGCCGTGTTCCGCCCGGGCGACCGGGCGGCGGCCCGGGCCGCGCTGGGCATCGCGCCCGACGAGGCCGTGGTGGCGTTCGTCGGGCGCATCCAGCCGCTGAAGGCGCCCGACATCGTGTTGCGGGCCGCGGCGAAGCTGCCCGGGGTGCGGGTCGTCGTCGCCGGCGGCCCGTCGGGCAGCGGCCTGGCCTCCCCCGGCGGGCTGGTCCGGCTGGCCGACGAACTCGGCATCACCGACCGCGTGACATTTCTGCCGCCACAGTCCCGTCCGGACCTGGCGACCCTGTTCCGGGCCGCGGATCTGGTTGCCGTGCCGAGCTATTCGGAGTCGTTCGGCTTGGTGGCGGTGGAGGCGCAGGCGTGCGGTACGCCGGTGGTGGCGGCCGCGGTGGGCGGCCTGCCGGTGGCGGTGCGCGACGGGATCACCGGCACATTGGTGCCGGGGCACGACGTCGATCGGTGGGCCGCCGCCCTGGACCGGCTGCTGCGGCTCGATTCGACGGAGGCCGGCGAGCTGGGCCGCGCGGCGGCCGCGCACGCGGCCACGTTCTCCTGGGACAACACCACCGACGCCTTGCTGGCCAGCTATCGCCGCGCGATCGGGGACTTCCCGGGCGAGCGGCAGCGCCGCGTCGGCGTCAAACCGGACCGGGCAGCCATGCGCAAGCCGCGCCGCTGGGCGTCGCGCCGCGGGGTCGGCGCATGACGCATTCCACCGAGTCGGTGCAGCGCGTCATCGTCGACGCGCTGGACGCCAGCGGGTTGACCTATTCGGACTTCGCCGGCGCGCACGGCGGGGGGCCGGGCCTGGTCGTCGAGTTGCCCGGCGAGCGCAAGCTCAAGACCAACACGATCCTGAGCATCGGCGAGCACTCGGTGCGCGTCGAGGCGTTCGTGTGCCGCAAGCCCGACGAGAACCACGAGGGCGTCTACCGGTTCCTGCTCAAGCGCAACCGGCGGCTCTACGGGGTGGCCTACACGCTGGACAACGTCGGCGACATCTACCTGGTCGGCCACATGTCGCTGGCGTCGGTGGACGCCGAGGAGATCGACCGGGTGCTCGGCCAAGTCCTCGAGGCGGTGGATTCCGACTTCAACACGTTGCTGGAGTTGGGCTTTCGCTCGTCGATCCAGAAAGAGTGGGAGTGGCGGGTGTCGCGCGGTGAGTCGCTGAAGAACCTGCAGGCGTTCGCCCATCTGCGCCCGACGACGATGCAGGCCGCTCAGCGGCCTGAGGAGGAGTCGGGCAATCTGATTGACGAAGACGGCGAATAAGCTAGCGGGCATGGGAGAAACTGCCACGCTGGTGCTGCTCCGCCACGGCGAGAGCGACTGGAACGCCCTCAACCTGTTCACCGGTTGGGTGGACGTCGGGCTGACCGAAAAGGGCCGCGCCGAAGCGGTGCGCAGCGGGGAGCTGCTGGCCGAGCAGGGCCTGATGCCCGACGTGCTGTACACCTCGCTGCTGCGACGCGCCATCACCACCGCCCACCTGGCGCTGGACGCCGCCGACCGGCTGTGGATCCCGGTGCGGCGCAGCTGGCGGCTCAACGAACGCCACTACGGCGCGCTGCAGGGCCTGAACAAGGCCGAGACCAAGGAACGCTACGGCGAGGAGCAGTTCATGGCCTGGCGGCGCAGCTACGACACGCCGCCACCCCCGATCGAGAAGGGCAGCGAGTTCAGCCAGGACACCGATCCCCGGTACGTCGACATCGGCGGCGGTCCGCTGACCGAATGCCTGGCGGACGTGGTGGCCCGCTTCCTGCCGTACTACACCGACGTCATCGTGCCGGATCTGCGGTTCGGCAAGACCGTGCTGATCGTCGCGCACGGCAACTCGCTGCGCGCCCTGGTCAAGCACCTCGACCGGATGTCCGACGACGACGTCGTCGGGCTGAACATCCCGACGGGGATCCCGCTGCGCTACGACCTCGACGCCGAGCTGCGGCCAGTCGTGCCGGGCGGTACCTATCTGGACCCGGAAGCGGCCGCCGCGGGCGCCGCGGCGGTTGCCAGCCAGGGGCGGGCCTGAGCCGGTCGTCGCCGTCGATCGTGTCCAAAAGGCATCTTTGCCAAACTTCGCGTAAACGAGAGCGGAACACCTGTGGCGCAAAATGTGACTTGTCCGATTTTGGCCTCGCTCCGCTAGGGCGGTGTTCAGGAAGATTTGTAGGATTTTCCATGTGACTGTGTTCTCGGCGCTGTTGCTGGCCGGGGTCTTATCGGTGCTGGCGCTGGCCGTAGGTGTTGCGGCCGGGTTCCGGCTGTCGGCACGGTCGCGCCAGTCCAATCAGCGGACGCCCGACCAGTGGACCGGGATCACCGTCGCGCAGATGCTGCAGCGGATCGTCGCGCTCATGCCGCTGGGCGTCGCCGTGGTGGATTCGCACCGCGACGTGGTCTACCTCAACGATCGGGCCAAGGAGCTGGGCCTGGTGCGCGACCGGCAGCTCGACGACCAGGCGTGGCAGGCCGCGCACCAGGCGCTCAGCGGGGACGACGTCGAGTTCGACCTGCGGCCGACCAAGCGTTCGGGCGGCAGGTCGGGGCTGGCGGTGCACGGGCAGGCCCGGTTGCTGAGCGAGGAGGACCGCCGCTTCGCCGTGGTCTTCGCCCATGACCAGTCTGACTACGCGCGCATGGAGGCCACCCGGCGCGACTTCGTCGCCAACGTGAGCCACGAGCTCAAGACGCCGGTGGGCGCGATGGCCCTGCTCGCCGAGGCGCTGTTGGCGTCGGCGGACGACTCCGAAACCGTGCGCCGGTTCGCCGAGAAGGTGCTCGTCGAAGCCAACCGGCTGGGCGACATGGTCGCCGAGCTGATCGAGCTCTCCCGGTTGCAGGGCGCCGAGCAGCTGCCGAATGTCACCGAGGTAGAGGTCGATACCGTTGTCTCCGAAGCGATTTCGCGTCACAAGGTGGCCGCCGACAATGCCGATATCGAGGTCCGCACCGACGCGCCCAGCCGCTTGAAGGTGCTCGGCGACGAGACGCTGCTGGTGACCGCCCTGGCCAACCTGGTCTCCAATGCGATCGCGTATTCGCCGCGCGGATCGCTGGTGTCGATCAGCCGTCGGCGCCGCGGCGACAACGTGGAGATCGCCGTCACCGACCGCGGCATCGGGATTGCCCTGGAGGACCAGGAGCGCGTCTTCGAGCGCTTCTTCCGGGGGGACAAGGCGCGCTCGCGCGCCACCGGCGGCAGCGGGCTGGGGCTGGCCATCGTCAAGCACGTCGCCGCCAATCACAACGGCAGCATCGGGGTGTGGAGCAAGCCGGGGACGGGGTCGACGTTCACGCTGTCGATTCCGGCTTATCAGGACAGCGATGAGGAACCCGAGCAACTGCGCGGCCGCGAGGTGCGGCCCAGCAGGTCCGAAAGAGAGGAAGAGCTAAGCCGATGACCCGCGCCTACGACGCCGAAGTACGCCGTGATGAGAAGGAGTGGCGCTGATGACCAGTGTGTTGATCGTGGAGGACGAGGAGTCGCTCGCCGACCCGCTGGCCTTTCTCCTGCGTAAGGAGGGCTTCGAGGCCACGGTGGTGACCGACGGGCCGGCCGCGCTCGCCGAGTTCGACCGCACCGGTGCCGACATCGTGCTGCTGGACCTGATGCTCCCGGGGATGTCGGGCACCGACGTCTGCAAGCAGCTGCGCGCCCGTTCCGGTGTCCCGGTGATCATGGTGACCGCGCGGGACAGCGAGATCGACAAGGTCGTCGGTCTGGAGCTCGGCGCCGACGACTATGTGACCAAGCCGTATTCGGCGCGGGAGCTCATCGCCCGGATCCGCGCCGTGCTGCGCCGCGGCGGGGACGACGACTCCGAGATCAGTGATGGCGTGCTGGAGTCCGGGCCGGTCCGGATGGACGTCGAGCGCCACGTCGTCTCGGTCAACGGCGACGTGATCACCTTGCCGCTCAAGGAGTTCGATCTGCTCGAGTACCTGATGCGCAACAGCGGCCGGGTGCTCACCCGGGGTCAGCTGATCGATCGGGTGTGGGGCGCGGACTACGTCGGCGACACCAAGACGCTCGACGTCCACGTCAAGCGCCTGCGGTCCAAGATCGAAGCGGACCCGGCCAACCCGGTGCATCTGGTCACGGTGCGGGGGTTGGGCTACAAGCTCGAGGGCTAGCCCCCCGGGTATTTGTCGCGAGGGCTCGACTTCATCGAGGAAGTCGATTTCGCAGCAGAAAGTGGCGAGGCGTTGGTCTGCAATAACGCGGATCAGCGCGCTGCCTTCGCGGCCTCGCTGCGAGCTTTATCTTTCACGTGGGTCGAGCAACAATGCGTCATATCGCAATGGAACCGGTCACCGCATTCCGGCGAACAATAGTTCGCGGCAGCCGGAAGCCACTCCGGATCGGACAGGTCATGCCATCGGTCGTTCGGATCGAACGTGTGGCCACAATGCAGACAGGTCTTGACCTTGGTCTTGGTCGCCATGCAGGTCAGGGTACGCGCCGTGGACCCAGATCGGTGCTGGTTTCAGATCGACGCCGACAATTGACTCCACGCGAAACGAATGTCGTGTGAGTGGAAGTGACTTCTTCTGTATCAGCGAATTACTTTTTGAAACTAACTCAGCTGTCATCGCTTCTCACTACCGCCTTTGTGAGAGCACTCGCGGCATCTCATCGAGACCGGCGGGAGCAACTCGGCCAAGTAGCAATTCGGCGGCCGGCAGGGAATTGCCCTGCAGCGCATGACGTCTGTATGTCGCAGACTCAAACAACCGTCCCCGAGGCCGTTCGCCTATCACCCGGACGCGCGTATCCGCTGCCGAGCGTCGCTGGTGCTCTCGGCATGCGAGTAGCCCATCCCGGCGTTAAGTCGTCACCGGGGCTGTCACCGGGCAAACGGATCGGGATCGGGCACGACAAGCCGCGCCGTTACGGCCCCCACGGGCGACGTGGCTCCGACCCGACGGCGCACCGTAGGAATTAACTCGGGGACCATGGCGTTCGCCTAGCCGTGGCGCACGCGACGAAATGTGTCGACAGATGAAATCTCTTAACATCGGCCCGTCGGGCAGTCGTGATCGGGGGGAGCCATGTTGACGCTAATCAAGCGGGCATGGGTTCCGCTGGTCGTGATCGTGGCGGTGATCGTCGGCGGCGTTGCAGTGGACCGCCTCAGCAGTGTCTTCCCCGGACCCGGCGTACCCAAGCCCGATCCGCGGGATGCCACGCCCCCGTACGCGGCCAAGACCGCCGTTTACGAAATCCTGGGGCCGCCCGGGACGACCGGCGTCGTCAACTGGATGGATGCGGACGCGCAACCGCAGAAAGCCAACTTCACCACGTTGCCGTGGTCGCAGACGATAGTCGCCGAAATGCCCGGCATCTTCGCCTACGTTGTCGCCCAAGGTGACAGCCCCTATATCGGCTGCCGGATCACCGTCGACGGCAAATTGGTCGATCAACAACAGGTCGACGCGCGCGATGCACAGGTTTCCTGCTTGGACAAGTCCGCGTGACCGGCGACACCGGCGACACGGACGAAATCCCCGTCGCACAACCCGCCGACGCTGAGCGAAAACCCCGTGTGGCCCGCACCATCCGCATCCTGGCGCTGCCGATCGTCGTGTTCTGGGTGCTGATCGCGGTCGGCGTCAACGTGTTCGTCCCACAGTTGGAGCAGGTTGCCGAGGACGTCTCGGTGCCGCTGTCGCCCGCCGACGCGCCGTCGGTCACCGGGATGAAGAGGATCGGGGAGAAATTCAAGGAATACGACTCCGACAACCTCGTCCTGGTCACCCTGGTCGGTGACAAGCCTCTCGGCGAGGACGCGCACCGGTTTTACGACGACCTGGTCAAGAAGCTGCAGCAGGACACCGACCACGTCGAGCATGCGCTCAATTTCTGGGGGCAGCGATTCACGTCCTCGGGTGTCGAGAGCTATGACCACAAGGCCGCCTACGTCCAGGTCAACCTGCGCGGGGACCAGGGCGGAGCCGTCGGCGACAAGTCGGTTGCCTCGGTTCGCAAGATCGTTGCGGAGTCGAAGCCGCCGCCGGGGGTGAAGGCTTACGTCGCGGGTCAGGGGGCCCTGACCGCCGACACGATCGTGGTCGGCAACGAGAGCCTGTTCAAGATGACGATCATCACCATCGTGATCATCGCGATCATGCTGACGTTCGTCTATCGGTCCATCGGCACCGTGCTGTTGACGATGCTGATCTTGTTCGTCGGGCTGGCCACCGGGCGAGGCGTCGTGGCGCTGCTGGGCGACACCGGCATCATGGGGCTGTCGACCTTCGCCGTCAACTTGCTGACGGCGCTGGCCATCGCGGCTGGTACCGACTACGCGATATTCATGGTGGGCCGCTACCAGGAGGCTCGTGAACGGAGGCTGGACCGCGAAGCCGCCTACTACGACACCTTCGCCGGTGTCACCAAGGTGGTGCTGGGCTCGGGTTTGACGATTGTCGGGGCGCTGGCCTGTCTGCATTTCACGCGGCTGCCCTATTTCAGTTCGCTGGCGTTTCCGTGCGCCGTCGGTCTGTTGGTGGTGGTGGCCGCGGGAGTGACCCTGACGCCGGCGCTGATCGTGGTCGCAAGCCGCTTCGGTTTGTTCGACCCGAAGCGAAAGTTCAACTACACCCGGTGGCGACGCCTGGCGACGGCCATCGTGCGGTGGCCGGCACCCATCCTCGCCACCTCGGTCATCCTGGCGATCGTCGGCGCCATCGGATTGATGGGCTTCAACCCGCGCTACAACGACCTGTACTACCTGCCGCACAGCGCTTCCTCGGTCCAGGCGTACGACGCGGCCGATCAACACTTCACCCAGGCCCGTCTGAACCCGGACATCCTGATGATCGAATCGGACCACGATCTGCGCAATCCCACCGACATGCTGGTCCTGGACAAGATCGCGGGCGCCATCTTCCGGGTGCCCGGCATCGAACGGGTGCAGAGCATCACCAGACCCCTTGGGCCACCTATCCAAGACGGATCCGTCCCGTTCCAGCTCAGCGTCCAAAGCGCGCCGATCCGGGACAACCTGAGCTACCTGAAGGACCGGGTCGCCGACATCAAGAAGATCATCGGTGATCTCGACACGCTCATCTCCCTCTTGCAGCGCACGTACACGGTGACCCAGGAGCTCGCGAACGCCGCGGACGACAGCGCGAAAACCGCGGGGAACACCGCGGCCATCACGGACGAAATCCGGGACCACTTCGCGGATTTCGACGACTTCTGGAGACCCATTCGCAGTTACTTCTATTGGGAGAGGCACTGCTACGACATCCCGATCTGCTGGTCGCTGCGAAGCCTGTTCGACGCCCTGGACGGGTTCGATCAGCTCGCCGAGCAGTTCCACAGTCTCACCAACGACCTCAACCACACGGCCGCGGCCACACACCAGCTGCTGGAGATCATTCCCCAGATCATCGGCACGTCGACGGCGATCCGGAATACGACGTCGACCATCTACAGCACGTTCGACAACCTGATAATTCAGTTCGACCGGCTGACCGACACGAACGCCGTGATGGGCAAGTCCTTCAACGACTCTCAGGTGGAGAGCCTCTTCTACCTGCCGCCGGAAATCTTCCAGAACCCCGACTTCCTGCTGGGGTTGAGCCTGATGGTGTCGCCGGACGGTAAGGCCGCTCGCTTCATCATCACGCACGCGGTGGACCCCGCGACGACGCAGGGAATCGCGTCGGTCGATCAGGAGCGCCAGGCGGCCAAGGAGGCGCTGAAACTCACCTCGCTGCAGAATGCCGACATCTACCTCGGCGGCACGGCCGCGACGTTCTACGACATCGCCAACGGCGCGAAGTACGACCTTATGATCGCCGGGATCGCCTCGATCGTGCTCATCTTCATCATCATGGTGATCGTCACCCGGGCGTTGGTCGCGGCCGCGGTCATCGTCGGCACGATCGTGATGTCGCTGGGGGCCGCCTTCGGGTTCTCGACGCTGATCTGGCAGCATCTGCTTAATTTCCAGCTGCATTGGGTGGCAACGGAATTCGCGCTGATCGTGCTCTTGGCGGTGGGGTCTGACTACAACCTGATGCTGGTGTCCCGGATCGAGGAAGAGATCGGAGCCGGCCTGAAAACGGGACTCATCCGCGGCATGGGTGTCACCGGCCCGGTGGTGACCGCCGCCGGTGTGGTGTTCGCCGTCACCATGGGCGCGATGATCACCAGCGACCTTCGGGCGATCGGTCAATTCGGCACGACGATCGGACTCGGCCTCCTGTTCGACACCTTCGTCGTCCGATCGCTCATCACGCCGTCGATCATGACGGTGATGGGACGGTGGTTCTGGTGGCCGAAGCGGGTACGGGTCCGCCCGGCGAGCCAGATGCTTCGGTCCGTCGGGCCGCGGCCGCTGGTCCGCGCATTGCTGTACCAGCCGCGGCATGCGGTCCCGGCCGACACGCAGACGTAGCGCCGCGCGCACGCGGTTGCCGCGCGGAGACCTCGAAGACGGGCGGCACACGCGAGGCCATGTCGCAGTGGCGATGTATGGCGTCCCGTAGGCCATGCGAGAGTACTGCCACCAGATTCAGTGTGCGTCGACGGCGTCGATTGTGAACTGAGAGCGGGGTTTCGGCCGTGAGGCCGACCCGGGCGCACACTGAAAACGCTGGGCGCACACTGAAAACGCTGGGCGCACACCGAAAACCCGTGACGCACACTAAAACCCTGCGTGCACACTCAACCGGAGCGGGCGGCGACCACCTCGTCGGCGACGGCCAGCGCCAAGGCCATGATCGACACCTGCGGGTTCACCTCGGGGCAGCTGGGCAGGATCGACGCGTCGGCCACCCACACGCCGTCCGTGCCGCGCAGCCGGCCGGTTTCGTCGACGGGGCACCGCTGCCCGTCGGCACCCGCGGCCGCGGTGCCCGTGGGGTGAAAGGCGGCCAGGTGCAGGCCTCGGGGGTCGCTGCGCCGCAGCGCATCCTGGAGCGCGGGCAGCGACGTCACCGTCGGCGCATCCGGCAGACCGGTGAGGACCTCCACCGCGCCGGCGGCGAACAGCAACCGTCCCATGGCTTCGATCGCCACCATCAGCTTCTCGACGCCGGACCGGTCGATGTTGTAGCGCAGCAGCGTCTCGCCCCGCACTGAGGACACCGAGCCGACGCCCTTGTCGGCCACCATGGCGCCGAACGTCGCGACGTGCGCCGCCCGGTCCAACCAGCCGAGCAGGTCGGCGCCGTAGCCGGGAAAGACCATCGACCCCATGCCCGGCGGCGTCGAGGTCGCTTCGATGAGCACGCCGTGCGACTCGTGGAACTCGTGCACGGCGGCGCTCTGCAGGACGCCGCGCCAGGCGACGACGTCGTCGTCGAAGCGGCCGGCAAGCATCGTCGCCGGATGCACGGCGAGGTTACGACCCAGCCGCGGGTGCGCACCAAGTCCGCTGCGCCGCAACAGCCCGGGCGTCTCGGTGGCGCCGGCGGCCACGATCACCGTGTCGGCCAGGACGTCGAGCGCCGTGCCGTCGGGTCGCCGGGCGCGCACGCCGCGGGCGCGCCCGTTCCCGTGCAGCACCCGTTCGGCGCGGGCCCGCGCGATGATCCGGGCGCCCGCCGCGCAGGCCTGGGGGAGGGCGTTGAGGTGCACGCCGAACTTGGCGTTGCGCGGGCAGCCGATGGCGCACTGGCAGCAGCCCTCACAGCCCGGCGCGTTGCGCGGGATGGGTGCCGCCTGCCATCCGAGCGTTTCGGCGGCGTCGAGCAGCAGCCGCCCGTTGCGCCCCATGATCTGCAGCGGCACCGGCGCGACCCGCAGGGTCCCCTCGACGTCGTCCAGGTGGCCGGCCAGCCGGTCCGGGTCGGCCAGGCCGAGCCCGAACTCGTCGCGCCAGCGCCGCTGCACGGTCGCCGGAGGCCGGTAACAGGTGCCGGAGTTCACCACGGTGGTGCCCCCGACGGCGCGGCCGATCGGCAGCACCACCGACGGGCGTCCGAGCGCGACGGTGGCCCCCGCCCCGCGGTACAAGCCGGCGTAGCGATCCATCGGGTGGGTGGTGCGGAACTCCTCGACCGTCCAGCGCCGCCCCTCCTCGATCAGGACGGTGTCGAGGCCGCGCCGCGCCAGGGTGCGGGCCGCCATCGCGGCGCCGGCGCCCGACCCGACGATCACCGCGTCGGCAGTGACGACCGACGGGCTGTCGTCGGATTCGATGACGGTCAGGGCCGCGTCGGGGCGCGCCACCTCGTGCTCCTGGGCGCGGGCCAGCAGTTCCGGCGCGTGGGTGGCGGCGCCGTTGGCGAGCAGCACGATCGCCTTCATCGCTTCCAGGGCCGCGCCGACGTCGGGGTTCAGGCCGGCGACCCGGCGCAGCACCCGGTCGCGCTCGCCGGGGCCGAGCCGCGACAAGGACCGCCCGGTGGTGAGATAGCTGGCCGCGGACACGCCGAAAAGACCGGCCCGCAAGGCCATTCGCGAGCTTGCCGGCAGCTGCGTGAGGTAGCGGTCGACGCGGTCTTGGAGCTCGTCCGGGGCGGGGCCGCCGTGTTCCTCGGGCAGCAGGGCGCCGCCGAACGAGGCGGCGAGCCGGCTCATGCCCGGCGCCCGAGCCGGCGCCCCAGCTTGATGAACATTGGATAGGTCGCGAAGATACCCCCCGCGGCGGCGTGCATGGGCCAGTCGAGCTGCTCGGTCTGCACGGCGAAAACGCCGCTGTTCCACATGAAGTCGCGGCCGTTGCGGGCGCGGAAGGGGCGCCACAGCGCACCCAGCCCGGGCACGTTGTTGTACAGCCCGAACGACCCGCCGAAGAACACCCCCAGGGTGGCGGCCTCGGCTACGTCGCGGCGCTCGGCCGGTAGACGGCGCTCGATCAGCACTCCGGCCGCGAGCAGCAACGGCGGGTCGAAGAGAAAGCTCATGTCGGGATCCTTTCGTTGAGGGCGGGTGCCCCGGCACCGCGCAGGCCCACCTCGGCGTGCCCGGTGCCCAGCACCGACCAGTGCCGGTCGTCGATGTCGAGGTGGATGTCGGCCTGTTCGGTGTTGGTGCACACCGCCCTGCCGCCGTCGGGATCGGTGTAACCGAGACTCACGCACCGTTCCGGGCGCTGGTCGACCCGAATCAGCACCCTGCGCCCGCCGATGCGTCCCTCCAGCTGCCAGTGCCGGAGGCCGAGCGTGGTCCGCATCCGCAGGGAGGGCAAATTGCTTGCGGGCCAATCCTTTCCGTCGATGCGGAAACGGACGAATGTTATCGGCGCCAGCCGCCGCAGCCCGGGCTTGTGTGACACGGCCGTGACGGCCTCCACGATGTCGCCGCCGCCGAGGTCGGCGTGGATCCATCCCCAGCGCTTGGCGTTGCCGTGCCCGTAGATGTGGGCGACCGCGCCGCGCCAGCCGTCGAGCCGGAGAGGCTCGCCGGCGACGGTCACCGAGCCGGCGAAGTCGGCGGTGGGGGCGAGCACGACCTGGGCGCCGGGCAGCAACTCGCGCTCCCACGCGGCCCGGGGAAAGGTCCACAGCGGCGCGCCGGAGTCCTTCCAGGACAGGTCCCAGGCGATCGACCGGGCGCGTCCGCCGAGGTGTTCGGGGGCGACTCGCGCGCCCGCGGCGTCGAACCACAGGGCCCCGGCGGCGGGGCGGACGGGCTCCGGGCCGAACCGCTCGGTGCGCGGCGGCCCGTCGGCCGGAAACCAGGTCGCCCAGCCGTGGGCGTAGGCGTCGCCCTGCAGCGGTGCCACCGTCTCGCAGTGCACCCACAGGCCGGCACGGGTGACCGGGTCGGACAGGGTGGCGTACCAGACCTCCAGCCGCCCGGGCTTGCCCCGCCAGCGCGGGGACGCGGCCGATCGCAGTTCGTCGTCCATTGCTCACCTCCGGTCGATCGGGTCCACTATATTGGTTGAACCAATGAACCAGTCAACTCCCCTTCAACCGCCCGACCGGCAGCGCGTCGACGAACAGATCGCCGCGTCGATCGCCGACGCCATCCTCGACGGCGTCTTCCCGCCCGGCTCGGCCCTGCCGCCGGAGCGGGAGCTGGCCGAAAGGCTGGAGGTCAACCGCACGTCGCTGCGGCAGGGGCTGGCCCGGCTGCAGCAGATGGGCCTGATCGAGGCCCGGCATGGCAGCGGGAACGTGGTGCGCGACCCGCAGGGGCTGACCCACCCCGCGGTGGTCGAGGCGCTGGTCCGCAAACTGGGCCCCGAGTTCCTCGTCGAGCTGCTGGAGATCCGCGCCGCGCTGGGCCCGCTGATCGGCCGGCTCGCCGCGCAGCGCGGCGGTCCCGAAGACGCCGATGCGTTGCGCGCCGCGTTGGCCGCGGTGCAGGACGCCGACGGCGCCGCGGCGCGCCAGGCCGCCGACCTCGACTACTTCCGGGTGCTCATCCACTGCAGCCGGAACCGCGCGTTGGGATTGCTGTATCGCTGGGTCGAGCAGGCCTTCGGCGGCCGCGAGCACGAGCTCACCGCTGCCTACGACGACGCGGGCCCGGTGGTGGCCGACCTGGCGGCGATCACCGAGGCGGTGCTGGCGGGCGACGCGGCGGCGGCCGGCGCGGCCGTCGAGGCGTACCTGCTCGCCAGCGCGCAACGAATGGTGTTGGCGTACACCAACATTCAGCCGGGCTGAGCCGGGCCGCGGCTAGTCGGCGATCCGCGTCGCCGGGTGCACCGCGACGAGGCCTAACTTGCTGCGGCGCTTGCACATTGCCGCCAGCTCCGCGTAGGCCTTGGCGCCCAGCAGCTCGGTGAGCTCGTCGGCCATGCTCTCCCACACCTGCTTGGCGCCGACGTGGGCGCCCGGATCACCGGTGCAGTACCAGTGCAGGTCGGCGCCGCCGGAACCCCAGCCGCGCCGGTCGTATTCGGTGACCCACGTCTTGAGGATCTCGGTGCCGTCCGGCCGGGTCACCCACTCCTGGCTGCGCCGGATCGGCAGCTGCCAGCACACGTCGGGCTTCATGGTCAGGGGCGGCACGCCCAGCTGGAGCGCCTTGATGTGCAGTGCGCATCCGGCGCCCGCGGCAAACCCCGGCCGGTTCAGGAAGATGCACGCTTCCTTGTGCTTGCGGGTGCGGTATTGGGGCTGGCCGTCGTGCTCGTCGAGTTCGAGGTACCCCTTGCGGCCCAATCCCTTCTCGCGGAACTGCCAGTCGTCGTCGGTCAGCTGCTCCACCGCGGCATCGAGGCGGGCGCGGTCGTCGTCGTCGGACAGGAACGCCCCGTGCGAGCAGCAGCCGTCATCCGGGCGGCCCGCCACCGTGCCGTGGCACGCGGGCGTGCCGAACACGCACGTCCACCGCGACAGCAACCAGGTGAAGTCGGCCGCGATCAGGTGCTCGGGATTGTCCGGGTCGTAGAACTCCACCCACTCACGGGCGAAGTCGAGCTCGACCTCGTGTCCCGGCCCAGCCTGCGAATCCGCCACGGAGTCAACGTTAGACCACGATTCCCGCTGCTCGGCACGTCGACACCCGGCCTAACCGCGCCGGGCAGCGATACGCCGATCCCGGCGTCCAGCTAGTTTGATTACCGTGCGATTGGGCGTGCTCGACGTGGGCAGCAACACGGTTCATCTCCTGGTGGTTGATGCGCACCGTGGCGGGCATCCCACGCCTATGAGTTCGACGAAGGCCACGCTGCGGCTGGCCGAGTCGATCGACAGCTCGGGAAAGATCACCAAGCGCGGCGCCGAGAAGCTGATTTCCACGATCGACGAGTTCGCCAAGATCGCGGACAGCTCCGGTTGCGCCGAGCTCATGGCCTTCGCGACCTCCGCGCTGCGCGACGCCGTGAACTCCGACGACGTGCTGGGCCGCGTCCGAAAGGAGACCGGTGTCGAGCTTAAGGCGCTGAGCGGGGTCGACGAGTCGCGGCTGACCTTCCTGGCGGTGCGCCGCTGGTACGGCTGGAGCGCGGGCCGCATCATCAATCTCGACATCGGTGGTGGCTCCCTGGAGATGTCCAGCGGCGTCGACGAGGACCCCGAGGTGGCGCTGTCGCTGCCGCTGGGCGCCGGGCGGCTGACCCGCGAATGGCTGCCCGACGACCCGCCGGGCCGGCGCCGGGTGGCGATGCTGCGGGACTGGCTGGATGCCGAGCTGGCCGAGGCCAGCGAGCAGGTGCTCGACGCCGGGCAGCCCGACCTGGCGGTCGCGACGTCGAAGACCTTCCGCTCGCTGGCGCGGCTCACCGGGGCGGCGCCGTCCGCGGCCGGGCCAAGGGTGAAGCGGACGCTGACGGCAAACGGCCTCAGGCAACTCATATCTTTCATCTCTAGGATGACCACCGCTGACCGCGCGGAACTGGAGGGAGTGAGCGCCGAGCGGGCCCCCCAGATCGTGGCGGGCGCCCTGGTGGCCGAGGCGAGCATGCGAGCCCTGTCGATCGAGATGGTGGACATCTGCCCGTGGGCATTACGGGAAGGTCTCATCTTGCGCAAACTCGACAGCGAAGCCGACGGAACCGCCCTCATGGAAACCTCTGTGCGGGATGCTGGAGGACAGGCAGTGGATCGGGATGGGAACCGATCGAAAGGCGACAAATGACCGGACCACACTCCGAGACCGAGAGCCCGAGCACTCGGCCCATCTCGGTGGCCGAGTTGCTGGCCAGGAACGGCACCATCGGCGCCCCGGCGGTCACCCGGCGGCGCCGCCGTCGCCGCGGCGACAGCGACGCGGTCACGGTCGCCGAGCTCACCGGCGAAATCCCGGTCGTTCGCGACGACCAACACGACGACATCGAGTCCCCCGCGACGGTCCAGGTCGCCGAGCCGGCTCCCGAGGTGGCCCCACCCCCCGCGCCCGCTCCCGAGACTCTCGACACCAGGGACCGCCCGAAGCCCGCCTACTGGTCGGAACCCGAGCCCCGCTGGCCCAAGTCGGCGCCGCAGCCCGACCGCGCCTCCGGGCCCGAGCGCAGCGAGTACCCGCGTCCCCCGCGCCGCGCCGATGCCGTGCCCGCCGAGCAGGGCGGCCCGGCCGGCGCTGAGGACATGAGCCCGGACCCGGTGGACCACTACGCGGACATCCCGGTGGACATCATGGACGCCGAGATCCGCGAGGCGGAACCCGGCACCGACGACGATTCGGCGTACGTGCGCTCCTATCTGCGCGACTCGGACTCCACGCTGTTCGGCGGCCAGACCCTGGCGGACGAGGTGGCCCGGCGGGGCGGCGCGCGGTCGGTGACCGACGAGGCGGCCGAGGAGGGCCGTGACGTCGACGGTGACCATGACCGCGCCCTGGGCGTCGGGGGCCGGCTGGAGGCGCTGTGGCGCGGCAGCGTGGTGGTGTTCCAGTCGGTGCTGGCCGTCGTGTTCGGGGCCGGGTTGTTCGTGGCCTTCGACCAGCTGTGGCGCTGGAACAGCATCGTCGCGCTGGTGCTGTCGGTGCTGGTGATCCTCGGCCTGGTGGTCGGGGTCCGGGTGGTGCGCAAGACCGAGGACATCGCCAGCACACTGATCGCGGTTGCGGTGGGGGCGCTGATCACCCTGGGCCCGCTGGCGCTCTCGTTGCAGTCGGGCTAGGCGACCCTCCCAGACCGTTGCGCCCCGCGATCAAAGTCGGACTGTCGACGGCCTCGGTGTATCCCCTGCGGGCCGAGGCCGCGTTCGAGTACGCGGCCCGGCTCGGCTACGACGGGGTCGAGCTGATGGTGTGGAGCGAGTCGGTCAGCCAGGACATCGACGCCGTGCAGAAGCTGTCCCGGCGCTACCGGGTGCCGGTGCTGTCCGTGCACGCGCCCTGCCTGCTGATCTCGCAGCGGGTGTGGGGCGCCAACCCGATTCCGAAGCTGGAGCGCAGCGTGCGGGCCGCCGAACAGTTGGGCGCGCAGACCGTCGTCGTGCATCCTCCGTTTCGCTGGCAGCGCCGCTACGCGGAGGGGTTCAGCGAACAGGTCCGAGACCTCGAAGCATCGAGCGAGGTGCTGGTGGCGGTGGAGAACATGTTCCCGTTCCGCGCGGACCGGTTCTTTCCCGGTCAGTCGCGCGAACGGATGCGCCGGCGCGGCGGCGGCCCCGGGCCGGCCATCTCCGCGTTCGCGCCGTCCTACGACCCGCTGGACGGCAACCACGCGCACTACACGCTGGACCTGTCACACACCGCGACGGCCGGCAGCGACTCGCTGGACATGGCCCGCCGGATGGGCGACGGGCTGGTCCACCTGCACCTGTGTGATGGGAGCGGCCTGCCCGCCGACGAGCACCTGATCCCGGGGCGCGGCACCCAGCCGACCGCCGAGGTGTGCCAGCTGCTGGCGGCCGGCCAGTTCGCCGGGCACGTCATCCTCGAGGTGTCCACCTCCAGCGCGCGGTCGGCCAGTGAGCGTGAAAGCATGCTCACCGAATCGTTGCAGTTCGCCCGCACGCACCTGCTGCGGTGACACCACCGGGAGACCATGAACGCGTTATTCACCACCGCGATGGCATTGCGGGAGGCCGAGCCGGGCGTGTTCGAGGCGGAACTGAACGAGCACTGGACCATCGGGCCCAAGGTTCACGGCGGCGCCATGCTGGCGCTGTGTGCCAACGCCGCCCGCGCCGCGGGTGACGGGCAGGCCCTCGGAGTAGAACCCGTCGCCCTGTCGGCGAACTTCCTGTGGGCGCCGGATCCCGGACCGATGCGGGTGGTGACGTCGATCCGCAAACGCGGGCGCCGCATCAGCGTGGCCGACGTCGAGCTCACCCAGGGCGGGCGCACCGCGGTGCACGCCGTGGTGAACCTGGGGGAGCCCGAGCATTTCCCGCCCGACGACTCCGGAGAGGGCGCCAGGCCCCTGCTGTCGGCGAACCCGGTGGTGGACCTGATGGCGCCGGAACCGCCCGACGACATCGAGCCGATCGGGCCCGGCCATCCGCTGTCGGGCCTGGTCCACCTGGGGGAGGGCTGCGACGTGCGGCCGCTGCTGTCGACGATGCAGCCCAGCGCGGACGGCCGCCCGCCGATGATCCAGATGTGGGCACGCCCCCGCGGCGTGGCCCCGGACCCGCTGTTCGCGCTGATGTGCGGCGACCTGTCGGCGCCGGTGACCTTCGCCGTCGACCGCACCGGCTGGGCGCCCACCGTCCAGCTCACCGCCTATCTGCGTGCCGTTCCGGCCGACGGCTGGCTGCGGATCCTCGCCACCTGCATGGAGATCGGCCACGACTGGTTCGACGAAGACCACATCGTGGTCGACAGCCTGGGTCGGCTCGTCGTGCAGGCGCGTCAACTGGCCCTAGTCCCTGCGGCTCGCTGACCGTCGTCGTCTGCGATGCTGTCCGGCATGGCAAGAATCGCGATCATCGGTGGCGGCAGCATCGGGGAGGCACTGCTGTCGGGGCTGCTGCGCGCGGGCCGGCAGGTCAAGGATCTGGTCGTGGCCGAGCGGGTGCCCGAGCGCGCCAAGTATCTGGCGGACACCTATTCGGTGTTGGTCGCCCCGGTCGCGGACGCGGTGGACAACGCGACCTTCGTCGTCGTCGCCGTCAAACCGGCCGATGTCGAGCAGGTGATGGGGGAGGTGTCCCGGGTGGCCGCCGCGGCCGAGAGCGACACCGCGGAGCAGGTTTTCGTGACGGTGGCGGCGGGCGTCACGACCTCGTACTTCGAGTCCAAGCTGCCGGCCGGGGCGCCCGTGGTGCGGGCGATGCCCAACGCGGCGGCGCTCGTCGGCGCCGGGGTCACCGCCCTGGCCAAGGGCCGGTTCGTCACCCCCGCACAGCTCGAGGAGGTCTCGGCGCTCTTCGACTCCGTGGGTGGCGTGCTGGTCGTCCCCGAGTCCCAGATGGACGCCGTGACCGCGCTCTCCGGCTCGGGACCCGCCTATTTCCTGCTGATGGTCGAGGCGCTGGTCGACGCCGGGGTCGCTGCGGGACTGACCCGGCAGGTGGCCACGGACCTGACGGCGCAGACGATGGCCGGGGCGGCCGCCATGCTGCTGGAACGGCTCGACTCGGACTCCGAGGCCGCCGCCGAGCAGGCGCCGGGAATGTTGCCCGACGCCACCGCGGTGCAGCTGCGGGCCACGGTCACGTCACCCGGTGGGACCACCGCCGCTGGGCTGCGCGAACTCGAACGAGGCGGGCTCCGGGTGGCCGTCGACGCTGCCGTTCAGGCCGCGAAAATGCGCTCTGAGCAGCTAAGAATTACATCGGAATAATTAAAGATTTTCGGACTGATTGTCCCCCACCAGTACCAGTAACCCCATTAGTCCCGCTATTCTCCTCTTTGTATGCACGCGTGGGTGCCAGCGGAGGGGAAGCCGCTGGGGTTGCGTGTGCCTGACACGATTGGGTTGCGATGACGTCTACGAACGGGCCATCAGCGCGAGATTCTGCAGGTAAGGCACGGGATACCGGCGCCGGAGATGGCCAGCAGGCCCGGACGCAATTTCTCACCGTCGCCGAGGTGGCGGCCCTGATGAGAGTGTCCAAGATGACGGTGTACCGCCTGGTGCACAACGGCGAGCTGCCCGCGGTCCGGGTCGGGCGGTCCTTCCGGGTGCATGCCAAGGCCGTTCACGACATGCTGGAGACCTCGTACTTCGACGCGGGCTGATCGCAGCCCGGCCGGTGCCGGCGCTATGACCCGGTGGCCGACCGGGCGCCATTTGGTGTTCGGTGCGGCCGCCCGGGTAAAGTGGCGGGGTCCTTTCCATAGTCCTTTTCAGGTCCTGCCAAGCAGTCACTGGTCAGATAGCGGAGTCAGCGGAGTCAATGGGTTCAGTCATCAAGAAGCGGCGCAAGCGTATGTCGAAGAAGAAGCACCGCAAGCTGCTGCGCCGCACCAGGGTGCAGCGCAGAAAACTCGGCAAGTAAGCCCCCGCCCGTACCGACCTTGACGCTGCCGTAAAAACCGCTGCCGCGGTTCGCCATTAGGCTGTTTGGATGGATTCGTCGAGCGGGGAAGGCCCCGGCGCCGGGGGTGGCTCGGCGAGCGACGCCGTGCATTACCCCAAGGTCGTCCTGGTTACCGGTGCGTGCCGGTTCCTGGGTGGCTACCTGACCGCTCGGCTGGCGCAGAACCCCTTGATCAAAACGGTGATCGCGGTGGATGCGATCGCCCCCAGCAAGGACATGCTGCGCCGGATGGGTCGCGCCGAGTTCGTGCGCGCCGACATTCGAAATCCCTTCATCGCCAAGGTGATTCGCAACGGCGAGGTGGACACGGTGGTGCATGCCGCGGCGGCGTCGTACGCGCCGCGGTCCGGCGGCACCGCCGCGCTGAAGGAAATCAACGTGATGGGCGCGATGCAACTCTTCGCGGCCTGCCAGAAGGCGCCGTCGGTGCGCCGCGTCGTGCTCAAGTCGACGTCCGAGGTCTACGGATCGAGCCCGCGCGACCCGGTGGTGTTCACCGAGGACAGCTCCAGCCGAAAACCGTTCCGCGGCGGCTTCGCCAAGGACAGCCTCGACATCGAGGGCTACGCGCGTGGCCTCGGCCGCCGCCGCCCCGACATCGCGGTGACAATTCTCCGGCTGGCCAACATGATCGGGCCCGCGATGGACACCACGCTGTCGCGATATCTCGCAGGACCGTTGGTGCCCACGATGTTCGGCCGCGACGCCCGACTACAGCTGCTGCACGAACAGGATGCACTCGGCGCGCTGGAGCGTGCGGCGATGGCGGGCAAGGCCGGGACGTTCAACATCGGCGCCGACGGAATCATCATGCTGTCCCAGGCGATCCGGCGCGCCGGCCGGATCCCGTTGCCCGTGCCCGGTTTCGGCGTCTGGGCGCTCGATTCGCTGAGGCGGGCCAACCGGTACAACGAGATCAGCCGCGATCAGTTCGATTACTTGAGTTACGGCCGCGTCATGGACACCAGCCGGATGCGCGCGGAGCTCGGCTATCAGCCGAAATGGACGACGGCGGAGGCGTTCGACGACTACGTGCGTGGTCGCGGCCTCACTCCCATTATCGACCCTGATCGGGTACGCTCCTGGGAAGATCGCGCCATAGCCCTGGCACAGCGTTGGGGTAGCCGAAATCCAATTCCATGGGGTGGGGTCAGGTAGATATCGTGGCGGCCGAGAACAAAGCCAATGTCATTCCACTGCATACGAATCGGGGTCGGGTAGCGGCGCGTCGCAGAGCCGATCAGCGGGCCGATTTGTCCCGTCAACACCCCTCGTTGCTGACTGATCCGCGGGAGCGGGCGTCGGCCGACCAGATCGCCGCCGTCGTCCGCGAGATCGATGAGCACCGCCGCGCCGCGGGTGCGGCCGGGACCGCCGAGGCGCCGCTCAACGAACTCGCTCAGCGCGTCGCCGCGGTGGCGGGATTCTTGCGCCAGCGGCTCACGGGTGATTACACGGTCGACCAGTTCGGCTTCGACCCGCACTTCAACAGCGCGATCGTCCGCCCGTTATTGCGGTTCTTCTTCCGGTCCTGGTTCCGGGTCGAGGTGAGCGGCATCGAGAACCTGCCCAGCGACGGCGCCGCGTTGCTGGTGGCCAACCACGCCGGCGTCCTGCCGTTCGACGGGCTGATGCTGTCGGTGGCGGTGCACGACGAGCACCCGGCGCATCGGGACCTGCGGCTGCTGGCCGCCGACATGGTGTTCGACCTGCCCGTGGTCGGGGAGGCGGCCCGGAAGGCCGGCCACACCATGGCCTGCACGACGGACGCGCACCGGCTGCTCGCCGCCGGCGAGCTCACCGCGGTGTTCCCGGAGGGCTACAAGGGGCTGGGCAAGCGTTTCGAGGACCGTTATCGGTTGCAGCGGTTCGGCAGGGGCGGCTTCGTGACGGCGGCCCTGCGCACCAAGGCGCCGATCATCCCGTGCTCGATCGTCGGCTCGGAAGAGATCTACCCGATGCTGACCGACGTGAAGCTGCTGGCGAGGCTGTTCGGCCTGCCCTACTTCCCGGTCACGCCGCTGTTCCCGCTGGCCGGGCCCGCCGGCTTGGTGCCGTTGCCGTCGAAGTGGCGCATCGCGTTCGGGGAGCCGATCCACACGAACGACTACGCCGCGTCCGACGCCGAGGACCCGATGGTGACATTCGAGCTGACCGATCAGGTGCGCGAGACCATCCAGCAGACGCTGTACCGGTTGCTCGCGGGCCGGCGCAACATCTTTTTCGGCTGAATCTGTTCGTATCCTCTTTCGTTTCCGGCCGCGCCGCCGCGAGCGTAACGCCACGGCGGTTTTCGGCGGACATTTTCGCCGTGGCGTTACGCTCGCGAAACGGCACCCGCGAAACGGCAAACGCCCCGGCGCCCGTTGTGGGCGCCGGGGCGTTTTTCGGCCGAGCTACTTGACCAGCGTGAACTGGCAGACGCCCGTGTACCTGTCGCGGAACAGGTCCGAGCAGCCACGCAGGTAGTGCATGTAGATGTCGTAGGTCTCCTGGCCCTTCAGCTCGATCGCCTTCTCCTTGTTCGCCTCGAGCGCGTCCGCCCAGGCGTTCAGGGTCGGCACATAGTTGTGGCCGATCTTGTGGTAGCGCTCGACCTTCCAGCCGGCCTGCGAGGAGTAGTGATCGACCTGCGAGATCCGGGGCAGTCGGCCGCCCGGGAAGATCTCCGTGAGGATGAACTTGATGAACCGCAGCAGGCTCATCGGCGAGGTCAGGCCCCACTCCTTGGCCTCTTCGGGCTCGGGGATGGTGATGGTGTGCAGCAGCATCCGGCCGTCTTCGGGCGTCAGGTCGTAGAACTTCTTGAAGAAGGTCGCGTACCGCTCGAACCCGGCGTCGCCCGCGCCGTCGGCGAAGTGCTCGAACGCGCCGAGGGACACGATCCGGTCGATCGGCTCGTCGAACTCCTCCCAGCCCTGGATTCGCACCTCTTTGCGGCGCGGGCTGTCGATCTCCTTGAACTTCTCCACGTCGTGGGCGTACTGGTTCTCGCTCAGCGTCAGGCCGATCACGTTGACGTCGTACTCCTGCACGGCGTGCCGCATGGTGGCGCCCCAGCCGCAGCCGATGTCGAGCAGCGTCATGCCCGGCTCGAGGTTCAGCTTGTCCAGCGCGAGCTTCCGCTTCGCGTACTGCGCCTCTTCCAGCGTCATGTTGGGACGCTCTTCGAAGTAAGCGCAGCTGTACGTCATCGACGGGTCGAGCCAGAGTTTGAAGAACTCGTTGGACTTGTCGTAGTGGGATCGGACTGCTTCAACCGGCGGCTTGAGCTGGGTGCCACCCGTTTCACCCTGTGACGTCATTAACCTGACCCTACTTTCCAGCTGATATCGATGCAATTGCGGCGACGGTGTCTTCGGTGCTCGCCTCTTGATGCGCGGCTTCCCCCAGCATCGTGACGACACCCGTGACAACCGGCTTGCCCTCGGCGTCGGTGATCTCGCTGCGGATCTCAGCGAGGACAGTGCCGTGTGACTCGATCACGGAGTCTAAATAGGTGTCGAAGAAGAGCCTATCGTGGGCCAGGATCGGCCGGTGGAATTTCAACTTCTGGTCGCGGTGGAAGACCCGGGCGATGTTGATCGGGATCTTGAACTTGGTGAAGATTTCCAGCTGCACGCGCCGGCCCGCGATCGCCGCAAAGGTCAGCGGCGCCACCAGGGCCGGGTAGCCGAGTTCGGCGGCATCGGCCTCGTTGTAGTGGGCCGGATGATCGCTGAGGACCGCGGCCGCGAACTCGCGGATCTTCTCACGCCCTACCTCGAAATAGTCCGATCCTCGGTAGTTACTGCCGATGAGTCCTTGCGCTTCTTCCGGGACTGTCATGCCGCTTTGCTCTCCGCTCGATTACGTCTAGCGGCGGAGCTTATCAGCGCGATTGGCGCCGGGATGCCAGTGCAGCCAGCGCGCCGCCCGCCGCGCCGAGGGCCAGCGCCGACGGCACCCCGATCCTGGCGGCCTTGCGGGCGGTGCGGAAGTCGCGGATCGCCCAGCCGCGCTCGCGGGCCAGCGCGCGCAGCCGGGCGTCGGGGTTGATCGCCACCGCCGTGCCGACCAGCGACAGCATGGGCACGTCGTTATAGCTGTCGGAGTAGGCCGTGCAGCGCTTGAGGTTCAAGCCCTCCCGGATCGCCAGCGACCGCACGGCGTGGGCCTTGCCGGTGCCGTGCAGGATGTCGCCGACCAGCCGGCCGGTGAACACGCCGTCGACGGATTCGGCGACGGTGCCCAACGCGCCGGTCAGGCCCAGCCGTCGCGCGATCGTCGCCGCGAGCTCGTAGGGGGTGGCGGTGATCAGCCAGACCTGCTGGCCGGCGTCGAGGTGCATCTGGGTGAGCGCCCGGGTGCCGGTCCAGATCTTGTCGGCGATGATCTCGTCGTAGATCTCCTCGCCCAGGCTGACCAGCTCGTCGACCGACCGCCCCTCGATGAAGGCGAGCGCCTTGCGCCGGCCGGCCGCGACGTCGTCGCTGTTCTCCTTGCCGAGCAGCTGGAATTTGGCCTGGGCATAGAGGAAGCCGAGGACGTCGCGGTAGGTGAAGTAGTTGCGGGCCGCCAGGCCGCGACCGAAATGCACCGCCGACGAGCCCTGCACCAGGGTGTTGTCCACGTCGAAGAACGCGGCGGCGGTCAGGTCGACGGGGGGCTGGGGGCGGTCCGTTGCATCCGCGCGCTTGAGGTCCTCGAGCGCGCGCGCGGCGCTGGCGTCGGCGGCCAGCGACTCCAGGTCGACGCGGGTGGTGTCGTCCACGCCGTCCGGGTCAGAGGAAGCCATCGTCCAACCTCCTAGATCGCTGTCCTGCCCGTGGGTGACCGGTATCCAACCCTATCGGGCAGATCCGGTGGGGGCGTTGACGCCTCGGCCAAGATCACCCCGCCAGGCGCGCCGGCCAGCGGCGCCGTGGGGAAGCCGTCATCCGTACGGCCCCCCGTCGCCCGGTGGCTTTACCCCGACGCGCCGATCGTGGCCAACGGTGGATGTCGAGCGATTGCCGGGAAGTCGAGGCTACCGTGGTCCGGTCAGGGCCACGGAATTGATTCACTTCTCGCGAACTAACGGCGGCACAAGTCGGCGGTGCGTCAGAAGATAGTTCGTTGCTACTACCAAAGCTGTGCGGAGCACATTCGTCGTTGGCCAGCAGTCTGCGGGGGATTCGTAGTCGGCAAGGTTCGCATCGAATCAGCGATTTTTCGGATCGTACTCCGATCGCGTCGAGCATTATCCGGACCGAACTGATGTCCCAGACCCCCTCGACGAATTCGCCGGCCTCCGACCACGCGCCTTTGGCGTAATACCCGACCTGATTGATGACGCGTCCGGCGTCGGTGCGGTGCAGGAACTGATCCCACTCTCGGCCGGCGTAGCGGCCCATGTCGGTGGCGATCGTGACGGCCTCGGTGAGGGTGGCCGCGATCTCGGCTCTCAGCGCCTCGACCTCGGCAGCGAAATTGTCGACCACGGTGCGGATGTCGTCGGCGATCTTCTTGATCTCGTGTTCGTCATCGTCGGTCAGGAACTCCCAGACCTCTTTGATGCCGGTGAGCCGATCACAGATGCGCGCCAGCAGGTCCGGGATCGCGGCCGTGCACCTTGTCGACCTTGGTGGCGTAGCTGTTCAGCTGGGCCGCGATCTTCTGGCACTGCTGCACGAGGCGGGTGGTGGATCGTCGCCGGCCATCCCGGTGCACCCCGGCAGCGGCACCGTCGAAGGGCCGCGGGGTCGACTGCCCGCGGCGCCATGGCCTACGACCACATGGACAGGTTCTGCGCCATCGCACCGGTGTAGTTGCGGTGGGCGGTCTCGCCCGCGGCCCGCAACCTGGCCAGCGCCTCGCGCATCATCGCTTCGCCGCGCGCCCAGTGCTGATGGGCCTCGGCGTGCGCCGCCGCGGCTTCCCCCGTCCAGGCGCCGTGCAAACGCTGTACCCGAGAATCAATTTCGGCGAGAACCTCTTCCGCGTGACGCTGAAACGCCGCCATCCGCTTTACCGCGTCGGCCAGCGCTTCGGGGTCGACGTGAAACGGATCAGCCACGGTAGACGCCCCGCATCTCGTGTGCGGCCGTCGCCTCGCTCTGGTCGAAGAGGTCGCCGGCCTCACCCACCAGCCGCGCCAACGTCGCGAGGCCGGCCTGTACCTCGCGGGCCCCCTGATGCCACAGTCCCCACGCGGACCCGTAGGCGGCGCCCGACGCCCCGCGCCAGCCGCCCAGCATCCGGCCCACCTGATCGTCGAGCTGCGCCAGCCGGGCCAGGACGTGTTCGGCCGCACCGCCGGCGGCGCCGACGAAACCGCGCATCACCTCGGGATCGACGTGCAGCGCCTGATCACCACCCATAGCGGCACGCTAAGGAATCCCGCCCGGTGCCACAATTCACCCATGAGCCGACCCCACGTTGAGCTGCTGACCCGCGACGGGTGCACCATCTGCGATCGCGTGCACGCCCGGCTGGCCGAATTGGCCGCCGAGCTCGGGTTCGACCTGTCGACCACGGACGTCGACGCCGCCGCGACGGCGGGGAACCCCGCGCTGCGGGCCGAGTTCGGCGACCGGCTGCCGGTGATCCTGCTCGACGGGCGCGAGCACAGCTACTGGGAGATCGACGAGCCGAGGCTGCGCGCGGATCTCGCAGAGGTCTGGGCCCGCGACCGGGAGTGACGTCGGTCAATTATTTGGTAGCCCACCTCATAAACGTTTACCGTGGACAGCAGTTAATTACTGGAGCAAGCAAGGGAGCTGGCCAGGTGATGCTGCCGTGAGCATCCTGCTCTTCGGGGTTTCGCACCGCAGTGCGCCGGTCTCCGTCCTGGAACAACTGAGCATCGACGAGTCCGATCAGGGCAAGATCGTCGACCGGATGCTGCAGTCGCCGCTGGTGACCGAGGCCATGGTGCTGTCGACGTGCAACCGGGTCGAGGTCTATGCGGTGGTGGACGCGTTCCACGGCGGGCTGGCGGCTATCGGCCAGGTGCTCTCCGAGCACTCCGGCATGTCGATGGGGGACCTGACCAAGCACGCGTACGTCCGCTACAGCGAGGCCGCCGTCGAGCACCTGTTCACGGTCGCCAGCGGTCTCGATTCGGCGGTCGTCGGCGAGCAACAGGTGCTGGGCCAGGTCCGGCGCGCCTATGGCGCGGCCGAGTCCAACCGCACCGTGGGCCGGGTGCTGCACGAGCTGGCGCAGCGGGCCCTCTCGGTGGGCAAGCGGGTGCACTCTGAAACCGCCATCGACGCCGCCGGCGCCTCGGTGGTGTCGGTCGCCCTGGGCCTGGCCGAACGCCGGCTGGGCGGACTGCAGGGCAGGACCGCCGCGGTGATCGGCGCCGGCGCCATGGGCGCGCTGTCGGCGGCGCACCTGACCCGGGCCGGCATCACCCGCGTCCAGGTGCTCAACCGGTCGCTGCCCCGGGCGCAGCGGCTGGCCCGCAAGATCCGCGAAGCGGGTGTGCGGGCCGACGCGCTCGCACTGGACCGGCTGACCGACGCGTTGGCGGACGCCGACGTGGCGGTCAGCTGCACCGGAGCGGTGAGCCCGGTGGTCTCGCTGGCCGACGTGCATCACGCCCTGGCCGCCGCACGGCGGGACGAGGCGACCCACCCGCTGGTGCTCTGCGACCTGGGCATGCCACGCGACGTCGATCCCGCGGTGGCCGGGCTGCCCGGCGTCTGGGTCGTCGATGTGGACCGCGTCCAACACGAGCCGTCCGCGCACGCCGCGGCCGCCGACGTCGATGCCGCCCGGCTCATCGTGGCGGCCGAGGTGGCCAACTACCTCGCCGGCCAGCGGATGGCCGAGGTCACCCCGACCGTGACGGCGTTGCGCCAGCGCGCCGCCGATGTGGTCGAGGCGGAGCTGCTGCGGCTGGACAACCGGCTGCCCGGGCTTGCCAGCGCCGAGCGCGAGGAGGTCGCCCGCACCGTGCGACGGGTGGTGGACAAGCTGCTGCACGCGCCGACGGTGCGAATCAAGCAGCTCGCCAGCGCCCCCGGCGGCGACAGTTACGCCGAGGCGCTGCGCGAGCTCTTCGAGCTCGACCAGACCGCCATCGACTCCGTGGCCGCCGTCGCGGCGGGCGAATTGCCCATCGTGCCAAGTGGATTCGACACGGGCGTGGTCGGCGGCCCGCAGGCTTCGGGCGAGTAGCCGATTGGCGAACGTGATCCGGATAGGCACCCGGGGCAGTCTGTTGGCCACCACCCAGGCCGGCACGGTACGGGATGCCCTCATCGCCCGGGGCCACCCCGCGGAACTGGTGACGATCTCCACCGCGGGCGATCAGTCGTCGGCGCCCATCCAGACCCTGGGCGTCGGCGCCTTCACCACGGCGCTGCGCGAGGCCATCGAGGACGGCCGCGTCGACGCCGCGGTCCACTCGCACAAGGATTTGCCGACCGCCGACGACCCGAGGTTCACCATCGCGGCGATACCCCCGCGCAACGACCCCCGCGATGCGGTGGTGGCCCGCGACGGACTGGTGCTCGGGGAGTTGCCGACCGGGTCGCTGGTGGGCACCTCATCCCCGCGACGGGCCGCGCAGCTTAGAGCACTGGGTCTCGGTTTGGAAATTCGCCCCCTACGAGGCAACCTAGATACCAGGTTGAACAGGGTGAGCAGTGGTGATCTTGACGCGATCGTGGTGGCCCGCGCCGGCTTGGCGCGGCTGGGCCGCCTCGGCGACGTCACGGAGACGCTAGAGCCGGTGCAGATGTTGCCAGCACCTGCTCAGGGCGCCCTCGCCGTCGAATGCCGCGCCGGCGACGAGCTGGCGGCGGTGCTGGCGGAGCTGGACGACGCCGACGCGCGCGCGGCGGTCACCGCGGAGCGAGCCCTGCTGGCCGAACTGGAGGCGGGCTGCTCCGCACCGGTGGGCGCGATCGCCGAAGTGGTCGAGTCCATCGATGAGGACGGCCGCGTCTTCGAAGAGCTGTCGCTGCGCGGTTGCGTGGCGGCGCTGGACGGGTCCGATGTGATCCGCGCGTCCGGCATCGGCACTCCCGGTCGGGCTCGAGAGCTTGGGCTCTCGGTGGCCGCGGAGTTGTTCGAGCTCGGCGCCCGGGAGCTCATGCGGACAGCGCGGCAAGAAGAACCCGCGCGAGAAACTGATTGAGAACGACTTGGGAGCGACAATGACGACGCGAGGGCGTAAGCCGAGACCGGGCCGCATCACCTACGTGGGTTCCGGTCCTGGCGACCCGGGATTGCTGACGACGCGGGCCGCCACGGTACTGGCCAATGCCGCCCTGGTCTTCACCGACCCCGACGTGCCCGAACCGGTGCTCGCGATGATCGGCAGGGACCTGCCGCCGGTGTCCGGCCCGGCTCCGGCCAACCCGGCCGTGACGCACGGCGACGGGAGTGCCGACCCCGAAGCCGCCTCGCCGGCGGTGATCACCGGCGGCCCCGACATCCGACCCGCGCTGGGTGAGCCCGCCGAGGTCGCCAAGACACTGACCGCGGAGGCCCGCGCCGGCGCGGACGTGGTGCGGCTGGTAGCCGGCGACCCACTGACGGTGGACTCGGTGATCACCGAGGTGAACGCCGTCGCGCGCACCCACCTGCACCTCGAGATCGTGCCGGGCCTGGCGGCCACCGACGCCGTCCCCACCTATGCGGGGCTGCCGCTGGGCTCCTCGCACACGGTCGCCGACGTGCGCGACCCTCAGGTGGATTGGGACGCTTTGGCCGCGGCTCCCGGCCCGCTGATCCTGCAGGCCACGGCATCGCACCTGGCCGACGCGGCGCGGACCCTGATCGAGCACGAGCTGGCCGAGACCACCCCATGCGTGGTGACCGCCCAGGGCACCACCTGTCAGCAGCGGTCCATCGAGACCACCCTGCAGGGCCTGGCCGACCCGGCGGTGGTCAGCGGCGTGCTGCACGACCCCGGGGCGGGGCTGTCCGCCGGGGACCCGCAGAACGGCCCGCTGGTGGTCACCATCGGCAAGACCGTAGCCAACCGGGCGAAGCTGAACTGGTGGGAGAGCCGCGCGCTCTACGGCTGGACCGTGCTGGTGCCGCGTACCAAGGACCAGGCCGGCGAGATGAGCGAGCGTCTGACCTCCTACGGCGCCCTGCCCATCGAGGTGCCCACCATTGCCGTGGAGCCGCCGCGCAGCCCCGCGCAGATGGAGCGGGCGGTCAAGGGCCTGGTCGACGGACGTTTCCAGTGGGTGGTCTTCACATCCACGAACGCGGTGCGCGCGGTGTGGGAGAAGTTCGGCGAATTCGGCCTGGACGCCCGCGCGTTCTCCGGCGTGAAGATCGCCTGCGTCGGCGAGCAGACGGCCGACCGGGTGCGCGCCTTCGGGATCAGCCCCGAGCTGGTGCCGGCCGGGGAGCAGTCCTCGCTGGGCCTGCTCGACGACTTCCCGCCCTACGACAGCATTTTCGATCCGGTCAACCGCGTCCTGCTGCCGCGCGCCGACATCGCCACCGAGACGCTGGCCGAGGGCCTGCGCGAGCGTGGCTGGGAGATCGAGGACGTCACCGCGTACCGGACCGTGCGCGCCGCGCCGCCGCCGGCGGCCACCCGCGAGATGATCAAGACCGGCGGCTTCGACGCCGTGTGCTTCACGTCCAGCTCCACCGTGCGGAACCTGGTCGGCATCGCGGGCAAGCCGCATGCGCGGACGATCATCGCCTGCATCGGCCCCAAGACCGCCGAGACCGCCGCCGAATTCGGGTTGCGGGTGGACGTCCAGCCGGAGACCGCCGCGGTCGGTCCGCTGGTCGACGCCCTGGCCGAGCACGCCGCGCGGTTGCGGGCCGAGGGCGCGCTGCCGCCGCCGCGTAAGAAGAGCCGCAGGCGCTAGTGGCCTTCACCTGGCCGGCGAGCGTGCGTGTCGGTACACCGACACGCCGTCGGGGCCGGCATTGCGCGCACGTTCGCGGGCGGGGAAACGAGCAGTGGATCGCCGCGCGATGAACGTGGGCGGTTACCCTCGGCAGCGCCCGCGCAGGCTCCGTTCCACTCCCGCGCTACGGCGGCTGGTGGCTCAGACGTCTTTGGAGCCAAGGCATTTGGTGCTGCCGATGTTCGTTGCCGACGGCATCGACGAACCGCGGCCGATCGGCTCGATGCCGGGGGTGGTGCAGCACACCCGGGACTCGTTGCGCGCGGCCGCGGCCGACGCCGTCGCCGCCGGGGTGGGCGGGCTGATGCTGTTCGGCGTCCCTCGCGACGAGGACAAGGACCCGACCGGCTCGCCGGGCACCGACCCGGACGGCATCCTCAACGTCGCCCTGCGGGACCTCGCGAAGGATCTCGGCGACGCCACCGTGTTGATGGCCGACACGTGCCTGGACGAATTCACCGACCACGGGCACTGCGGCGTGCTCGACGATCGGGGCCGCGTCGACAACGACGCGACCCTGGCGCGGTACGTCAAATTGGCTGTGGCGCAAGCAGAATCGGGCGCTCGCGTGGTCGGGCCGAGCGGGATGATGGACGGGCAGGTGGGCGCCATCCGCGACGGGCTCGACGCCGCGGGCTTCGCCGATGTGGCGATCCTGGCCTACGCCGCCAAGTTCGCGTCGGCGTTCTACGGGCCGTTCCGCGAGGCGGTGAGCTCGAGCCTGTCCGGAGACCGGCGCACCTATCAGCAGGAGCCGGGCAACGCCCGCGAGGCGCTCCGCGAGATCGAGCTCGACCTCGGGGAGGGCGCGGACATCCTGATGGTCAAGCCCGCGCTGGGATACCTCGACGTGGTCGCGGCCGCGGCCGGCCTCTCGTCCGTCCCGGTGGCCGCGTACCAGGTCTCGGGGGAGTACGCGATGATTTGCGCCGCCGCCGCCAACAAGTGGATCGACGAGCGCGCGGCCGCGCTGGAGTCGTTGACCAGCATCCGGCGTGCCGGAGCCGATATCGTGCTGACCTACTGGGCCGCGCACGCGGCGGATTGGCTGTCGTGAGGTAGGGCTCTGGATTGGGATCACAGACATCAGCGCGGCAGACCACGCCGAAGCCGCTGTTCTACGAGCCCGGCGCCAGCTGGTACTGGGTGCTGCTGGGCCCGGTCTCCGCGGTGTCCATGGTTCTGATCGAGGTGTGGAGCGGCGCGGGGGTCGGCCTGTTGGTGCCCGCCGTCTTCCTGGTGATGGTGTCGGCGTTCGTGGCGCTGCAGGTCAAGGCGGCCCGAATCCACGTCTCGGTCGAGCTGACCGAGGACGCTTTGCGCGAGGGCACCGAGACGATCCTGGTCCGCGAGATCGTCCGGGTCTACCCGGAGGCCGAAAACCACGAGGCATCCGGTAAGGAACTGGCGAAGTGGCAGTCGGCGCGGGCGCTGGGCGAATTGGTCGGGGTGCCGCGCGGCCGGATCGGCATCGGCCTGCGGCTCACCGGGGGCCGCACGGCGCAGGCGTGGGCGCGCCGTCATCGTCAACTCCGGGCGGCGCTGACCCCGTTGGTGCAGGAGCGGGTGGAGCCGGCGGACGTTTCGGACGCCGATCACGCCGCCGACGACAACGACGGGCCTGCACTGTGATCGGGCGATACCGGGCGCTGGTGGAACTCGGCCTGGCGTGTGCGGCGCTCGTTGGCGCCTTGGTGAGCTGGGTCAATGCCAGGCACATGGTAGGGGTGGCGCCCATCGCGGATGGGCAGCCCTCCACCACGGCGTTGGTCTACGATCCCCAGGCGCTGTTGTTGACGATGCTGCTGCTGATCGCGGCTGGGGTACTCGGCGTGCTCGGCGCGGCCAGGTTGCGCCGAGCACGGGACGGCACTACGCCGACTTCTTGATGAGTGGCAATACCAGCTGACGGCGGTTGTCGATGGCGTCGGCGAGGTCGCGCAGCGCCTCGTGCACGGAGTGGTTGGCCGGGAAGACGTCGCCAACCATGGCGCTGACGGCCTCGCTCGGGACCAGCGTCCACTCCACACCGGCGGCGTTGCAGCCGTCGTCGAACATCGACAGCAGCGGGACGCCGGCCAGGGTGAATTCGGTGACACCACTCATGTCCAGCACCACGGGGCTGTTTCCGAGGATGAAGCGCCGGAGGTACTCGCCCACCCGCTCGACGTTGTCGGAGTCGATCTCGCCCCAGATGCTCACCACGGTCGCCAGGTGACGGCAGTGTGCCCGGATGCGGGCGCCGCCGCAGTCGAAGGTGGTGATGGCGATGGTCATGAGCATCCTCCCGCGCAGCGGCTCCAGGTCAACGACACCCACGCTAAGCGGCAAACATAAGGGGACCGCTAGCCCGCTCTAACTCTTTGGTAAGAGGCTATTTCGGCGCCGCGGGGCGGCCGTCAGGCAAAGGTCCAAGCGAGTACCCACCGCAACACCGGCTAAACCCCTCACCGCGTTGGCGCCTCCGCGCTGTTAGGCTGCCGGTTGCTGGTCGGGGGGCCGCAGTGGCGAGATCGCCCGGTCAGCCGGACTATCGAGACAGCAGCGTCCACACGAAAAGAGCATTGTGCGCACCGCAGAGATCAGGGGAGAGATCAAAGCCCTGACCGGACTGCGCATCGTGGCCGCGCTCTGGGTGGTGCTGTTCCACTTCCGTCCCATGCTCGCCGATGCCTCGCCCGACGTTCGCGACGCGCTCGCTCCGGTGCTCAATTGCGGCGCGCAGGGCGTCGACCTGTTCTTCATCCTCAGCGGCTTCGTGCTGACGTGGAATTACCTCGACCGGATGGGCCGGTCCTGGTCGACGCGCGCCACCCTGCACTTCCTGTGGCTGCGCCTGGCCAGGGTGTGGCCGGTATACCTGGTGACCTTGCACCTGGCCGCGTTGTGGGTGATCTTCACGCTGCACGTCGGCCATGTGCCCTCGCCGGACGCCGACCAGCTCACCGCGATCAGCTACGTGCGGCAGATCCTCCTGGTGCAGCTGTGGTTTCAGCCGTTCTTCGACGACTCCAGTTGGGACGGCCCGGCCTGGTCGATCAGCGCGGAATGGCTGGCGTACCTGCTCTTCGGCGCGCTCGTCCTGGTGATCCTGCGGATGAAGCAGGCGACCAGGGCGCGCAGCCTGATGTTGCTGGCGTTCGCGGCCTCCCTGCCGCCCGTGGTGATGTTGCTCGCCAGCGGCCACTTCTACACGCCGTGGAGCTGGCTGCCGCGGATCGTCACGCAATTCATCGCCGGCGCGCTGGCGTGCGCCGCGGTGCGCAGGCTGCGGCTGACCGACCGCGGTCGCCGCGCCGCAGGGTACGTCGCCCTGCTCGTCCTGATCGCCATGGTCGGCATCCTCTATTGGTTCGACGCGCATCCGATCAGCGGCGTGGTGGAGAACGACAGCGGCGGGGTGGTCGACGTGCTGTTCGTCCCGCTGGTCCTCACGCTGGCGATCGGCGTGGGCGGGTTGCCGGGGGTGTTGTCGACGAGGCCGATGGTCTACGGCGGAAAGATCTCGTTCTGCCTGTACATGGTTCACGAGCTCGTGCATACCGCTTGGGGATGGGCCGTCGAAGAATTCGACCTCAAGCCGCAGGACAATCCCTGGAAGTGGAATGTCTTGGTACTGTTGGTAATTGCGGTGATGGCCGCGATCCTGCTCTACTATTTGGTGGAAGAGCCCGGCCGCCGCTGGATGCGCAGGATGGTCGACGTGCGGGGCGTGACGCCGAGAATCGACGCCGGCGAGGCGGGTACCCCCAAACTCCATCCGATCGACGGTGCGCTGGAACCGGTTTCGGCGCGCGCCGGATAACGGCTGACGCGCGATTCGACGCATTTCCTTCCGTACTATTTCGGTTGTTCGATTGCGGCATACGAGGATGCCGTTCGGGGGAGGTACGCAGTGAGCCGTCTGATCACGTTTTTCGTCAGTCTCGCGTTTCTCGTCGGGCTGGCGTGTGACGACGTTGCCTACTCGGCGCCGCCGCGGCCCTACGAGACCCTGACGCTGGATTCCCGGCTGACCCATGTCGCGGTTGTCGGCGACTCGTACACCACCGGCACCGACGAGGGCGGCATGGGCCCGAGGTCCTGGACCGCGCTGGCGTGGCGGACGCTCGGCTCGCAGGGTGTCCGGATCGCGCCCGACGTCGCAGCCGAGGGCAGGGCCGGCTACGGCGTCCGGGGGGACCACGGCAGCATCTTCCAGGACCTCACCGCGCGGGCGGTCAAGCCCGAGGACGCGCTGGTGGTCTTCTTCGGCTCCCGCAACGATCAAGGTTTCGATCTCGGTCAGCTGGCCGAAAGGGCGCGCGACACCTTCGATCTGGCCCGCCGGCTCGCGCCGTCCGCCAAGTTCCTGGTGATCGGACCGCCGTGGCCGACGGCCGACGTTCCCGGCGACGTGCTGCAGATCCGCGACGTGCTCAACGGCGCCGCCCACGCCGCGGGGGCGGCGTTCGTGGACCCGATCGGAGACCGGTGGTTCGTCGACAGGCCCGGTCTGATCGGCCCGGACGGTGTGCACCCCAATGATGCGGGGCACCAATACCTGGCGGGCATGATCGCACCGCTGATCCGAATGCAATTGTTCGCGTGACTGCGCCGAGGCGCCGGCGGTGAGGCCAGACGTCGGCGCGGCCGACGTTCAGTCCTCCGCGTGCCGCTCGTAATCCCAGCGCTCCAGGCGGGCCTGCAGCTGCATCAGGCCCATGCCCGCGACGGGCGCGGCGAGCGCGATGCAGACCAGCATCAGCGGAGTCATTTCATAACCTCCAAAAGCCTTCTTCAGTATGACGTTCGCTCGCCCAGAATTGGTTCATTTCGGCCTAGTTGTCCGCCGTGGCGCGTTCGGCCAGCGCACCCACGACGGGTGCCAGGAGCCGCGCGTACTCCCGCGTGATGTGGTTGTCGTCGCGGAACACCAGCGTGTCGCCCACGATCACCGGGCAGCGGTCGGGGGCGCAGAACAGGTCGGTCAGATCGGCGTAATACCCCCCGGCACCGACGGTGGCGCGCTGTTCGTCGGCGATCCCCCGGGCGTCGATCGCCTCCGCGCGCGGCGGCGCGCAGGCGCTCGCGTCGTCCAGGTGACCCGACAGGCACGCCGGCACGGGGGAGCCCGGGTCCGCGACTGGCCCCAGCACGAGCACCCTTGCACCCGTGCGCCGCAACTGGGCGATGGTGCGGCCGAGGGTGTCCAGCCACGCCGGGTCGTAGGACGTGAAGCCGAAGTCGGCGCCGTAGCGCCGGCTCATGCTCACCACGACGAGCCGCGGGTGCTCGGCCTGCAGGCGGCCCATGATCTGACCGCGCCACTGTTCGCACTCGACATATTCGCGGCCCAGGTAGGGGCTGGTGATGCGCAGCTCCTGCAGCGGGCAGGTCACCTTGGCCATCGTCTCGAGCCGCCAGTGGCGCTGCTCGGCGAGCTCTTCGAACGCCGGCTGCCACATCGCGACGTGCGAGTCGCCGACCAGCGCCACGGTCGTCGGGGATGCGGTGTCACCCGACGCGCACTCGGCCTGGCCGACGTCGCGCCACGAGCGCACACAGCCATTGACGAAGACGGCCGGCTTGTCGGACGGTGCCGCGGCGAGCGGCGGGTCCAGGTTGGACGGGACGGCCGCCTGCTTCACGGCCGCGACCACCGCGTCGCGCGCCTGCGCGAACGCCTGGCGGACCGCCGCGTCCGGCGGCCCGACGGCGGGGAGGCTTGGCGGCGGCAGCGCGACGATGTTGGCCCTGGGGGCGGCGGATCCATGGCCCACCGGCACCGGGATGACGTTGAGCAGCAGCACGCAGGCGCAGCCCGCGATCGCGGTGGCGCCGGCGGCCATCGCCAGGCTGGCCCGCGCCGACCGGCGTAGGGCGGCGGCGAACCGGCCCGGGTTTTCCACCAGGTGCAGCGTGATCACGGCCAGACCGGCCGAGACCAGAATGGCGGCCAGCCGGCCCGCCAGGCCGGCCGGCAGTCCCAGCAGCGGCGGCAGGAGCAGCAGCACCGGCCAGTGCCACAGGTACCACGAGTACGACACCCGGCCGATCCCCCGCAGCCCGGGCCGGCACAGCAGCCGGCCGACGCCGAGACCCCTGGTCGCGCAACCGCCGCCGATCACCAGCGCGGTGCCCAGCACGGGCAGCAGCGCCGAGGTGCCAGGGTAGGGCGTCTTCGGGCCGAATTGGGTGCAGGTCAGCAGGATCAGGCTCAGCCCGCCCCAGCCGGCGACCGCTGCGGGCAGCAGAGGGAGCCGGCGCCATTGGGGGATCGACAGCGCCACCAGGCCGCCCGCGGCCAGTTCCCAGGCCCGGGTGGGCAGCGAGAAGAACGCCCACGACGGCGACAGGCGGGTGCACAACACGGCGGCCCCCAGCGACGCCGCGCCGGCGAACGCCAGGACCACCGCGTACGGCGCCATTCGCGCCGCCGCGCCGCCCGGCCACACTCGCCTGAGCAGCCAGGCCGTGCCGACGAGCAACACCGGCCACACCAGGTAGAACTGCTCTTCGACACCCAGCGACCAGTAGTGCTGGAACGGCGAGGGGGCGTCGGATCCCAGGTAGTCCGCGCTCCGCGCGGCAAACCGGTAGTTGCCCACGTAGAGCGCGCTGGCGATGCCGTCGACGAAGACGCTTCGCGCCTGCAACGGTGGCAGGGCGACGGCCGCCGCGACCGCGGTGACGACGCCCACGGTGGCGGCCGCGGGCAGCAACCGGCGCGCCCTTGCACCGTAAAAGCGGCCCAGCGCAACGGTATTGGTGGCGCTGATCTCGCGCCAAAGCAGCCCGGTGATGAGGAAGCCGGAGATCACGAAGAATACGTCGACGCCGATGTAGCCGCCCGTGATGCCCGGCACGCCGGCGTGGTAGAACACGACCGCGAGCACTGCTACGGCGCGCAGGCCTTCGATGTCGGGCCGAAATCCCTTGCGGGAGAGCCGCGGCCCCGCCTGAGGCGGGTTGCCGGTGAGTGGTTGCGGCCGGGTGGTCATCTGCTCGCTAGGTCGCCATCCAGGCCAGCTCGGCCGGCAGTTGCATCCGCCAGTACGCGATGTCGTGGCCGCCCAGCGAAAAGCTGCCCGCCGGCTGAGTTTTCAGCTGGCTGACGAATTGTCTTGTGGCGAAGTAGAAGCGGTCGAAGGTGCCGCAGTCCACGCGCAGCGGAATCGAATTCAGCGCCGGCACACCCAGCACGCTGTTCTGCACCCAGTCGTCGTAGCTGTCGAACGCGCCCGGGGTGCTTCCGGTGAACGAGGTGAACAGCGCGGGGCTGATGGCGCAGATTCCGGCGGTGCGCGCCGGACCGAGCCGGGCGCCCAGGTGCAGCGCGCCGTACCCGCCCATCGACCATCCCATGAAACCCACCCGCGAGGTGTCGAAACCCATCGTGGTCAGCATCGGCAGCAGCTCGTCGAGCACCATCGCGCCGGAGTCGACGCCGGAAGCGCGCTTGTGCCAGTAGGTGTTTCCGCCGTCGACGCCAACCACCGCGAATGGCGGCTTGCCCTCCTTGACCAGCCGGGCCAGTCCGTCGGGGACGCCCATGTCCAGCATCTGGTTGGCGTCACCGTCGACGCCGTGCAGCGCGATCACCGGGCGCAGGGCCGTGGTCTGGCCGGGCGGCATGGCGATCACGTAGTTGGTCTTGATGCCGCCCCGGGCAGCCGAGACGAACGAGCCGGTGAGCTTGTTCGGCAAGGAGGCGCCCGCGGTCGGCGGCTCGAACGGCGCCGGCGCCGCCTGCGGCTTGATCGGATCGAGCAGGGCGCTCAGGGCGAACACGCCAGCGGCCCCCAGGCCGGCGCCGGCTCCCATGCGCAGCACCGCCCGGCGTGTCAGGTCAGGCATGATCGCAATCTTGCCGCCCTGACCGGCCATTGCCGCCCGAGCCACGCCGTATTGGAAGCATTGTGTGATCTCGCGTGACCCGCCGGTCACCGACGGGTGATGTCGCGCGGAATAGGGGATCGAATCTGCGCGGTTTCAACCCTCGTGCGCGCGCCCGGGTTCACCGAGGATGGAACTTTCGTGTCGACTGCGGAGGGGTAGTTAATGAGTCTGGCATTTCACTGGTTTCTGCCGACCTACGGCGATTCGCGGAACCTGGTCGCCGGCGGACACGGCACGCCGATGTCCGGTGACCGGCCCGCGACCCTGCGGTATCTGCACCAGATCTGCGCGGCAGCCGAGGACAACGGCTTCGAGGCGGTGCTGACGCCGACGGGGCTGTGGTGCGAGGACGCCTGGTTGACGACGGCCATGCTGATCGAGCGCACCGAGACGCTGAAGTTCCTGGTGGCATTCCGTCCCGGCCTGCTCAGCCCGACGCTGGCCGCCCAGATGGCCGGCACCTTCCAGCGCCACTCGGAAGGCCGGCTGCTGCTCAACGTGGTCACGGGTGGGGAGCCGCACGAGCAACAGGCCTACGGCGACTTCCTGGACAAGGAGGCGCGCTACGCCCGCACCGCCGAGTTTCTGCACGTCGTGCGGCAACTGTGGACGTCCGGGGAGCCCGTCACCTTCGCCGGCGACCACATTCAGGTGGAGGGCGCGCAGCTGAACAACCCGCCGGACCCGGTGCCCGCGGTGTTCTTCGGCGGGTCGTCGGCCCCCGCCGGCCCGGTCGCGGCCCAGTACTCCGACGTCTACCTCACGTGGGGCGAACCGCGCCCGGCGGTCGCGAAGAAGCTGGACTGGATCAGGGGACTCGCCGCGGACGCCGGTCGGATCCTGCAGTACGGCCTGCGGATCCACGTCATCAGCCGGGACACCGCCGCGGAGGCGTGGGCCGAGGCCGACCGGCTCCTGGCCGCCGTCGATCCGGCCGCCGTCGAGCGGGTGCAGGCCAGCCTCGCCCGCAGCGAGTCCGAGGGCCAGCGCCGCATGCTCGACCTGCACGGCGGCGACAGCAGCCGGCTCCTGGTCGGTCCGAACCTGTGGGCCGGGGTCGGCCTGGTGCGCGGCGGCGCGGGCACCGCGCTGGTCGGGTCGCACGCCGAGGTCGCCGAAAGGCTGATCGAGTACTCACGCCTGGGCATCAGCCACTTCATCCTGTCGGGGTATCCCCATCTGGAGGAGGCGTACTGGTTCGGCGAGGGTGTGCTGCCGCTGCTCGAGCGCGAGGGCCTGTGGAAACACCCCAACCGTCAATCGCACCCGGCGCCGGCGACCCCGTTCGCGGTCGCCTCGGCACACTGACCGGCCACGGACCAGCTATGGCCACCACGTTGCCCGGCGCCGGCGTCGCCGCGCCCGAAGGGCACGGCGATCCCGAGACCCGCCATCGGCTGCGCGTCGTCGTCGCGGCCAGCTTGCTCGGCACCACCGTCGAGTGGTACGACTTCTTCCTGTACGCCACCGCGGCGGGCCTGGTGTTCAACAAGGTCTTCTTCCCCGGTGAGAGCTCGCTGGTCGGAACGCTTCTCGCGTTCGCGACGTTCGCCGTCGGGTTCGTCATGCGGCCGGTCGGCGGGCTGGTGTTCGGGCACATCGGGGACCGGATCGGGCGTAAGCGCAGCCTGGCCCTGACCATGCTGATTATGGGGGTGGCCACGGCCCTGATCGGCGTGCTGCCGACGGCCGCGCAGATCGGTGTCTGGGCGCCGGTGCTGTTGCTGACGCTGCGCATCCTGCAGGGATTCGCGTTGGGCGGCGAGTGGGGCGGCGCGGTGCTGCTCGCCGTCGAACACAGCCCCGCGGGCCGGCGCGGCCGGTTCGGGGCGATCCCGCAGATCGGTTTGGCGCTCGGATTGGCTTTGGGCACAGGCATCTTCGCCTTCCTCCAGATCGCGCTGGGGCAGGCCCGGTTCCTCGCCTACGGCTGGCGCATCGGGTTCCTGCTGAGCCTGGTGCTGGTCGTGATCGGCGTCGTGGTGCGGCTGCGGGTCGAGGAAACCCCGGCCTTCCGCGAACTGGCGGACCTCGAGGCCACCTCCACCGTGCCCATCCGCGAGATCATCCGCGAACCCCGCTCGCGGCGGAACACGGTGCTGGGCTTGCTGTCCAGATGGGCCGAGGGGTCGGCGTTCAACACCTGGGGCGTGTTCGCCATCAGCTACGCCACGGGTGCGCTGGGATTCAACAAGGTGTCCGTGCTGGTCGTGGTGACCATCGCCGCGTCGCTCATGGCGGTGCTGCTGCCGGTGTCGGGCGCCCTGACCGATCGCTTCGGCCCGCGCCGGGTGTACCTGGCGGGGGTGGCGTGCTACGGCGTGTTGGCCTTCCCCGCGTTCGCGTTGTTCGGCACCCGCAACCTGGTGGTGTTCGGGTTGGCGATGGTCGTCGTGTTCGGGATCGTGCACGCGCTGTTCTACGGCGCACAGGGGACGCTGTATTCGGCGTTGTTTCCGACGGCCACCCGCTACACGGGGCTGTCGTTCGTCTACCAGTTCTCGGGCATCTATGCCTCCGGGGTCACGCCGATGATCCTGACCGCGTTGATCGCGGCGGTCGGCGGGGCGCCGTGGCTGGCGTGCGCGTATCTGGTCGCGACGGCCGTCATCAGCGTGGTCGCCACGGCGCTGATCCGCGAGCGGGACCTGCACCTGTAGGGGTGCACGCGGGGCTACCGTGTGCTCACGCGGCGCCGAAACCGCCGCAAGCTGCTAGCGTCCGCGCATGCGGCGCATGCGACGGCGGGTGAACTACCGGCCCGGCCCGACCGGCTCCGGGGCGGGGGAGCGTGGCAAATCGCAACTGCGGCAAGGGTTGTCGCAGCGCCAGCTCAGCATGATCGCGATCGGCGGCGTGATCGGCGCCGGGCTGTTCGTCGGGTCCGGCGTGGTGATCAAGGACACCGGCCCGGCGGCGTTCCTGACGTACGCGCTGTGCGGCCTGCTGATAGTCCTGGTGATGCGGATGCTCGGGGAAATGGCCGCCGCCAACCCGTCGACCGGGTCTTTCGCCGACTATGCGGCCCAGGCCCTGGGCGGCTGGGCCGGTTTCTCCGTCGCCTGGCTGTACTGGTACTTCTGGGTGATCGTGATCGGCTTCGAGGCGATCGCGGGCGGCAAGGTCCTCAACTACTGGTTCCACGCGCCGCTGTGGCTGCTGTCGCTGTGCCTGATGGTGCTCATGACCGCCACCAACCTGTTCTCCGTGACATCGTTCGGCGAATTCGAATTCTGGTTCGCCGGAATCAAAGTCGCGACGATCGTCGCCTTCCTCGCGATCGGCGCGGTTTGCGCCCTGGGGCTGCTGCCGGGCCGGCACGCGGACTTCTCCAACCTCACCGCGCACGGCGGGTTCTTCCCGAACGGCGTCGGGGCGGTGTTCGCGGCCATCGTCGTGGTGATCTTCTCCATGGTGGGCGCCGAGATCGTCACCGTCGCCGCTGCCGAGAGCCGCGATCCCGAGCTCGCGGTTACCCGGGCGACGAGGTCGGTGGTCGCGCGCGTCGGGATCTTCTTCGTCGGCTCGGTCTTCCTGCTGGTCGTCATCCTGCCGTGGAACTCCGTCGAGCTCGGCGCCTCGCCGTACGCGGCAGCGCTCAAGCACCTCGGACTGCCCGGCGCGGATCAGGTGATGAACGCGGTGGTGCTCACCGCGGTCCTGTCCTGCCTGAACTCCGGCCTCTACACGGCGTCGCGCATGCTCTTCGTGCTCGCCGACCGGGGTGAGGCGCCGGCCGGGCTCGTCACGCTGAGCCGGCGCGGGGTGCCGTCCTTCGCGATCCTGGCGTCGTCCGCGGTCGGTTTCGGTTGCGTGATCATGGCGTGGCTGTCGCCAGGCACGGTGTTTCTGTTCCTGCTCAACTCGTCGGGCGCGGTCATCTTGTTCGTGTACTGGCTGGTCGGGCTGTCGCAGATCGTCCTGCGGCGCCGCACGCCCGAGGAGCGGCTTCGGGTCAAGATGTGGTTCTTCCCGACGCTGTCCGCGCTCACCCTGGCCGGGATCACCGCAGTGCTGGTCCAGATGGCGTTCGACCGCTCGGTCCGCAGCCAGCTGTGGCTGAGCCTGTTGTCGTGGGCGGTGGTCATCGGGCTGTACTTTGCCGCGCGGGCCCGCCGGCGAGGCGGTGTCGAGCGCGAGGCGTAGGAGCCCGGCTCACGGCCTTCGCCAGTACCCCTCGTAGCCGTAGTCGGAGAAGGGATCCGAACCGGCGGTCAGTCGCCCGTTGTAGTTCTGGTCGAAGATCCTGCCGTCGTACCAGATGGCGACGTGACCGTAGGAAAGCCCCGCGAAGCGGGGGTCCTGCCGCCAGACCAGGATGTCGCCATTGGCGAAGTCCTGGTCGGGGTGCCAACTGAACCCGCGCGACTCGAGGTGATTGCCGGCCGTGCCACCTTTGCCGTAGGCGTACGCGTCGCCCCATCCCCCGTCGGTGACGCCGTACACGTCGCCCAGGTATTTGCGGACCAGGGCGACGCACTGACCGTCACCGACCTGTTGGCCCGCGACTTCTGCGACGAAACTGTCGAGCTGGGTCGTGGCGCCGGGGCCCGGATCGGTCGGGCAGGTGGGCGCGGCGACGCCCGGCGCCCCGGTCTCGATGTCGACGGCGGCCGCGAAATGCCCGTCGGACGTTTCGTACCAGAGGTTGTCCCGGCCCTTGACGGCGTCCCCGCGCTTGGAGCACACCAGGGTCAGGTGGTCGCCCGGGTTGTACCAGCCGTCCTGCCCCGAGGTCAGGGTGGCGTCGGCCATCCGCTGGGTTTTCGCCTTGACCGTGCCGGTCGCCGGGGCGTCGACCGGTGCGGCGGATGCCGGCGCGAGGATGCCACTTCCTGCCAGGACGACAACAACCCCGATCCGGCCCAATCGGTAGCAGCGCCGTTTGTCAGCGGGACGACGCATGATCAAGAAGTCCCTGACCATGGCGATGTTCCCTTCGCCGAAACGTTACGAGATCGATGCCACTTTGCTTCTGAACAGTTCGCGTCCGAGCGAACATTCGTTACCGGGCATCCGGATCACGGCGTCAGGGGGTGCGGAGGAGCAGCACCGCTTGCTCGAACGGCAGCCGTGCGAACACCGCCCGGCCTCGCGTCACGTGCTCGGCCGCCTCGGCCTTGCCGACCACCCGGGGTTCCGCGATGCCGAAGGTCTTGCCGTTGCGGCGCATCCGCCCGCCGCCCGCGGCGGTCAGGTTCTTCAGCCAGTCGCGATCGGGGCCGTAGGTCAGCGTTATGGCCACGCCGGGCTTGCCGTCGACGGTGGCGCTGAACACGCTGACGGGCGTGCGATAGGCCTTGCCCGAGCGCCGCCCGACGTGCTCCACGATCCCGAATGGGGGAAGCCAGCCGGCCCACAGCCGCTGAACCGGGTTGGTGACGTGACGGTTGAACCGGGCGAGGCCCTGCGGCATCTGCATACGGCCATCCAACTCCTCGTCGCCCCCGGGCATCAACCGGCATTTCACCGCGCGGGCTTCTACTGTCTTGTCATGGCCGACTCACCCGGTGGCGAGGCCGCCGGGCGCCGAACGCGCCCATGAGCGCCGCCCAGGAAGCCGGACGGGAAGCCGGACGGGACCAGCGGACGTAGTCTGCTACACCCTGTAGTTGAACCGGCCGTGGATGCTGGGACACTGGTGGTCATGGGAAGCACTGATCAGGCGACCGCGCACGCCGCCACGGCCGCGTCGGCCCGGCTGTTCTCCGAAGCCTGCGCGGTGATTCCCGGCGGGGTGAACTCCCCGGTCCGCGCGTTCACGGCGGTGGGCGGCACCCCGCGCTTCATCACCGAGGCGAGCGGCTGCCGGCTCACCGACGCCGACGGGAACCGCTACGTCGACCTGGTCTGCTCCTGGGGGCCGATGATCCTCGGGCACGCCCACCCGGCCGTGGTCGACGCCGTCGTTCGCGCCGCGTCGCACGGCCTGTCGTTCGGGGCGCCGACGCCGGGCGAGAGCCGGCTGGCGGCGGAGATCATCGGGCGCGTCGCGCCGGTCGAGCGGATCCGGCTGGTGAACTCGGGCACCGAGGCCACGATGAGCGCGATCCGGCTCGCCCGCGGCTTCACCGGCCGGCCCAAGATCGTCAAGTTCTCCGGCTGCTACCACGGCCACGCCGACGCGCTGCTCGCCGACGCCGGGTCCGGCGTCGCCACGCTGGGCCTGCCGTCGTCGCCCGGGGTCACCGGTGCGGCCGCTGCCGACACGATTGTCCTGCCGTACAACGACATCGACGCCGTCCGGGAGAGCTTCACCCGGTTCGGCGACCAGATCGCCGCCGTCATCACGGAGGCCAGCCCGGGCAACATGGGCGTCGTGCCGCCCGCGCCGGGCTACAACGCGGCGCTGCGGGCGATCACCGCCGAGCACGGCGCGCTGTTGATCGTCGACGAGGTGATGACGGGGTTCCGGGTCAGCCGAAGCGGTTGGTACGGAGTCGATCCCGTCGATGCCGACCTGTTCACCTTCGGCAAGGTGATGAGTGGCGGCCTGCCGGCCGCGGCGTTCGGCGGCCGGACCGAGGTGATGGAGCGGCTCGCGCCGCTGGGGCCGGTGTATCAGGCCGGCACGTTGTCGGGGAACCCGGTGGCGGTGGCCGCCGGGCTGGCGACGCTGCACGCCGCGGACGACGCGGTGTACGCCACGCTGGACCGAAACGCCGACCGGCTGGCCGCGCTGTTCGCCGACGCCCTGACGGAAGCCGGTGTGCCGCATCAGATTCAGCGGGCCGGCAACATGCTCGGCGTGTTCTTCAGCGAGACGCCGGTGACGGACTTCGCGTCCGCGCGGGCCACCCAGACCTGGCGCTACCCGCCGTTCTTCCACGCGCTGCTGGACGCGGGCGTCTACCCGCCGTGCAGCGCCTTCGAGGCGTGGTTCGTCTCGGCTGCGCTGGACGACGCGGCGTTCGACCGCATCGCCGAAGCCCTGCCCACCGCAGCCCGCGCGGCCGCCCAGGAGGACCAGCCCTGATGGCCGGGCAGACTCGCATCCACGTCGTCCGCCACGGCGAGGTGCACAACCCGAGCGGCATCCTGTACGGCCGGCTGCCCGGATTCCACCTGTCGGAGACGGGCCGGACGCAGGCGGCGGCGGTCGCCGACGCGCTGGCCGACCGGGACATCGCCGCCGTCATCGCGTCGCCGCTGCAGCGGGCTCAGGAGACCGCCGCGCCGATCGCCGCGCAGCACGGCCTGCCGGTGGACACCGATCCCGACCTCATCGAATCGGCCAACTTCTTCGAGGGCCGCCGCGTCAGCCCGGGCGACGGCGCGTGGCGGGACCCCCGGTTCTGGTGGCGGCTGCGCGACCCCTTCACGCCGTCGTGGGGCGAGCCCTACGCCGAGATCGCGGCGCGGATGTCGGCGGCGGTCGACAAGGCACGCGCCCGCGGCGCCGGCCAGGAGGTCGTGTGCGTCAGCCACCAACTGCCGGTGTGGACGCTGCGGCTGCACGTGACGGGCCGGCGGCTCTGGCACGACCCGCGGCGGCGCGAGTGCGGGCTCGCGTCCGTGACCACCCTGGTCTACGACGGCGACCGGCTCGTCGACGTCGAGTACCGCCAGCCGGCGGCGCCGTAATCATGCGGCGACTGGCGATGGCCGGGGCCGCGCTGGCGGCCCTGCTCGTCGGCTGTTCCTCCGGTCACGACGCCGTCGCGCAGGGCGGCTCCTTCGAGTTCGTCTCGCCCGGCGGCAAGACCGACATCTTCTACGACCCGCCGTCGTCCCGCGGACGCCCCGGGCCGCTGTCGGGGCCCGACCTGGCGGACCCGGCGCACACCCGATCGCTGGACGACTTCACCGGCCAGGTCGTCGTCGTCAACATCTGGGGGCAGTGGTGTGGGCCCTGCCGGGCCGAGATCACCCAGCTCCAGCGCGTGTACGACGCCACCCGGGCCGCCGGGGTGTCCTTTCTCGGCATCGACGTCCGCGACAACAACCGGCAGGCCGCGCTGGACTTCGTCGACGACCGCCACGTGACGTTCCCGTCGTTGTATGACCCGGCGATGCGCACCCTGATCGCGTTCGGCGGCAAATACCCGACCACCGTCATCCCCTCGACGCTGGTGCTCGACCGCCAGCACCGGGTCGCCGCGGTGTTCCTGCGGCCCCTGCTGGCCGACGACCTGCAGCCCGTGGTGCAGCGCGTGGCCCAAGAGGCGGGGGCGTCGCCGGCATGACCGGGTTCACCCAGATCGCCGCCGCCGGGCCCTTGGTCCTGGCGCTGGGCGTGTGCGTGCTGGCCGGGCTGGTGTCGTTCGCCTCGCCGTGCGTGGTGCCACTGGTGCCGGGCTACCTGTCCTACCTGGCCGCGGTGGTCGGCGTGGAGGAGCAGCCGCAGCCGGGCGCCCTGAAGGCCCCGCCGGCGGCGCGCTGGCGCGTCACGGGATCGGCGCTGCTGTTCGTCGCCGGGTTCACCGCGGTGTTCGTGCTGGGCACCGTGGCCGTGCTCGGCATGACGACCACGCTGATCTCCAACCAGCTGCTGCTGCAGCGGGTCGGGGGGGTGCTGACCATCGCCATGGGCCTGGTGTTCGTGGGGCTCGTCCCCGCGCTGCAGCGGCAGGCGCGGTTCAGCCCGCGACAGCTGACGACGGTCGCGGGGGCGCCGGTGCTCGGCGCGGTGTTCGCGCTGGGGTGGACGCCGTGCCTGGGGCCGACGCTGGCCGGGGTCGTCACCGTCGCCTCGGCCACCGACGGCGCGAGCGTGGCCCGTGGGATCGTCCTGGTGATCGCCTACTGCCTGGGCTTGGGCATCCCGTTCGTGCTGCTGGCGTTCGGCTCGGCCGGCGCGGTGGCCGGCCTGGGTTGGCTGCGCCGGCACACCCGGGCCATCCAGGTCTTCGGTGGGGCGCTGCTGATCACGGTCGGGACCCTGCTGGTGACCGGCGTGTGGAACGACCTGGTGGCCTGGCTGCGCGACGCGTTCGTGTCCGACGTGAGGCTGCCGATTTGAGCGTCCTCGCATCGATCGGCGCCAGGGCCCGCAACACCTGGCGCGGGCTGACCTCGATGGGCACGGCGCTGGTGCTGCTGTTCCTGCTGGCGCTGGGCGCGATACCGGGCGCCCTGCTGCCGCAGCGCAACCTCAACGCGCAGAAGGTCAACGACTACCTGGCCGCCCACCCGGTGATCGGACCGTGGCTGAACCGCCTGCAGGCCTTCGACGTGTTCTCCAGCTTCTGGTTCACGGCCATCTACGTGCTGCTGTTCGTGTCCCTGGTCGGCTGCCTGACGCCGCGGATGGTCGAGCACGCCCGCAGCCTGCGCGCCACGCCCGTCCCGGCGCCGCGCAACCTGTCCCGGCTGCCCAAGTACGCCCGCGTCCAGATCGAGGCCGGGCCCGAGCAGGTGAACGCGCTGGCGAACGGGGTCAGCGCGCGGCTGCGCGGCTGGCGCACCGCCGTCCGCCACCACGACACCTCGGCGGAGGTCTCCGCCGAGAAGGGCTACCTGCGCGAGTTCGGCAACATCGTGTTCCACTTCTCGCTGCTGGGGCTGCTGGTCGCGGTGGCCGCCGGCAAGCTGTTCGGCTACGAGGGCAACGTCATCGTCATCGCCGACGGCGGGCCGGGCTTCTGCTCCGCCTCGCCGGCCGCGTTCGACTCGTTCCGCGCCGGCAACACCGTCGACGGCACGTCGCTGCACCCGATCTGCATCCGCGTCGACGACTTCCAGGCCCACTACCTGCCGTCGGGGCAGGCCACCTCGTTCGCCGCGAACATCGACTATCAGTCCGGCGCCGACCTGCGGGCCAACACGTGGCGGCACTACCTGCTGGAGGTCAACCACCCGCTGCGGGTCGGCGGTGACCGGGTGTACCTGCAGGGCCACGGCTACGCTCCCACCTTCACGGTGACGTTCCCGGACGGGCAGACCCGCACGTCGACCGTGCAGTGGCGGCCCGACAACCCGCAGACCCTGCTCTCCTCCGGCGTGGCGCGCATCGACCCGCCCGCCGGCAGCTATCCCAACGCCGGCGAGCGCCGCCAGCACGAGATCGCGATCCAGGGCCTGCTGGCCCCGACCGAGCAACTCGACGGCGCCCTGCTGTCGTCGAGGTTCCCGGCGCTGAACGCCCCGGCGGTCGCCGTCGACATCTACCGCGGCGACACGGGCCTGGACACCGGGCGTCCGCAGTCCCTGTTCACGCTGGACCCCCGGCTGATCGAGCAGGGGCGGCTGACCAAGGAGAAGCGGGTCAACCTGCGCGCCGGGCAGGCGGTCCGGATCGACCAGGGCCCGGCGGCCGGCACCGTCGTCCGCTTCGACGGCGCCGTCCCCTTCGTCAACCTGCAGGTCTCCCACGACCCGGGCCAGACCTGGGTGCTGGTGTTCGCCATCTCCATGATGGCCGGGCTGCTGGTGTCGCTGCTGGTGCGGCGGCGCCGGGTGTGGGCCAGGCTCACGGTGGCCGAGGGCGGCGCAGCCGGTACGGTGAACGTCGAATTGGGCGGCCTGGCCCGCACCGACAATTCCGGCTGGGGCGACGAGTTCGAGCGGTTGACCGAGCGGTTGCTCGCGGGACTCGGCGGCGCGGACGATGCCGAGCCCACGCCGTCGTCCAGAAGGAGTTCTCAGGTGGACGTCACATGAACACCCTGCACGTCAACATCGGTCTCGCCCGCTACTCGGACTGGGCTTTCACCTCGGCGGTGGTGGCCCTCGTGGTGGCGTTGATGTTGCTGGCCGTCGAGCTGGCCTACGTCGGCGGCCGCCGCGTGGCCGATCGCGAGAGCGTCCTGGCCGGATCCGTCGCCGCCGACAGCGCGACCCCGGGCATCGTCCAGGAATTGCCGCAGCGGCCGTTCGACGAGCGCGTCGGGCGGGCCGGTCTAGCGGTCGTCTACCTCGGCATCGGGCTGCTGGTGGCGTGCGTCGTGTTGCGCGGCCTGGCCACGCTGCGGGTGCCGTGGGGCAACATGTACGAATTCATCAACCTGACCTGCCTGTGCGGGCTGGTTGCCGGGGCGATCGTGCTGCGCCGCCCGCAGTACCGCCCGCTGTGGGTCTTCCTGCTGGTGCCGGTCTTGATCCTGCTCACGGTCTCCGGCCGCTGGCTCTACACCAACGCCGCGCCGGTCATGCCCGCGCTGCAGTCCTATTGGCTGCCCATCCACGTGTCGGTGGTCAGCCTCGGGTCCGGGGTCTTCATGGTCGCCGGCATCGCCAGCATCCTGTTCCTGCTGCGCACCTCGCCGCTGGGCGATCCCGCGCGCCAGGGCACCCTGGCCGGCGTGATCCAGCGGTTCCCCGACGCCCAGACCCTGGACCGACTGGCCTACCGCACCACGATCTTCGCGTTCCCCGTCTTCGGGTTCGGTGTGATCTTCGGCGCCATCTGGGCCGAGCAGGCGTGGGGTCGGTACTGGGGCTGGGACCCCAAGGAAACGGTCTCGTTCGTCGCGTGGGTCATCTACGCCGCCTACCTGCACGCCAGGTCGACCGCCGGGTGGCGGGACCGCAAGGCGGCGTGGATCAACGTCGCGGGATTCGTGGCGATGGTGTTCAACCTGTTCTTCGTTAACCTGGTGACCGTGGGCCTGCATTCATACGCGGGCGTGGGCTGACTGGCGACCGACCCAAGCAATCCACAAAACAAGGGGGAGTGCACGTGTCTGACCATCCCGGCGTGGGGGCGCCCGAAGAACCGACCACGCAGCTGCCGCCGCCGGTGGCTGCGCAGCCCGACGAAGCCGGCGGGGACGCGCCGACCCGGGCGTTCACCGGCTTTCGCACCGAGCGCCGCGCGCCCGGTCCCGAGAAGCGCGAGGCGGCGCCGCCGCCCACGGCGCCCCGGCCAGCTCCCGGCATGCCGCCCTGGGACCCCACCCCGGTCACCGGGATGGCACGGGTCGACCCGACCGCCTTCGGCGCCTACTACAACGGCCCGGCCGAGCCGCCGGCGCCCGAGCCGCCGCCGTATCGGCCGGAGCCCGTGCCCCACTCGCCCTATCCCGAACTGTCCACCGGGATGCTGCTGCGCCCGGTCAAGCCGCCGCCGTCGGAGGGCTGGCGCCGCCTGCTCTACGTGATGTCGGGGCAGCTGATCAATCTCGGGGAGAGCCCGCGAGCCGCCCGCTACAACAATCTCGTCGCCCGGGTGAACCGACCGCTGCGGGGCTGCTACCGGATCGCGGTGCTCTCGCTGAAGGGCGGCGTCGGCAAGACCACGGTCACCGCCACGCTGGGCTCTACGTTTGCGTCGCTGCGCGGCGATCGGGTGGTGGCCCTCGACGCGAGCCCCGACCGCGGCACACTGAGCGGGAAGATCCCGCTGGAGACGGCGGCGACGGTTCGCCAGTTGCTGCACGACGCCAAGTCCATCGAGCGCTACAGCGACGTCCGCCGCTACACCTCCAAGGGCCCCAGCGGGCTGGAGGTGCTGGCGTCGGAGAGCGACCCGGCCGTGTCGAACGCCTTCAGCGCCGAGGACTACAGCCGCACCCTGGACGTCCTCGAGCGGTTCTACGGCCTGGTGCTGACCGACTGCGGGCCGGGGCTGCTGCACTCGGTGATGTCGTCGGTCCTGGACAAGGCAGACCTGCTGATCGTGGTCAGCTCCGGCTCCATCGACGGCGCGCACAGCGCCTCGGCGACGCTGGACTGGCTCGACGCGCACGGCCACGGGGACCTGGTCCGCAACTCGATCGCCGTCATCAACGCGGTGCGGCCACGGCCGGGCCGGGTCGACATGAACAAGGTCGTCGAGCACTTCTCCCGGCGCTGCCGCGCGGTGCAGCTGGTGCCGTTCGACCCGCACCTCGAGGAGGGCGCCGAGATCGAGCTGGACAGGCTGAAGCGTCCCACCCGGGAGGCGCTCACCGAGCTGGCCGCCCTCGTCGCCGACGGATTCCCCGGGGATCAACGCAATGCGGGACTCGCTTAGGGCTGGCGAGCGCTAGCGGGGGCCGTCGCCGCGGCCTAACCGACGCAGGAAGTCCGGATCGTCGTCGGGCCCGATGACTCGGGTCTTCGGGCGCAGGGCCTGCGATCGCGCGGCGCGCCATCCGACGTAGATCAGCGTCCCCAGAATCAGGACGAGCAGCAGGTAAAGCACTCAACACCTCCTTGGAGCGAATATACCTGCGCTCCGTAGGCTCGACCCGTGTCAGAAGGGCCCACCGAGAACAGCGCCGAGGATCACACCGACGAGCGCGCCGGGAGTCGCGTCGCCGTCGACGTCTCGCTCTACGCGGGCGCGCGCCTCTTGTTGGCGGCGGCGCTCGCCGGCCTGATCTACGGGACCGCGCGCCTGCTCGGGATCACGCAGTTCCCCCTCTCGATCGCCGTGTTGTTCGCGCTGATCATCGCCATGCCTTTGGGCATCTGGTTGTTCAGCCCGCTGCGCCGGCGCGTGACCGCCTCGCTGGCGGTCGCCGGCGAACGGCGCCGCCGGGAGCGCGAACAGCTCCAGGCGCGGCTGCACGGGCAGGCCCCGGACGATGAGCCCGACGAGGCGGCGGAGGGTGGCGATCGTCCCGACGCCTAGGCGGTTACTGGTCGCCGAGATTGCCGTGGCGGTCGCGATCACCCGGCGGAACGCGACCCCCACCGCAATTTCGGAGGTGGGAGCCCCGAAGCGTCCCAGGCGTTCGCCCCGGGTGGGCGGTCAGCCCGCCAGCGCCAACGCCGCCGACACCGCGATCGCCCACACCACCATTGCCAGCCCGGTGTCGCGCAGCACCGGGATCAGCTCGGGTCCGCCGCGACCCGACCGCACCGGCCGCGCGGCCCGCAGCGCCAGCGGCGTGGCCAGCAGACCCACCGCGCACCACGGCGTCGCCGCCATCAGCACCAGCGTCATCACTCCCGCGGTCAGCAGCAGGGCCTGGTAGAGGACGCGCGTGCGGGCATCGCCGAGACGCACGGCGAGGGTGACCTTGTTCGAGCGGGAGTCGGTGGGGATGTCGCGCAGGTTGTTGGCGACCAGCACCGACGACGACAGCGCCCCGGTCGCCACGGCCAGCACCAGCCCGACCCAGTCCACCCGCAGCGCCTGGGTGTACTCGGTGCCGAGCACGGCGACCAGCCCGAAGAACACGAACACCGCGACCTCGCCGAAGCCGGCATAGCCGTAGGGCCTCGACCCGCCGGTGTACAGCCAGGCGCCGGCGATGCACGCGGCCCCCACCGCGATCAGCCACGGCGCGCTGAGCACGGCGAGCGCGAGACCCGCGACGGCGGCGAACGTCAGGCTCGCGATCGCCGCGCCGAGCACCGACCGCGGGGCGGCCAGCCGCGACCCCACCAGCCGCACCGGTCCGGCCCGGTCGTCGTCCGTGCCGCGGATGCCGTCGGAGTAGTCGTTGGCGTAGTTGACCCCCACCACCAGCGCGAGCGCCACGGCCAGCGCCAGCAGCGCCTTCCACCACACCGCGGCGTGCAGCCACGCCGCGGCGCCGGTGCCCGCGACGACCGGCGCCACCGCGTTGGGCAGCGTCCGCGGCCGCGCCCCAGACACCCACTGCCCGAAACTCGCCACGCAACGATCCTGCCAGGGGGCCCGCGGGCCCCGCACCGGCGGGCGCGCCGCCGCCATGCGCGACAATGGACGGATGCTCGGAGTGATCGGCGGCAGCGGCTTCTACGCGTTCTTCGAATCGGGTGGGGGCAAGGCCCGCGCCGTCACCGTGGACACGCCCTATGGCGAACCCAGCGCCCCGGTGACGGTGGGCACCGTCGGCGACCACGAGGTCGCGTTCTTGCCCCGGCACGGAGCCACCCATCAGTTCTCGGCGCACACCGTGCCGTACCGGGCCAACATGTGGGCGCTGCGCAAGCTCGGGGTGCGGCGCGTCTTCGGCCCGTGCGCCGTCGGCAGCCTCAACCCCGACACCGGCCCCGGCGCCGTGGTGGTGCCCGACCAGCTGGTCGACCGCACCAACGGTCGCGCCGACACCTACTTCGACTCCGGCGCGGTCCACGTCGACTTCGCCGACCCGTACTGCCCCACCCTGCGGTCCGCGGCCGCCGGCCTGCCCGGCGTGGTCGACGGCGGCACCATGGTGGTGATCCAGGGCCCGCGGTTTTCCACCCGCGCGGAGAGCCGGTGGTTCGCCTCCGCCGGGTTCAGCCTGGTCAACATGACCGGCTACCCGGAGGCGGTGCTCGCCCGCGAGCTGGAAATGTGTTACGCGGCAATCTGTCTGGTGACCGACCTGGATGCCGGCGTGTCGGCCGGCGAAGGCGTCAAGGCCGTCGACGTGTTCGCGGAGTTCGAGAAGAACATCGGTCCGTTCAAGGAGCTGGTCCGCCAGGCGATCGGCCGGGTCGACGCCGAACGCACCTGTGCCCACTGCCTGGCGCACACCGGTGTCACCCTGCCCATCGAGCTGCCGTGAGGGTGTTGCTGACCGGCGCCGCCGGTTTCATCGGGTCGCGGGTGGACGCCGCGCTGCGGGCCGCGGGCCACGACGTCGTCGGCGTCGACGCGCTGCTGCCGGCCGCGCACGGCCCGGACGCGGTCCTGCCGCCGGGATGTCACCGGGTCGACGTCCGCGACGGTGAGGCGCTGGCCCCGCTTCTGGACGGCGTGGACCTGGTGTGCCACCAGGCGGCGATGGTCGGCGCCGGCGTGGACGCCGCCGACGCGCCCGCCTACGGCGGCCACAACGACTTCGCTACGACGGTGCTGCTGGCGCAGATGTACGCCGCCGGGGTGCGCCGCCTGGTGCTGGCGTCGTCGATGGTGGTCTACGGGCAGGGCCGTTACCGCTGCGAGCGGCATGGGGACGTCGATCCGTTGCCGCGCCGGCGCGCCGACCTCGACGCCGGCGTCTTCGAGCACCGCTGCCCGCTGGGCGGGGAGGAACTGCGGTGGAGCCTCGTCGAGGAGGACGCCCCCCTGCGGCCGCGCAGCCTGTATGCCGCCAGCAAGACCGCGCAGGAGCACTACGCGCTGGCCTGGTCGGAGGCGACGGGCGGCTCGGTGGTCGCGCTGCGTTACCACAACGTCTACGGGCCGGGGATGCCGCGTGACACCCCCTATTCCGGGGTCGCGGCGATCTTCCGGTCGGCGCTGGAAAAGGGTGAACCGCCGCGGGTTTTCGAGGACGGCGGCCAGATGCGTGACTTCGTGCATGTCGACGACGTGGCCGCGGCCAACCTCGCGGCCACCTCCGAGGACTCCGGGTTCACCGCCGTCAACGTGTGTTCGGGCCGGCCCGTCTCGATCCAGCAGGTCGCCGCCGCGTTGTGCGACGCGCGCGGGGGGGCGCTCTCGCCGGTGACCACCGGCCAGTTCCGCAGCGGCGACGTGCGCCACATCGTGGCCGACCCCGCCCGCGCGGCCGCGGCCCTGGGCTTCCGCGCGGCGATCGATCCGCTGGCGGGCCTGCGGGACTTCGCCTTTGCGCCGCTGCGCTGACGCCTCGGCGCTGACGTCTCAGCCGTGCGGCGGCCGGTAGATCCTCGGTTGCTGGACCGGTATCTCGCCGGTGGCCGAATCGTCGCCCCGGAAGATGCGGGGCGCGCCGGCCAGCTGCGGGATCTCGGTGGTGGGCGAGTCCGGCTGGGCGCCGGCCGGGATGCGCGTCGTCGGCGCGGCGGACGGCTTTGCCGAGCGGCCGACCTGGACGCGTGCCCGGGGCGCCGGCGGCCTGGCCCCCGCCGCTGCGGCCCGGGCGCGGGCGGCGCGCCGGCGCTGCCGCTGGCGCAGCGCGCTGAGGCGCCCGGTGACGATCGCCGCCGCGAGGATGCTCAGGCCGAGGCCGCACAGCGCCACGTCAAAGACGCTCGTGATCTGCTGGGCCAAGTTGTTGCCGTAGACGGGGTGCAGCTCGGGCGAATTCGGTGAGTCGGCGAAGCGGGGCGCAAGCGCGACGCCCACGACGACCCGGGCGACGCTGAGCGTGGCGACGAGCCCGCACAGCGCCGTGACGAGTCGTGGGCGGAGCCCGTCGTGCACCAGGTTGGTGCGCAGCCAGATCGCGAGGACCGCGGTGATGAGATCGAACGCGGCCAGCACCACGCTGTCGTAACGCGAGTACGGGTAGTTCAGGCTCACCGCGACGCCCAGGTCGGTGATGCGCATCGCCATCGACCCCAGGCCCCAGAGCGCGATGAGCGCAAGGCCGGTCCGTGCCGCCCCCCGCCACGCGTCCTCGTCGGTCGCCGACGGGTTGCGGTACCCCGACAGCGCCCGGGGCGCGAAGATCGCGGCCGCGGCCGCCCAGGCCAAGAATCCCTCGAAGCCGACGCCCGCCGTCGACGTGTTCTGCGCGATGCCGTGGAAGGCGTCGATGTCGCGGCCGACGGGCAGGACCCACACGATCAGCCCCGCCAGCATGGTCGACGCGCCCAGCGCGACGGTCGCGAGCCGGGCGGCCTTGGTGCTGCGCAGCAACCACCGGGACGCGGCGAGGACGGCGATCAGGGCCACGACCCCGTACACCACCGCCGTGACGATGACCGCGATGTTCTGCTTGCCGAAGTCGATGGTGCCGCCCGTGCTGTGCAGCGCGTACCGCACCCGCCAGTAGAGGTTGAAGCAGAAGCTCAGCACCGCGCCCGCCATGGACGCGTAGCCGATGATCCGGGCGGACCGGATGGTGTCGTGCTCCGTGCCGGGCCCCGTGATCGGCGCGCCCGCGGCCGACAGGCATCCGGCGATCCCCAGCCAGGCGCCCGGCCCGACGCCGCCCGGCACGTTCACGGTGCCGGCAAACCTGATGGTCTCGTAGACGTCGAAAGCGACGAAGGCCAGCACCAACCCGATGTAGGGGGCGTTGAGCGCCAGGCGAAGCCGCCACCACCCGCCCGCCAAGGACCGCCACTTCCCGGCCACCCCGACCGAGGCAACGGACAGCGCCGTCACCACCAACAGCACCACGAAGAGGGTGGTGTTGCTGCCCGGGACTCCTACGCCGAAGTACAGATTCCACGGCAGGAACGCGGCGACGACCACCAGTGCGACGGCGGTGAGGTCGGCGATCAGATTCCACCGCCGGGTGGGCTCCGCGCCCAGCGAGCGGATGCGGACCGTGCCGGGCTCCGGGGTTTGCTGCGCCCGCCCACCGATGGGGCCGGTGGGGGCGTCGTCGCTGCTCTGACTCACGGTTCCCCCGGGGTATCGAGGACGGTTACTGGCGGGGCCACGCGGGCCGCGCGCCGGGGGCGGAACCCCCTGCCGCGCCGACTGCGTTGCTTACTTGAAAACATAATCTCCATTCGGGCGATGCGGCAGCGGCCGAGACGTGCGGTCCGGGGTTGGGATACCCGGTTACGCTGCGGTCGTAGGCGAAACGTTGTCGCCCGAATGACTGAAACTGCCGACGGTATCGAAGTCTAATGATGCCGGGACATTGCTGGTGGTGGGGTGGCCAGCCGAAGGAGAGCCGGGATGGACGTCGTTTTGGGGGTCGCGGTCGCTGGCCCGGTTGCCCGCTTGGCGCTGGTCGGGGCCGGGGCGCGGGGCGCGGACGTGATCGACCAGTCCGTCGTCAACCTGGACGACCATCCGATCGAGAAGCTGACCGAGACCGTGGTCGGGACGAACCAGCTGCTGGCCGGCGAACAGCATCGCCTGGTGGCCACCCGGCTGTGCTGGCCCGACGATCCGAAGGCCGATCAGCTGCGCCGCGCGCTGGAGGATTCCGGCGTGCAGAACGTCGCGGTGCTGTCGCAGTCCCAGGCGGTGACGGCGTTGATGCGCGCGGCGGGCCGGGCGGGCGGCGTGCTGGTCGTCGACGACAACACCGCGACGCTGTCCGTGGTGGGTCCGGCCACCGAGGCGGACGCGCCGCCGACCGTGCTCGCGCGCGAGCCACTCGCGGGTGGTGACGCGACGGCCGCGCTCGACACGATGATGGCCCGGCTCGGTGACCACCCGGACGCCCCGGGTGACGTCTACGTGCTGGGCGGCTCGGCGGAGGTCGGCGCGGTCGCCGACCAGCTCCGCGACGCGTCGACCATGCGGGTGGAAATCCCCGACGACCCCACCTTTGCGCTCGCCCGCGGCGCGGCGCTGGCCGCCGCCCCCGCCGGGGGGGCCGGTCTCGACGGCGGGGCGACCGCGATGGCCCCGGCGGTGGGCCTGGATGGCGGGGCGACCGCGATGGCCCCGGCGGTGGGCCTGGATGGCGACGAGACGGCGTTCGCGCCGGCGGCCGCGCCGGCCGGCGAGGAGCAGCAACTGGCCTACTCGATGGCCGGCGAGGGCGAGCCGCTCGCGATGGACGAGTACGGCCCCGACGATTTCGACGCCCTCGACGAGGCCGAGGGCGAGCGGGCGCGGCTCAGCCGCCGCTCGCTGCTGATCGGCAACGCCGTCATCGCGTTTGCGGTGATCGGGCTGGCGTCGCTGGCCGCCGCGGTGGCCATCGCCGTCCGGCCGACCGCGTCGCAGCAGCCCGTGGAGGGTCACCAGAACGCCGCACCCGGCAAGTTCATGCCGTTGCTGCCGACGCAGCAGCAGGCGCCGGTGCCGCCGCCCCCGATCGACGCGCCCAACGCCGGGTTCCAGGGCGGCAGCATCCCCGCTCCGGCCGCCCCCATCCAGCCGGCCCCGCCGCCCGTCGTGAACGGGACCCCGGAGGCGCCGGTTGGCCCGGTGACGCCGGGAACCCCGGGCTTCGTGCCCAACCCGAACGGCCCGATCCCCGTCCCGATCATCGTGCCCTTCCCGGGCTGGCGGCCGCCGTATCCGTACCCGAACCCCTATCCGAATCCGTACCCGAACCCCTACCCGAATCCGTACCCGCCGCCGTATCCGCCAACGACGACGGTGTCGCCGCCGACCACGACGGTGTCGACCCCGACCACGACGGTCTCGCCCCCGACGACCACGTACACGCCGCCGACGACCACTTACACTCCGCCGACGACGACGTATTCGCCGCCGACGACGACGGAGACCCCGCACACCACGACGGAAGCGCCGACGACGACCTATTCGCCGCCGACGACCACGTATTCGCCGCCCACGACGACGTATTCGCCGCCGCCCACGCAGACGCAGACGCAGGCCCCGGAAACGCAAACGCAGACGCAGGCCCCGGAAACGCAGACGCAGACGCAGGCGCCGCAAACGCAGACGCAGGCCCCGCAAACGCACACCCAGGCCCCGCAAACGCAGACCCAGGCTCCGCAGACGCACACTCAGCAACCGGTGGTGCCGCAGCAGCCCCACACCGGTGGCGGTGGCACCGGCGGTGGTGGCGGCGGCGGTCACCACGGGTTCGGATTCTGAGCGGACCGCCGACGCTCGATGCCCCTCCCCGACGTTCCCGTCACGGTAGTGCTGCCCTGCCTGAATGAGGAGGAGTCGCTGCCGGCGGTGCTGGCGGCCCTTCCGGCCGGCTACCGGGCGCTGGTGGTCGACAACAACAGCACCGACGACACCGCCGGCGTCGCGAGGCGGCACGGCGCCCAGGTGGTCGTCGAGCCGCGGGCAGGGTACGGCTCGGCGGTGCACGCCGGCGTCGTCGCCGCGCCGACCCCGATCGTGGCCGTGATCGACGCCGACGGCTCGATGGACCCCGGTGACCTGCCAAGGCTGGTGGCCGCCCTCGACGGCGCCGACCTCGTCGTCGGCCGCCGCCGCCCGGTCCGCGGGCTGCACTGGCCCTGGGTCGCGCGGGTGGGCACCGCGGTGATGAGCTGGCGCCTGCGCACCTGCCACGGCCTGCCGGTGCACGACATCGCGCCGATGCGGGTGGCACGCCGCGACGCCCTGGTGAGCCTCGGGGTGGAGGACCGGCGTTCGGGTTACCCGCTGGAACTCTTGGTGCGCGCCGCCGCCGCTGGCTGGCGGGTGGTCGAGCTCGACGTCCGATACGGGGCCCGCACGGGTGGCAGGTCGAAGGTGAGCGGCTCGCTGCGGGGCAGCATCACGGCGATCCTCGATTTCTGGAAGGTGATCTCGTGAGCCTGCTGCCCGTCACCGTGCTGGTCGTTGCCAAGGCGCCGGAGCCCGGCCGGGCCAAGACGCGGCTCGCCGCGACGGTCGGTGACCGGCTTGCCGCCGAGATCGCGGCCGCCGCTCTCCTCGACACGCTCGACGCGGTGGCTGCCGCGCCCGTGGCCGCGCGGGTGGTGGCGATGACGGGTGACCTGGACGCCGCAGCGGGCGGCGCCGAGATTCGGCAACGCCTGGAGTCCTTCGCCGTGATTCCGCAGCGCGGTGACGAGTTCGCCGACCGGCTCGCCAACGCCCACGCCGACGCCGGCTCGGGCGGCGGCGGACACCCGGTGCTGCAGATCGGCATGGACACCCCCCAGGTCACCGCCGACCTGCTGGCCGACTGCGCGCGTGAGCTGCTCGAGACGCAGTCGGTGCTCGGACTGGCGCACGACGGCGGGTGGTGGGTGCTCGGGGTGTCGGCACCCGCGACCGCCGAATGTTTGCGCCGCGTGCCGATGTCGCGGTCCGACACCGGTGAGCTGACGCTGAAAGCGTTGCGGGACCACGGGGTCGACGTGGCCCAGGTCGAGCGGCTGTTCGACGTCGACGTGGCCGGCGACGTCGCGGCGGTGCGCGACGCTTGCGGGCCGGGCAGTCGCTTCGCTCGCGTCACCCGGGCGGCCGGGCTCTAGGCGGGCGCACTCGCCGAACGTGCACTGAGGGCGAGAAAATCGCCGGATTTGCGCCCTGTGTGCACGGTCGGCGGGGCCGGTCGGTCGACCCGGCGGCCCTACCAGTTGGTCACCATGACGGTGTTCACCAGCAGGGCCCCGCCGGCGTTGACGGCCAGCCACATCCGGTGGGACCCCGCCGGCAGCAGGGCCGGCGCCGCCGTGAGCCAGACGGTGAACGGCAGCCAGATCCGCTCCACCTCGGCCTTGCTCAGCATGCTCAGGTCGGCGCAGGCGATTGCGGCCAGCATCGCCAGCAGCACCAGGTGGACACCGGAGCGCCGGCGGATCGCGCCCGGGTCGACGACGCGGCTGAGCCCGGCGACGCTGCCAAGTCCGATGGCGCACACCACGCAGGCCAGGTTCGCCCAGACCCAATACGGAAACGGCCGGTACTTCGCGATGCCCTGCCAATACCGTTGCTGCACCAGGCGGTAACCGTCGAACCAGTAGAAGCCGGCGACGGCGAACGACACCGCCACCGCGAGCGCTGCGAGCGCGGCCGGGCCGAGCGCGCGCAGCGCCGCCCGCCAGTCGCGCGCAGACACCAGCACGGCCGCCGCCGGGAGCCCCAGCAGGATCAGCCCGTAGCTGAGGAACACCGCCCAGCCCAGCAACAGCCCGGCGCCGGCCGCGAGCAGCGCGGGGAAGCGGACCGCGCGGTGCACCGCGACGGCCAGCAACGCCAGCCCCCACGCCGCGACCCCGGCGAAGTACCCGTCGGCGGACACCGCCACCCAGATCGCCGTCGGCGCCACCGCCACGAACGGCGCGGCCAGGCGCGCCGTCCGCTCGTCGGCCAGCGCCCGGACGGCGACCACCACGGCGGCCGCCGCGCTGGACCCGACGAGCAGGCACAGGAGGCCGGCCCACGCCCCGCCGTGCAGCCCGAGGCGGTCGAGCCAGACGAACGTCAGGACCGCGCCCGGCGGATGGCCCGAGACGTGGGTGGTCCAGGAATTCGGCTGGTAGTCGAGGATCCGGCTGGAAAAGGCGCGGATCACGGCCGGGATGTCGGTGATGCCCGCCACCTGCGACAGGTATTCGTCCCGGGTGGTCAACCGCCCGGCGAAACCGCGCTGCCAGCCGTCGATCATCGCCAGCGCGAAGGCCCACGCGCACGCGGTGGCCCAGGTACCCAGGGTCAGCACCCGCCACGAAAGCCGCTGCGCGACAACCGGTCCCCATATCACCGCGGCCACGGCGATGAGGATCGCCGGGCCGGTGCCCCAGCTGGCGTGGATCTCCCACGCCCCGAAGATCGGGGGGGAACCGGCGTGCGTGGCGAGCCGGTCGGGCGGGATGTCCAGCCGCTGCCTGACGCCCCAGTTCAGGTGCGGCAGGACGAACGCGGCCGCCACCAGGACGGCGGCGCCCGCGACGGCCAGTCCCTCCCGCAATCGTTCCCGCCGCGCGATGCCCACGAGCGACCAGCCTATTGACCGCCCGCGAACCGCTCCGCCAGCGCCCGCCGGTCGAGCTTGCCGATGCCGCGCCGGGGCAGCTCGTCGACGAGGTGCAGCTCGCGCGGCGCGGCGGTCGCGGGCAGGGAGCGCGCCACGTGGGACCGCAACGCCTCCAGCGTCGGGGGTTCGCGTCCGTCCGCCACCACGACGGCGGCCACCACCCGCTGGCCCAGCCGGTCGTCGGCCACGCCGAAGACGGCACACTCGCCGACGGCGGGGTGAGTGGCGAGCGTCGCCTCGACGAGCTGCGGCAGCACGGTCAGCCCGCCCGTGCTGATCGCGTCGTCGGCGCGGCCGAGGACGGTCAGCACGCCGGCGTCGTCGAGCGCACCCAGGTCGTCGGTGCGAAACCAACCGGGTTCGGCGAACGGGTCGGGGTCGACCGGGTTGCGGTAGCCCTTGGCCAGCGTCGCGCCGCCCAGGCTGATCCGGCCGTCGGCCGCGACGCGCACCCGCGCGCCGTCGAGCGGGACGCCGTCGTACACGCAGCCCCCGGCGGTTTCGCTCATCCCGTAGGTGCGCACCACCGTGACACCGGCTGCGGCCGCCGCGTCGAGGACGCGCGGTGACGCCGGGCCGCCGCCGAGGAGCACGGCGTCCAGCTCCGCGAGTGCGCCGGTCGCCGCCGGGTCGGTGAGCGCCTTGTCGAGCTGGGCGGCCACCAGCGAGGTGTAGCGCCGGCCCGGCCCCAGCTGCGCGACGGCGGCCGGCAGCTCGGCGACGTCGAACCCGGCGGAGACGTCCAGCTCGACCGGGATCCTGCCGGCGAGCACGCTGCGCACCAGCACTTGCACACCGGCGATGTGGTACGGCGGCAACGCCAGCAGCCAGCCGCCCGGTCCGCCGAGGCGGTCGTGGGTAGCGGCCGCGCTGGCCGTCAGGGCCGCGGCGGTCAGCAACGCGCCCTTGGGCGCGCCGGTGGTCCCCGACGTCGTCGCCACCAGGGCCACGTCGTCGTCGATGTCCGCGCCGACCCGCAGGGCGTCCAGCGCGGCGTCATCGTCGGGGGACAGCGGCACCAAGGCGGCATCGCGGCCGTCAAGCACCCGTTCCAGGGCCGGCATCAGCGACGAGACGGCCGCACCCGGCCAGACGCTGAGCGCACGCAGAACCGCTATGCCGGGTCCCCGGCCTCCCGGGTTTCGTCGAACGGCCAGCCCTGGGCGGCCAGCCGCTCGCGCACCCGCTCGACGTCCTCCGGCGACGGCAGCTCGTCGGTGATCTGGGTGATCAGCACGCCGATGTCGACGTCGTCGAAGTCCCCCCGCTGGATGAGTTCGTGGGCGACGGCCATGACCTCGTCGTGGCCGAGCCGGCGGGTCAGCAGGGCCAGGATCGGGAAGGTGTCGGTGGCGGGGATGCCCTCCGGGTAGCCGGCGCGCAGCCACGAGACGATCGAAGTGAGAAATCCGTTCATTTACGGCGACCCCCCCGGGCTGTGGTTCGGCGGTTGGGTGGCATCTTTCGATGCTACTTGGGCTTCGCTCCCAGGAACGCCTGGCCGGTTTGGTGCGCGATGAAGTCGCGGGAGATGTAGAGCAGGGCGAAGAGGATGGCCGCGACGACGATGGCGTAGATCACCCAGGCGACGGCCAGCAGCGCCGGGTTCTTGTGGGGCTGCCCGCCGTCCGGGCTGACCTCGCCACCGCCGACGGCGTGGAACCGGAGCCCGAGTGCGAACAGCCCGGGCAGCGCGGCGCCGGCCACCATGCTGAAGACCAGGATCTTGAGCGACGCCTCGTAGTTGAACCACTCACCGAACCCGCTCATGAGGGGTTCCCCGCGCTCACGGTGTCGCCTTCGGCGTTGTACCGGGGCGGCGCCCCGTTGCCCGCCGTGGGGCCGCCGGTATTGAGGGGCGGCCTCTCGGTCTCAATGCCGTCGAGGCCGGCGGTGAGGCTGCCCTCCCATTCGGCGTTGACGTTGTTGTGGTCGACCTTGACCTTGCGCGACCGGATGTAGATGGTCGCCGAGACGGCGACCAGCAGGCTGAAGCCGATGATGGCGCCGGGGTATCCGCCGATGAGGTGCACGATCCAGTAGGTGATCGCCCCGACCAGCCCGGCCAGCGGCAGGGTGACGAGCCACGCGACCACCATCCGGCCGGCCACGCTCCAGCGGACCTCGCCGCCCGGCTTGCCCAGCCCGCTGCCCAGCACCGAGCCGGTGCAGACCTGCGTGGTGGACAGCGCGTAGCCGAAGTGGGTGGAGAGCAGGATGACGGCGGCGGAGGACGACTCGGCCGCCATGCCCTGCGGCGACTTGATCTCGACCAGTCCCTTGCCCAGGGTGCGGATGATCCGCCAGCCGCCGAGGTAAGTTCCCGCGGCCATCGACAGCGCGCAACCCACGATGACCCACAGCGGCGGCGCGGCGGTGGTCTTGCTGATGGACCCGTAGGACATCAGCGCCAGGAAGATGATGCCCATCGTCTTCTGGGCGTCGCCGGTGCCGTGCGCCAGCGAGACCAGCGAGGCCGAGCCCCACTGGCCGTACCGGAACCCGGCCTCGGTGCGCTTGGCGTCGAGGCCCTGGGTGACGCGGTACACCAGCCAGGTCGCGATGGCCCCGACCGCGATGGCCAGGATCGCGGCGACGACGGCCGGGATGAGCACGTGGGACACCAGGCCCTTCCAGATCACGCCATGCGCGCCGACCGCGGCGATGGTGGCGCCGACGATGCCGCCGATCAGGGCGTGCGACGAGCTTGAGGGGATGCCGAGGAGCCACGTCATGAGGTTCCAGACGATGCCGCCGACCAGGCCGGCGAACACCAGCTGCAGCGTCACGATGTGCCCGTCGATCAGCCCCTTGGCGATGGTGGCGGCGACCGCGGTGGACATGAACGCGCCGACGAGGTTGAGCACCGCGGACAGTGCGACGGCCGCCTTGGGCTTGAGCGCACCGCTCGCGATGGACGTCGCCATCGCGTTGCCGGTGTCGTGGAAGCCGTTGGTGAAATCGAAAGCCAGTGCCGTGATTACGACAATGATCAAGAGGAACAATTCTATGTTCACAATGCCTGATTCTGGTGGTAGGGGCATTCAATTGTCGAACCCACGGAGAGCCGAAACGCGGCTCGTCGCCAGATGTTACCTCCCCATTAACCTGGTGTTCCGGCGCGTTCACCGCGGGTGTCGCGGCGCAGAGGATGGTCGCCCGGGACCTCGACGAAGATCAGCGTGATGCCGTCGGGATCGGTCACATGCATCTCGTGCAGGCCCCACGGCTCGCGGCGGGCCTCGCGCGCGATCGGCACTCCGCGGCCCCGCAGCTCAGCCTGCGTCCCGTCGATGTCGCGGACCTGCAGCCACAGCGCGCCGGGAAACGGCCCGCGCGAGTGGTCCGGGGAGCCGAAACCGGCCAGCTCGAGCAAGGACTGACCGGCGAAAAACACTGTGCCGGCGCCGTATTCCCGCGCGATCGCCAGGCCGATCTCGTCGCGGTAGAACCTCAGCGACCGCTCGTAGTCCGCCGGCCGCAGCAACATCCGGCTGGCCAGGATCTCCATAGCATCGTGTCTAGCACAGGGTCAGCGGCCGACCGCCCGGTTCGGCTGGATGCTCTGCCGCTGCATGAGCGTGTTGACCAGCCGGGGGCCGAAGGTGTCCAGCGCCTTGGCCGCGATGGCCATCCGCGGCGCGATGCGCACCGGGCGGGTGCGGGCGGCGGTGACCATCCACTCGGCCGCCTCCTCCGACGTCAGCGCGGGCATGCCCTGGTAGGCCTTCGTCGGCGCGATCATCGGGGTGGCCACCAGCGGGTAGTACAGCGTCGTCGAGTGCACCCCCTTGTCGCCCCATTCGGTCTCGACGACCCGGCTCACCATCGACAGCGCGGCCTTCGAGGCGTTGTAAACCGCGAACAGCGGCGAGGCCTCCGACAGCACCCCCCACGTGGAGACGTTGATGATGTGTCCGTCGCCGCGCTCGAGCATTGCGGGCGCGAAGCCGCGGATCAGCCGCAGCGGGCCGTAGTAGTTGAGCACCATGGTCCGCTCGACGTCGTGCCAGCGGTCCAGCGACTCGGCCAGCGGCCGGCGGATGGACCGGCCGGCGTTGTTGATCAGGATGTCGATCCCGCCGAGTCGGTTGTCGACGTCGGCGACCAGCGCGTCGATGGCCTCCATGTCCGAGAGGTCGCACGGGATCGCCAGCGCGCTGCCGCCGGCCGCCGTGATCCGGTCGGCCAGCGCGTCCAGCAGGTCCCGGCGGCGCGCGACGACGACCACCGTCGCGCCCAGGCGCGCCAGCCGCTCGGCGCCGGCCTCGCCGATGCCCGACGACGCCCCGGTCAGCAGGATGCGCTTGCCCGCGAGGTCGACGGGCTTCATGGCGGGCCGATTCACCAGCACCTGCGGCGACGCCGGGGGCCGCATGGTGGCTAGCACGATCTGGTCGGTGATGCGGCGCAGCGGGCTCTTACTCACGGGTGGCGAGTCTAGAGGGGAGCCCCGCCACCGGTTCCGGCGCTAGAAGTACCGGGGGAACCGGCTCCAGTCCGGCGGGCGCTTCTCCAGGAACGCGTCGCGGCCCTCGACGGCCTCGTCGGTCATGTAGGCCAGCCGGGTGGCCTCGCCCGCGAACAGCTGCTGGCCCACCAGGCCGTCGTCGAGCAGGTTGAAGGCGAACTTCAGCATCCGCTGGGCCTGCGGCGACTTGGCGTTGATCTCCGCCGCCCACTGCACGGCGACCCTCTCCAGCTCGGCGTGGTCGACGACCTCGTTGACCGCGCCCATGCGGTGCATCTGCTCGGCGGTGTAGGGGCGGCCCAGGAAGAAGATCTCCCGGGCGAACTTCTGGCCCACCTGACGGGCCAGGTACGCGCTGCCGTAGCCGCCGTCGAAGCTGCCGACGTCGGCGTCGGTCTGCTTGAACCGGGCGTGCTCGCGGCTGGCCAAGGTGAGGTCGCAGACCACATGCAGGCTGTGGCCGCCGCCGGCCGCCCAGCCGTTGACCAGGCAGATGACGACCTTGGGCATGAACCGGATCAGCCGCTGCACCTCGAGGATGTGCAGCCTGCCCGCGCGGGCGGCGTCGACCGTGTCGGCGGTCTCCCCGGACGCGTACTGGTAGCCGCTGCGGCCCCGGATGCGCTGATCGCCGCCCGAACAGAACGCCCAGCCGCCGTCCTTGGGCGACGGGCCGTTGCCGGTCAGCAGCACCACCCCGACGTCGGGCGACATGCGGGCGTGGTCGAGCACCCGGTACAGCTCGTCGACGGTGTGCGGCCGAAACGCGTTGCGCACCTCGGGCCGGTCGAACGCCACCCGCACCGTGGGGTCGGTGACGTGGCGGTGGTAGGTGATGTCGGTCAGGTCGCCGAACCCGTCGACCTGTCGCCACGCCAGCGCATCAAATGGGTTGTCGCTCAAGGTGAGACTCCTAAATCGGGTCCAGGCGGAAGACGGCGCACCGGCCGGCCAGCGCTTCGAATTCATCGGGGCGGCCGTCAGTGACGAGTCCGGCCCGCTTCATGAAGCCGACGCCGGTGGGCACCTCGGTGGGGAAGGCGCGCAGGACCGGCCGCGCGTCCTCGGCGGAGAGCTCGGCCATCCGCACGCGCTGGACCCGGCGGCCACGCGCGATCGTCGCCTCACCGGCGGCGCGCACGTTCGCCACCCAGTCGGCGCCCGGGAACCCGGCGACGACGTACTGCCGCCCGTCGACCGTGAGCGGGGTCACCGGCGTCGAGCGCGCCGCGCCCGACCTGCGGCCCAGGGCGGTCAACACCACCGGGCTTTCGCCGCCGAAACTGATTCCCAGCCGCGACATCCGGATGAACAGCTTGTTCGCCGGCTTCAGCCACCACGGCGGCCTGATCGGTTTGCCGCTTCCCATAGCCAGCGACGTTACCTCTGGAAGCGCTCCACCCCGTGCGGCTGGGGCTCGGTGGAGCCGACGGCGTCCAGCCGTTCCAGAGCGTCGTTGTCCAGGGTGACACCCGCCGCGCCGATGTTCTCCTCGAGGTGCGTGACCGACCGCGTCCCGGGAATCAGCAACGCGTTGGGCGCGTGGGCCAGCACCCACGCCAGCCCGACCTGCGCCGGTGTGGCCCCCAGCTCCCCGGCGATCTCGGCAACCACCGCGTCGTCGGCGACCTTCGGGAAGCCGGGAAACGACGACCCCAGCGGGAAGTACGGCACCCACGCGATTCCCTCGGCCGTGCAGACGTCGAGCGTCTCCTCCTGCGAGCGGTCGAGCACGCTGTACGCGTTCTGCACGCAGGCGATCCCCGCGGGCAGGGCCCGGCGCAGGACTTCCAGCGGCACGGCGCTGATGCCGATCCCGCCGATCTTGCCCTCGTCGCGCAGGGCGATCATCTCGGCGAGTTGGTCGTCCAGATCGACGACCTGGTCGCGCTCGGCGGCCACGCCGGGCCCGAGGTCCATGCGCCGCAGGTTCACCACCGGGACGCGCTCGAGGCCGAGCTGGCGCAGGTCGTCCTCCACCGCGGCGCGCAGCTCGGCGGGCTTCTGCGCGGCCGCGAGGGGGATCGGCTGTTCGCCGGTGTATCGCGCGCCGACCTTGCTGACGATGACGAGCTCGTCGGGGTAGGGCGCCAGCGCGGCGCGGATCCGGCGGTTCACCTCGCCGGGGCCGTAGAACGAGGCGGTGTCGATGTGGTCGACGCCGAGCTCGACCGCGCGGCGCAGCACGGTGGCCGCGTCTTCCGGGGTGGTCTCGAACAGCTGCATGGCGCCATAGCCGACCCTGGCGACCGTGTGTGCGCCCAGGGTGGTGACGCCGCCGGGCCGTGGTTTGTCCGTCATGATGCTCCCGTCTGAGACACTGGAGAGAATGCGGAGGCTCCTCCGTATGGGGCGAAGCCTAGCAGAAACGGAGGTACCTCCGCTTTGGTCGAGCCGAGTCGATCCGACGCGCGCCGGAACCGCGAGAGGCTGCTCGCGGCGGCGACAGCGGCGTTCTCGCAGGGCGGCCCCGTGTCGCTCGAGGCGATCGCGCGCGACGCCGGCGTCGGGATCGGGACGCTCTACCGCCATTTCCCCACCCGCGAGGCCCTGGTGGAGGCGGTCTACCGCGCCGAGCTCGCGGAGGTGGCCGCCGCCGCGGGGCAGCTGCTCGAACGGCATCCGCCCAAGGAGGCGCTGCGACGCTGGATGGACCGCTACGCCGGCTTCGTGGCCGCCAAGCGCGGGATGGCCGAGTCGCTGCAGGCGATGTTCGCCTCCGGTGCGATGCAGCCCACCCAGACGCGCGACAGCATCGTCGGCGCCGTCGACCTGCTGTTGCGGGCCGGCGCCGACGACGGCAGCCTGCGCGCAGACGTGCAGGCCGACGACGTGGTGTCGAGCCTGATCGGCACCTTCCTGGCCAGCGGCTCGCCGGAGCAGCGCGGCCGCATGCTTGACCTGCTGGTGGCCGGGATCGCCGCCTAGCTGTCGTGGCCTAGCCGCGTGCCCGGCCAGCCGGGCGCGTGGCCGTGACAGCCCGGCGAGCCGGGCGTCGGCGCCGAAACCTAGCCGACAGCGCGGCCGGCGCCCTCCCAGAACCGCGCGCGCACGGCCTTCTTGTCGGGCTTGCCCAGCGCGGTCACCGGCACCGACTCGACGACGATCACCTGCTTGGGCGACTGCACCGAACCCTTGCGCTCCTTGACCGCGGACTGGATCTCGACGGTCACCCGCGCCACCGACTCCTCGTCGGAGGGATGGTCGGGCCGCAGCACGATCACGGCAGTGACGGCTTCACCCCACTTCTCGTCGGGCGTGCCGATCACGCACACCTGCGCGACGGCCGGGTGTTCGGCGACGACGTCCTCGACCTCGCGGGGGAACACGTTGAACCCGCCGGTGACGATCATGTCCTTGACCCGGTCGACGATGAACCAGAAGCCGTCCTCATCCTCGCGGGCCATGTCCCCGGTGTGCAGCCAGCCGTCCTTGAACGTCTTGGCCGTCTCCTCCGGCAGGTTCCAGTACCCGCCGGAAAGCAGCGGCCCGGACACGCAGATCTCGCCGACCTCGCCCTGCGGCACCGGGTTGCCGTCGGCGTCGAGCAGCGCCGTGCGCGCGAACAGGGTGGGCCGCCCGCAGGAGGTGAGCCGTTTCTCGTCGTGGTCCTTCTTGGCCAGGTAGGAGATCACCATCGGGGCTTCGGACTGCCCGTAGTACTGGGCGAAGATCGGCCCGAAGCGACGGATGGCCTCGGCCAGCCGCACCGGGTTCATCGCCGAGGCGCCGTAATAGACGGTCTCCAGTGCGGACAGGTCGCGGGTGTGTGAATCGGGGTGGTCCATCAGCGCATAGATCATCGACGGCACCAGCATGGTCGCGGTGATCTTCTGCTCCTCGATCACGCGCAGCACCTCGGCCGGGTCGAATTTGGTCAGCACCACCAGCTCGCCGCCCTTGATGATGGTCGGCACGAAGAACGCCGCCCCGGCATGCGACAGCGGGGTGCACATCAGGAAGCGGGGGTTCTCCGGCCACTCCCACTCGGCGAGCTGGATCGTGGTCATCGTGGTGATCGACTGCGCGGTGCCCAACACGCCCTTGGGCTTGCCGGTGGTGCCGCCGGTGTAGGCCATCCCGCCGATGTGATCGGGCGGAAGGTCGGCCGCCACCAACGGCTTCGGCGGATACTTCGCGGCCTCGGCGACCAGGTCCACCGCGGAATCCCCGAGCGCCTCGGGGACCGGCCCGATGGTCAGGACCTGCTTGAGGCCGGGCACCTTCTCCAGCAGGCCCAGCGCCCGCTCGACGAACGCCGGGTTGGGGTCGATGATCAGCGACGTCACGCCGGCGTCGCCCAGCACGTAGGCGTGGTCGTCCAGGGAGCCCAGGGGATGCAGTGCCACGCGCCGGTAACCCTGGACCTGGCCGGCGCCGATGATCATCAGCACCTCGGGCCGGTTCAGCGACAGCAGCCCGACGGTGGCGCCGGTGCCCGCACCGAGCGCCTCGAACGCCTGAATGTACTGACTGATGCGCTCGGCGAGCTGCCCACCGGTCAGCGTGGTGTCGCCGAGATGCAGCACCGGCTTGTTCTTGTTGCGCTTGAGCGCACCGACGGTCAGGTGTCCGGAATGAATGGGATGGCGCAGCAGCTCGTCGCTCATGTGGCCAGACTAGAACGTGTTGCAATTCCAGTCAGCAACCCCCTTCGCAAGGCCGATCACCACTAGCATCCCTCCCTATGGTCGCCGCAGATCTCGTCATCACCGGAACGATCCTGACCGTCGATGAGAGCCGGCCCACGGCCGAGGCGATCGCCGTTGCCGACGGCCGCATCGTTGCCGTCGGAAGTCGCGACGACGTCGCGGTCCACATCGGCGCCGGCACCGAGACCGTCGACGTCGGTGACGGCTGCGTAATGCCGGGATTCGTTGAGGCGCACGGCCATCCGTTGATGGAGGCGATGGCGCTGTCGGACCGGATCGTCGACATCCGCCCCGTCACGCTCCCGAAAGCCGACGACGTCGTCGCGGCGGTGCACCGCGAGGTCGCGACGCGGGGCGCGGCCGGCGCCTACCTCAACGGCTGGGATCCGTTGCTGCAGACCGGGCTTCCCGAGCCGACGCTGGCCTGGCTCGACGACACCGCGCCCGACGGCCCGCTGGTCATCATCCACAACTCCGGGCACAAGGCCTTCTTCAACTCGCACGCGGCCCGCCGCTGCGGCCTGACCCGCGATACCCCGGACCCCAAGGGCGCCAAGTTCGGTCGCGACGCGCGGGGCGAACTCGACGGCGCCGCGGAGGAGACCGGCGCAGTGTTCCCGCTGCTGGCCGGCGCCATCGAGCCCGCCGACTACCCGGCGATGCTGCGCGACGAGTGCGCCCGGCTCAACCGGGCCGGGCTGACCACCTGCTCGGAGATGGCGTTCGACCCATCGTTCAAGCCCCTCGTCGAACGGCTGCGCAACGAGCTGACGGTCCGGCTGCGCACCTACGAGATCTCCAACCCGCAGATGCACACCGACGCCACCCCCGGTGAGGGCGACGACATGCTGCGCCAGGTCGGCATCAAGATCTGGGTGGACGGCTCGCCGTGGGTCGGCAACATCGCCCTGTCCTTCCCGTACCTGGACACCGCCGCAACCCGCGCCATCGGGGTGGTGCCCGGCTCGTGCGGACACGCCAACTACACCAAGGAGCAGCTGACAGAGATCGTCGGCGCCTACTACCCGCTGGGCTGGCCGATGGCCTGCCACGTGCAGGGCGACGCGGGCGTCGACACCATCCTCGACGTCTACGAAGAGGCCTTGAGCCGCCACCCGCGCCCCGACCACCGGCTGCGGCTCGAGCACGTCGGCGCCATCCGTCCCGAGCAGCTGCAGCGCGCCGCCGACCTCGGCGTCACGTGCAGCATCTTCGTCGACCAGATCCACTACTGGGGCGACATCATCGTCGACGGCCTGTTCGGGGAGGAGCACGGATCCCGTTGGATGCCCGCGGGTTCCGCCGTCGCCACCGGCATGCGGATCTCGCTGCACAACGATCCGCCGGTGACGCCGGAGGAGCCGCTGCGCAACATCAGCGTGGCCGTGACCCGCACGGCGCCCAGCGGCCGGGTGCTGGCGCCCGAGGAGCGGCTGACGGTCGACCAGGCGATCCGGGCGCAGACGATCGACGCCGCCTGGCAGCTGTTCTCCGACGACGCGATCGGCTCGCTGGAGGTCGGCAAGTACGCCGACATGGTGGTGCTGTCGGCCGATCCGAGGGCCGTGCCCCCCGAGCGGATCGCCGAGCTCGACGTCCGGGCGACGTATCTCGCCGGCCGCCGGGTCTGCGGCGAGTGAGACCGCCCCTCGACGAGCTGCTCGACCGCCTGCACGTCGTCGCCCTGCCGATGCGGGTGCGGTTCCGCGGCATCACCACCCGGGAGGTCGCGCTGATCGAGGGGCCCGCGGGCTGGGGGGAATTCGGGGCGTTCGTGGAGTACGGGCCGCCGGAGGCCGCGCACTGGCTCGCCGCCGGAATCGAGGCCGCCTATCGGCCGCCGCCTCCGCCACAGCGCGACCGCATTCCGATCAACGCCACCGTGCCGGCCGTCGCCGCCTCGCGGGTGGGCGAGGTGCTCGCCCGGTTCCCCGGCGCGCGCACCGCGAAGGTGAAGGTCGCCGAGCCCGGCCAGACGCTCGCCGACGACGTCGCCCGGGTGAACGCCGTGCGCGACCTGGTCCCGATCGTGCGGGTGGACGCCAACGGCGGCTGGACCGTCGACGAGGCGGCGCGGGCCGCGGCCGCCCTGACCGCCGACGGCCCGCTGGAGTACCTCGAACAGCCCTGCGCCACCGTCGCCGAACTCGCCGAGCTGCGCGCGCGGATCGACGTGCCGATCGCCGCCGACGAGAGCATCCGCAAGGCCGACGACCCGCTGGCGGTGGTCCGCGCCCGCGCCGCCGACGTCGCGGTGCTCAAGGTCGCTCCGCTGGGCGGCGTCTCGGCCCTGCTGGCGATCGCCGCGCAGATCGACATCCCCGTCGTGGTGTCCAGCGCGCTCGACTCGGCCGTCGGCATCGCCCAGGGCCTGACCGCCGCGGCCGCCCTGCCCGTGCTGCGGCACGCCTGTGGCCTGGGCACCGGCGGCCTGTTCGTGCGCGACGTCGCCGACGTCGCCGCCCCCGTCGACGGCGCCCTGGCCGTCGGGCCGGTGACGCCCGACCCGGCGCGCCTGCGGGAGCTGGCGGCGATGCCCGAGCGGCGGCAGTGGTGGATCGACCGGGTCAAGGCCTGCCACCCGCTGCTTGTACCGTCGTCCGAGTGATCAACCTGGCTTACGACGACCGCGGGTCCGGCGAGCCCGTCGTTTTCATCGCCGGCCGCGGCGGCGCGGGACGCACCTGGCACCCGCATCAGGTGCCGGCGTTCCTGGCGGCCGGATACCGCTGCATCACCTTCGACAACCGCGGGATCGGCGCGACCGAGAACGCCGAAGGCTTCACGACGCAGACCATGGTCGCCGACACCGCCGCGCTGATCGAGTCGCTGGGCGCCGCCCCGGCCCGAATCGTCGGCGTCTCGATGGGTTCGTTCATCGCCCAGGAGCTCATGGTGGTGCGGCCCGAGCTGGTCAGCGCAGCGGTGCTGATGGCCACCCGCGGCCGCCTGGACCGCGCCCGCCAGTTCTTCCACGAGGCCGAGGTCGAGCTGTACGCGTCCGGGATCGAGCTGCCGCCCGGGCTGGACGTAAGAAATCGTCTGCTCGAGAGCTTTTCGCGCAAGACCATCAACGACGACGCGGCCGTCGCCGACTGGATCATGATGTTCGAGGCCTGGCCCATCAAGCGCACGCCCGGGCTGCGCTGCCAGCTGGACGTGTCCCCGCAGACCAACCGGCTCCCCGCCTATCGCAGCATCGCCGCCCCGGCGCTCGTCATCGGTTTCGCCGACGACATCGTGACGCCGCCGTACCTCGGGCGCGAGGTCGCCGACGCCATGCCCAACGGCCGCTACCTGCAGATTCCCGACGCGGGCCACCTGGGCTTCTTCGAGCGGCCGCAGGCGGTCAACAACGCGGCGCTGCAGTTCCTCGCGAACGTGAAGGTCTAGTTTCTCCGGCGATCCGCCCGACAACTCCACGCTCGACGCGCGGTCAGCGGGCTGTGACACCCTGTACTGATGAACCCCTCGACGACACAGGCCCGCGTCGTCGTCGACGAGCTGATCCGCGGCGGCGTCCGCGACGTGGTGCTGTGCCCGGGCTCCCGGAACGCGCCGCTGGCGTTCGCCCTGCAGGACGCCGACCGCTCCGGCCGCATCCGGCTGCACGTGCGCATCGACGAGCGCACCGCCGGTTACCTGGCGATCGGCCTGGCGATCGGGGCCGGTGCGCCGGTGTGCGTCGCAATGACGTCCGGCACCGCGGTGGCCAACCTGGGCCCGGCGGTGGTCGAGGCCAACTACGCCCGGGTGCCGCTGATCGTGCTGTCGGCCAACCGGCCGTACGAGCTGCTGGGCACCGGCGCCAACCAGACCATGGAACAGCTGGGCTACTTCGGCACCCAGGTCCGCGCCACCATCAGCCTCGGCCTGGCCGAGAACGCGCCCGAGCGGCTGCCCGCGCTCAACGCCACCTGGCGGTCGGCCACCTGCCGCGTGCTGGTCGCCGCCACGGGCGCCCGCACGGCCAATGCCGGCCCCGTGCACTTCGACATCCCGCTGCGCGAGCCGCTGGTGCCGGATAGCGAACCGCACGGCGCGGCGGTCCCGCCGGGCCGGCCCGGGGGCAAGCCCTGGACCTACGCGCCGCCGGTCACCTTCGACCAGCCGCTCGACATCGACGTGTCGCCCGACACGGTGGTGATCGCCGGGCACGGCGCGGGCCTCCATCCCAATCTGGCTCAGCTGCCCACCGCCGCCGAGCCGACGGCCCCGGCCGCGGCCAACCCGCTGCACCCCCTCGCGCTGCCCCTGCTGCGTCCCAAGCAGGTGATCATGCTGGGCCGCCCCACGCTGCACCGTCCGGTGTCGACGCTGCTGGCCGACCCGCAGGTGCCGGTGTACGCGCTGACCACGGGCCCGCGCTGGCCCGACGTCTCGGGCAATTCCCAGGCGACCGGCACCCGCGCCGTCACCACCGGGACCCCCAATCCCGCCTGGCTGCGCCGCTGTGCGGAGGTCAACCGGCATGCGTTGGCGGCCGTCCGCGGGCAGCTGGCGGCGCACCCGCTGACCACCGGCCTGCACGTCGCCGCGGCGATGGCCGACGCGCTGCGGCCCGGCGACCAGCTCGTGCTCGGGGCGTCCAACCCCGTCCGCGACGCCGCCCTGGTCGGCCTCAACCCGACGGGCATCCAGGTGCGTTCCAACCGCGGCGTCGCCGGCATCGACGGGACCGTCTCCACGGCGATCGGGGCGGCGTTGGCCTTCGAGGCGGCCCACGACGGGCGCACCGTCGCGCTGATCGGGGACCTGACCTTCGTCCACGACAGCTCAGGGCTGCTGATCGGCCCCACCGAGCCGACGCCGCGCGCGCTGACCATCGTGGTGTCCAACGACAACGGCGGAGGCATCTTCGAGCTGCTCGAGCAGGGCGATCCCCGGTTCTCCGACGTGTCGTCGCGGGTGTTCGGCACGCCGCACGACGTCGACGTCGGCGCGCTGTGTCGCGCCTACCACGTCGAGAGCAGGCAGATCGAGGTCGACGACCTGCACGCGGCCCTTGACGAACCGGAGCCCGGCCTGCGTGTGCTGGAGGTCAAGGCGGACCGGTCTTCGCTGCGGCGGCTGCACGCCGCCATCAAGGCCGCGTTATGAGGTTCGGCCCGCGGTGATCTCGCCGAAGACGGTGGCGCGCATCCTCATTCATGGCCGCAGCGACGAACCGCCGAAAACGCGGGCCAGGGTGGCGTTGCGATGGGCGCGGATCACGGTCCTCATCGTGGCGGGCCTGGTGACGCTGCAGTCGGTGCTCCTGGTCGCCGGCGCCTGGCGCAACGATTTGGCGATCCGGCACAACATGGGCGTGGCGCAGGCCGAGGTGCTCAGCGCCGGGCCGCGCCGCTCGACCATCGAATTCGTCACCCCCGACAGAGTCACCTACCGCCCCGAGCTCGGCGTGCTGTATCCGTCCGAGCTCGCGACGGGCATGCGGATCTACGTCGAGTACAACAAGAACGACCCGAACCTCGTCCGGGTGCAGCACCGCAACGCCGGGCTAGCCATCATCCCCGCCGGCTCCATCGCGGTGGTGTGCTGGCTTGCCGCCACGGCCGCGCTGGTGGGGCTGGCGCTGGCGGACAAGTGGCTCGACCGCCGGGACGAGGCCTACGCCGCGCCCCCGACCCCGGCGGCCTAAGGCGTCC